>JAWKTI010000003.1:600000-838562 GCA_041399155.1 Zavarzinella sp.
GTAATCATCAGCGATCACTTCTGCGACTAACGTAAAAGGCTCAGTTGCCGGCCGCCCGCGGAGAGCAGGCTCCAAACCGACAACAACATTCTACTCGCGGGCGTCGCCGGTCAACTGCAGCCGGTGGTTAGGTGGCTACCCGTGAAGATGCGTGTCAGGCGTGGTCTCTCGGGAGGCATCTTCATCCGACTAACGTAAAAGGCTCAGTTGCCGGCCGCACGCGGAAAGCAAGCTACAAGCCGACAACAACATTCTACTTCGCGGGCGTCGCCGGTCAACTGCAGCCGGTGGTTATCTGGCGGCCGAACTGCCGTCGAAGACTTTGGTGAAGTCCATCCCGCGCGGCACCGTGCGCCGGAGCTGAGAAGCTACCGGATCCACGGCGAGCAGAGATCCCATCGACATTCCCACGTTCCCGGCCGCCGACCCTGCCGGCTGACTAATCTCGAACAACGATGCTCGCTCGAGTTCCTTCGCGTCAAAGTCGTATTTGTTGATCCACGTAACGTTCTTGCTGACACTGTTGACGCTCGCCTTCGCATTGGGCCCAAGCGATACGCGCCAAAGGCAGTGAACGACATAGAGCTCTACGCCTTGCACAGCGACCGGGAGAAATTCCGCAGCATCGCCGACGATGCCGGCCCACGCATCGGCGACCCGCTTCGTGACGACCGGCGCACGAAGGTTGAGCGTGTAAGCTTCGATCTTCTCGTCGAAGTTGCCCTTAAGTTCGAGACGACGCCAGATCGCCTTCAGTCGTAGCGGCACAGACAGCGGCCAAAGGTCGTCGATCTCGCCATCCAAATCGAGGTTGTTTAACGGATTCTCATCCTCATCAAAAACGATCGGTCGGATTAGGTAAACCGCCATAGGCCATTCGCTCCGCCAGATAACGTTTGAGCTGAGCTGTCCACGCCGGTATGGCGCTTGGCCCGCGAGGCGGATGATCTACCACTCCGCTTCGCGGGCCAAGTGCCATGCCGGTGTGGGTCAGCTCGAGCGAAGGGTTAGGCGTCACCGTGCGGGTAGCGATGAATGAGTTGGAGATAGGCTCGACCCAAGAACATGGCCGCTTCAGCCATCTTGCGCATCTCTTTGGCAAACGACTCAGGCGTCAGCATCTCCTGATCGTAGAGAGCTTCACCGGTCTCTTCGTCGACGTTGAGTCTTGGATTCGAGCCGCACGAGGTCAACGTAGGAAAACACCGGGCATCGCCTCCGACCACCGAACGACCGCAATCACCCGGCCGCGACGAGAGATTTGCAATGTGAAAACGCCCGACTTCGCGGCTCGGGTGCATTGCTTCGTTATGTTTTCTGATCTTCGTCGCCGTCCGGAATCAGCATCGTGCCGCCGATCCTGAACTGGTGAAGTGAAGCCATGAACGGTTCCAGTTGCTTCTCAAATCGTCTTGAATCAAACTCGATGGTCGGTGTGCCCCCATATGCGCTCGGTGGTGACGCGTCGCGATGCGTTGCGACCACTCTGTCCATGCCATCGTGAATGCCATCATACTTGAACATCCAGAGTGCCAAGCGCTGCCCCTTGTTTTCGCTGGTGGACTCAATCAGCCATTTTTCGCCGAGTGCCCAGTCCGACTCTCTGTCGTCAACTCCGACTACTCTCCAATTGTTTGCGCGGAGGCAATGCAACAATGCTTTTCGCTTTTCGGGCAGGTGCTTTTCGATCTGCTCAACGTGCTTCATTTTAAAACATAACGTAAAAGGCTCAGTTGCCGGCCGCCCGCGGAGAGCAGGCTCCAAACCGACAACCACATCATATCGCGGGCGCAGCCGGTCAACTGCAGCCGGTGGTTAGCCCGCCCCGTCGTCGAACATGAGCTTGCATTCCTGCGAATCGAAGATGACGAACCTGCCTAGCTCTTGCAGGCGTTCGTTGATGATGAGGTAGTCATTGAACAGTTCCATGTCTGCGTCTTCGCCGGACATCTCGTATCGGGTGGCACAGCCATGGCATGGAATATCAAATCGCTCAGCGATCTCATTGCTCTCCTCAATGACGTAGCCAGAACTATTCGGCACGATTTCAATGTGCCCGGCAGAAGTCACGCGCCGAATGGTTGAACCGATGCGTTCGACCGAACCGTCGCCGGTGGCCGCCACGCCCTGGACTACCTCAAGCATCTCGTCGACGGAGAAACTCGCACTTGGCTTAAGCATGATCAATGTGTCGTACATCGGCGTTGGCGGACTAACTTGTAATTAGATTGCGCTTGCGCAAAATAACACTTTTAAAAATAAAGATGGTACCGTACCATCTAACTACTTACATGGTATGAATTTACGTTCAAACCATTGTTTCAAATCAGCCGCGAGATAACACACTAATGGACATTGCGCCGAAAGTTATTCATCTCAGGGGCTTTTGACGCCTCTCCCCCCTTTGTTTAGGACATGCGTGTAAATCATGGTGGTCGTCACATCGGCATGTCCCAACAGTTCTTGTACCGTCCTAATTTCAAAGTACAGCATGAGGAAGGTCCACATTAGTTGTAGTTTACTCAGTAGTTCTAAGGGGTGCAAGAAAAAAACAGAGTGCGATACAGAAAGATACACTACATGGGCAAAACTGGATTCCCGCCTTCGCGGGAATGACGGTTGTAGACACAACCGTCTGAAACCCAACCTTGGTTGGGTTTGTAAGCCGCGGTTGGATCGAAAAATACCAGAAACACCGAATTTCAAACTGATTTTGGTTTAGTTGCGGAAGTTTCTGGATAGCAAGTTCCATCTTTTTAAGATGGTTACCATACTGCACACTGCAAACCGTAAAGCACGCACGATGAGCCCGAAACTGCGGTGGCCAATAGGCTGGCCATCGGGAGTGTAAAGGAGCGAGTAGCTTGGGAAGCCTAATTCTGCCCAAGCACTCATTAGTCCACCGCATCGCGGGCATTCCCAACCCACGTGCTCATCGCTCTTGACAAGTCGTAGTGGTTCAACACGTACCGTACCGCAGAGCAAGCAGCGTGCCGGATGCGTTCGCTCTCGCCTCCAATTTATTAGAGACTGCAGCATCGCAATCCAGCAATCGCGATCTTCGAACGGTGGCTCGACTTGGTGTCCAATTTCTAGCTGCTCCAAATCAGTAACCGGAACAAGGTCTTCCATCAAGCTGATGAGCCGACAGCCTTGACACCAACCGGGCTTCTCGAGGCATACCACCTGCTCACCGGATGGTAGAACGTAGTGGCGAATTGCTGGTGGAATCTTGGACCAGCAGCAAAAATTCTCGCACTCGTACTCGATTGCACCCATATCCAGCCTCAGTATAGCCTGACAATAATGCTCGGTAGTGACGGGGCAGAACTCCTGAAACGCTACATGATCCGCAATCTGCTGCTTCAACTGGTCTGAACATTTCAATTACCAAACCGCCGGGAAAGTCAATTCAGAATAATTATACCCGATTGAAAAGTGTCGTACACGCACGGCACGTCGATGATTCTCACAACATGATGAAGAAGTCATTCCCGCCAGCCGGTGCTGAACCACTATTTTGGAAATATGTATCTGGAATGAGAGACATGACTGGCAGATTAGCCGATTCGGTTTGTCTCTGGGCGGGGTGGCGGTGGGACGGGGGTTGCGGTATCGCCCTTGCCAGAAATCAACGTAGTTTTGATCTGCTGCAGTGGCCGACGGCCGACGCCCTCACCAGTCAGGGTGAAGGCAGCTTTCGCTTCACCAGCACTCACCGCCCGACAGCGAATCGTCAACGTGGTTTTTTTTCGTGGTGGGATATCCATCGCCTGAAAGGACAGTAAACGGGCGTTTTCACCTGTCCCACGACTGTAACGGTAGTTCGTCTCCAGCAATTCCACATGTTTCGGCAGATCAACATCGGTACGAATGCTGGGGGCGGTTGCTGTTCCCTGATTGATAATCGTCACTTGATAATAGACTTCATTACCCACAGCAACGGTGCCAGGCACCGACACATCCCAATCGATCGCTGCCACCCCTTTCACCGTGGTGGAAAGCTCTTTTTTCTGGGCTTCGCCTCGATCGGCGACAGCGGTAATCAGCACATTCCGTTGACCCGGGGTGCTGGTCTGCAGCATCAGGTTTACTTCTTTTGTCTGGTTGGGCAACAGATGGTCGAAAGTCCATTCCACCGCATCGCGATTTAAGCGGGCACCTGCGGTGGCTTTGGCTGTTTCCATATCGGTGGGGAAGCGGAAGCGCACAACGACGTTTTTCAGGTCTGCCGTGCCTGCGTTTCGTACCACAGCACGGTAGCCAATCGATTGCCCCACGGTCCCAGCTTCGCCGGTGGGTCCGCTGACTTCCAGCCCCAACTGTGCGGTAGAAATATCAACATTCAGGTCTGTGGTTTTCTTCTGCTTAGTTTCCGAACATTCCGCTGTGGTGCTGGTGGTACATTTGCCCAACCGTTTGACCTTCACCTGATACTCCAGTATTTGGGTGGCACCTGGCAGCATTTTGGGAATGGTCCAGCTCCGGTTCAAGCGGGAATTATCGATCGTCGAAGTGACACGGCCATCCACATAACCCCTGCCGATCACACGGTCATCGTAGGCCAGTTGTTCAGTAATGCGATCCTGAACTACTACATCGCTAAGCGTCACTTTTCCGGTATTTTTCACCAGAATGCGGTAAGTCAGGGTGTCTCCCACAATTGCAGTGGTGGGGCCGTCTTTTTTCACTTCCAGAGCAGGTGGGCTGACTTCCGTTTCCAGACCACGCCCATAGTCAAATTGCAGCCAGGCTTTCAGTTGTACTTTGGTGGTATCCGATTTCGGCTGAAACGAAATTTCCACCACTTTACTTTCGCCTGCGGCCAAAGTTTTCATCTCATAGCGAACTTCCACTTCCCCAGGTTCGTCTTTGGTGGGTGGGGGATCACTTTTGATCCTGTTTGTGCCTTTTGGTGGGATCACCCGCAGCACCACATGGTGGGCATCATTGCGGGAAACATTCCGCACCGTCAAGCGATAGACAATCGGTTGTTCCGTCGAAACCACGGAAGGGCCTGCGACATTCAAGGTGACCGTGGGCACGTTATAACTGGTAGCGGTGCCGACGAAATTACCCCCGGTTGGAGTGGTGCCGGCAGGCACGGGCACCTGAAACTGGGCAGGAATGATCTCCTGCCCACCTAAATCCGCAGGAAGTGGCAGCGGATCGAGTGGGATGATGCGGTCCTGACTGTGTGCAACATTACAAATGCAGCAGATGCCGGCGACGAGCATGAACAATTTTAATGAGTGCATCAATTTGCCCACCTTCCCTGGTTGGGTCTGGTCCCTGCGTTCCAACTATTTTGCTTATACCCGTTTTGTAAAAAGTGCGAAACCCCAACTTCGACATGGCCCACGTGAGACGTTGGGATTAGGAAAGATTAAAAATGAATCAAATTTCATTTATGACTTTCAATTCATTTATTCGGCCCTTCAAGAATCACAAACTGGCGCTTTACTTTCCAAATTTCGTCGGATACGATCATACCACAATTTCAACACCCGCGGGATGAACAATTATGTGGTATCGCATCGGAGTTTTCTTGTCGCTATTTCTTACAACTGCTTGCCAGGCAAAGACTTACGTCTTTATTTCACTTTCTGCAGATAAACAACTGCTGCTGGCCCGCCTGGAAGCAGGAAAACTGCATGAAATCAAACGCTATCCCTTGGAAGGGGCACCCGGTGCCATCACGTTTGATCCCAAACATCAGGTTGGTTTTGTGTCTATTCGCTCAAACGATACGATTTCCAGCTTTCGATTTGATGCCACAACTGAAAAATTAACGCCGATCAATAGTGTCACACTGGAAAAAGGTGCCAATGCGACGCACCTCGCAACAGATCATACAGGGAAATGGTTGATTTCTGCTTCCTATTCAGGTGGCACCGTGGTTGTGCACGGAATAAATGAAGGAAAACTCATTTCTCCTGCCAGCGATAGCCACAAAACAGCACGCACGGCACACTTTGTCCATGTGAGTGCGGATAATCGCTTCGTGATGGTGCCCCACGTGGGGACGAATTCGGTCCATCTGTTTCAATTTGATGCACTGAAGGGCAAATTGACCCCCACCGGCATGGGTGCAGGTGGCAAAGAGAAGGCAGGCCCACGCCATCTGGCATTTCTTCCCAACCACCCCGATGTAGCATTTACTTCCGATGAGATCGGCAACAGTATTACACGGTATGACGTCAAAGCCGATGAGAAGGGCATCTTGAAAATGACACCCAAAGAAACGCTGTCGACACTGCCAGCCGATTTCACGGGCAAAAACACCACGGCGGAGGTAAAAGTGCACCCCAATGGCAAGTTTGTCTGGGTTTCGAATCGTGGGCACGATAGCCTGGCTGGTTTTGCCATTTCGCCCACTGGGTTGAAATCGATCGGACAGACACCCACCGAAAAGACACCACGATCGTTTGCAATTACCCCAGATGGCAAATATCTGCTTTCAGGTGGGGAAGGAAACGGCAAAATGGCCATCTATTCGATTAACTCCACAAGTGGGGAGTTGAAGAAACTCGAATCGATTGGAATGGGGAAAAGTATTTCGTGGATTGCGATCGGTGATTGGCCCGACCAGAAATAAAAACAGCGGGCCGAAGCCCGCTGGACCAGCTTTATTAAGGCTGGTCAAAGACGCTGGTATTGTCAAAGACAGTAATTGTCTACCTTGGTTACTGTAATTCTAGCACAAATCGGATAATTTTTCTTGTCGACTACAGCAAATTTCGAATGATTCACCAATTCTTGACAAAATCAGTGAACAGAATTGGGAATTTTTACTGTACAAACCAGTGAATTTAGCACTGTTATCAGGTCAATATTGTGGGAATGGGAAAATTTTTTGAAATAGAGTTGTCTCCCACCCACGGTGGGATACAATCACTTTTCCTAAAAATCTGGGTATTTTTCTGAGAGGAGCGGTATGATCCGCAAGAAGTTGGCGAAAAAGGGTCGTAATCGTTGCAAGTTCTGCACCAAAGAAGGCTGCCCACGGCCAGCCTTTGTCGATTATAAAGATGTTGTGACCTTGCGGAAATTGATCAGCAACCAGGGTAAAATTCTGGGCCGCAAACGAACAGGCACCTGTGCTCCGTTCCAACGTGCACTTTCTGCTGCAATCAAGCGAGCCCGCTTTATGGCTCTGCTGCCATACGTCGGCGAATAATCCCTCGGCCCACCTGCCATTCCTGCGAAAAACACAGTTTATGCGATAACTGAAAGACATACTGTCTACCTGTTGCAGGTGCGTACGGCAATCACGTCAGTAGATACCCAAATTGAGCGCCTGTTAATTGGTTTACCAACAACAGCCCAGACTGAACCCTTCCTTGCGAAGGAAGGGGCTGGGGTTGAAGCCGCAGTGAAGTAGCATAATGGGTAACCGTTCACTTATGTTGTTGCAAGTTTCGGTGCAGGTTTGCCTTTCCGGTGTGCGTTGATCGCTTCTTCCAGATAATCCAATACGTTTCTTCCCTGTAGTTTCAATGTTTCACATACCGTCAGGATTCGCTCTGCGAACCGACAGCCACGAGCACTTTGAGAACCAAAGCTGCGTCGACGCCACAACACCGCTCGACGTTGTACACGCTCCGCATCATTATTCGTTGGCGGAACGTGCTCATGGTCGACAAACAGCCATAAACGCACAAGTTTTTTGTCTTTGCTACCCTGCCCCTGTTTCAGCAGTGTGCACGCGTTCCTGCAACGGTTTCATCCGCTGTTGCAATGTTTGGCGACTTATCTGATGATCTCTCGTAAAAATATGCCATAGCTCAAATATTTCCTTGTGTAATTCAAGCCAGTGATCCACGAGTTTTGTCGCTCGCTTACTTCGTTTGGACAATGCCTCCCAGTTGCGTTTCAAATGTGCCCAACATAATTGATGGCTATCTTCAGGAAGGTTCTTCACATATACCTTCCAGCGATCCGTACTGACAAATCCAGGGAGTGCTTCACCCATAAACGCTTTCAATATTGCGACGTGCATGAATGAGAAATACTACGATATGAATCTTTGCCGCAATCGCTGTCCATAACCAGCGTTTGTGGCCCGCCTCTTTCCAGCCCGTTTCATCAAACCCCTTTACATCAGCGTTTTTAACTTTCTCACGAGCTTCCTCACAAGGTGCGTCCAATGCCGGAATTGCCTCGGCTTCCAGATTGCTGATGGTTCCCAAGGATATGTCTATGCCAAAAATCGTTTTGCAAGTTCGTTCGATTGACCGTTTACTCAATCCATCCTGACCCACCATACATAGCAGAGCAGCTGTCAATCGAGGACCGGTGCAATGGTTGCGGTACTCGGCAGGAATGGTCATCGCCGTTGTGTGTCCACAATCAGCACATTTCCGGGAATGACCTTCATATTGTGTTACGATTAAAGGCTGCTGTGGCAGTTCAACTTGCTGATGAATCCTGGGTTCAGGTAGATTCGGACAGCCAACAAGTGATTTGTGGCAGCGAGAACAGGTTTCTGGCACGAACTTGATAAAGGAGTACACACTTTCAGGAGGCAAGGGTTTTCGCAGATTTGCCTTGTGACCATGTTGTGCCCCGCGTTTGCGACCAGTCGGCTTTTGGGAAGCTAATTTTTCTTTTTCTGCAGGTTCTTGCTTGTTAGGCGGTTTCAGCTTGTCTTCCAGATCACGAATGCGAGCTTCCAGCGCCAGTATTGTCTTTTGTTGTTGCTGAATTATTTGTTGCTGATCCATCAGCTGTTGTTGCAGCAAATGAACCTGCTTGAGCAATTGCTGGCACCCAGGACATTCGGAATTGAACGACTCGATTTCCATCGCCCGATTATAGAAAATGGCTGAAATTTGCGAAAGGCCAATTCCCGAACCGGTGAACGGTTACCATAATGGGATTACCAATCACCGGTTCTCCCTAAACTATCATGTAGATCGCCCCTACCCCGATTGTGCTCTGCGACAGCGATCGTCGCTGCGAGCCTCTCAACTCTTCGAGGATTCTTCATGTACCGAATTTTGTTCACTGTATTATTGATTGCTTCGCCAGCTTATTCGGCAGACAAGATCAAGGCATTGATCGTAGATGGCCAGAACAACCACAACTGGCGGGCGACCACACCCATCCTGAAAAAAGTGCTGGAAGAAAGCAATCTCTTCACCGTGGATGTGGCAACATCGCCAGATAAAGGCAAAGGTATCGCGACGTTTCGGCCCAAGTTTGCCGATTACGGCGTGGTTATTTCGAATTACAATGGCGAACCGTGGTCCAAAGAGACCCAGTCGGACTTTGTGAAGTATGTTGAAAACGGTGGTGGTTTTGTGCCAGTACATGCTGCCAACAATGCCTTTTCCAACTGGCCGGAATACAACGCAATGATCGGCGTTGGTGGCTGGGGTGGCCGCAATGAGAAATCCGGTCCTTACATTCGCCTGCGTGATGGCACCTTCGTGAAAGACACCACCGCAGGTCGAGGTGGCAGCCATGGCAAGCAACACGAATTTGTGGTAGAGATTCGCCAGCCGGATCACCCGATTGTGGCTGGCCTGCCGAAGAAATGGCTGCACGCTCAGGACGAACTGTACGATCGCCTGCGTGGGCCGGCAGAAAATGTCACAGTGCTGGCAACGGCATTTGCCGCACCTGGGACAGGTGGCAGTGGCGAACATGAACCGATGCTGATGACGATTTCTTACGGCAAAGGTCGGGTGTTCCATACCACGTTGGGTCATGCGGATGTGGCGATGAAGTGCGTCGGTTTCCAGACCACCTTGCTGCGGGGGGCAGAATGGGCTGCCACTGGGAAAGTAACACAGAAAGTGCCTGCTGATTTCCCCACCGAGAAGAAAACTTCTGCACGCTGAAGTATTGGTGAATTAACAAACAGATTATACTGGATTTTTGTATCAGTGAAATGAAAAAAATTACCCGGATTAATCTGATTGCCTCTCCCTCAATCAGACTAACCCGGGTAATACTTGATCAGAAAGCGGTGCTTTCTGTGATTCCAAACTACTGGTCTCGGCCGAAACTGCCTCTCCCTCAGCCCACCAAGCTCAAGTAGTTTAGTTTGTGGTATCGCTGGCAGAGTTACTTTGAACCCACCGTGCGACACTGTTCTGGTGTTTTAAAACTCACCCGAATCGACCTCGACCCCTCTCCCTTGATCTCATCGATTCGGGTGAACCAGGCTTGTTAGCCATGGTTTTATGCATTGCATCTGGCGTGCCAATCGCAAAAAACTGCTTCAAAATTGAGGAAATAATTTTCGTAAGTGCTTCATTAATAGATGTTTACGTTGAATTTCAGAAAAATGTGGTTGGTGCCTGTTTTTTGACACTGCTTAATGTCGCAGCACCACCTGCCAGCATCGGTGGCACAATTTGTCACCAGATTGTCTGTGCTCGCAATGATGCCTCAATGCACCATCATAAGTGCGGCAAATATGAGATTTTCTTAATTTTATATTGCAAGATTGATGGATTGAATTGCAAAATATGAACTCTTGCACACATATCAGGCAAATCATTGCCCACGAATGGCTGGATAGTGCACAATTACGTGGCAGCGACATCCTGCCGCTGAATTTTCTTGTTCACCGGCTGGAAGCCAGTGTCACTTGGATTTTCATTTACAGGTGATCGTCGTACGCACCTGCAACAGGTTGAAATGCAATTACGATCCCCACCCAGGTCGGTAGTTTTTCCCTGATTCCCATCTCAGCTTTTTGCAATTGAATGCGCCATTTTGTGGCAGCGACATCCTGCCGCTGACTGATTGTGAACACCAACTGGAAGCATGTGGCAATTCGCACATTCTTTCGTTTGTAGATTGTCAAACGGTGTACTTCCGCTTTTGAGATGGCTGTCGCTGAAAGACCGGAGCGTACGGAAAAAATTACTGAAATACTTGTTGGAATAAAATTGTCACTGGAGGATCACATTGGTGCGGTCTTTTCTTTGAAGACATATTTTCAGGAGATTGAATCATGTCACATTTATGGAATGCATGTCAACAAGCACCTCGGAAATTCCTGATTGCAATTGGACTTGTATCAGTGGTGCTTTCAGGTTGTGATGAAGAATCGAAAGTTGGTTACGCCCCTGCTTCTTCTGAAGCACGCGAAGAAATGATGCTGATGAACAGCACAGACCAGGAAGACTATCAACACTATCAGGAAAATCCATTCCTCGAAGTATCTGCTGAAGCACTATCCACATTCTCTTCATCTGTTGATACTGCTTCTTACACAAACTGCAGAAGCAAACTGAATACTGGAACCCTTCCTCCCAAAGATGCGGTTCGTATTGCAGATTTTGTGAATTATTTTCAATATCAATATGAAGGACCAAAAGACAACAAACCAGTACGATTCCACCTGGAAGTAGCAAAGTGTCCCTGGCAAAGCAAGCATTTGCTGCTACGTATCGGTGTACAGGCGAAAAAGATTGATCCTGCAGAACTGCCAGCACGAAACCTGGTTTTCTTGATTGATACTTCTGGCTCCATGTCTGAGCATAATAAACTTCCATTAGTGATCAACTCACTTGAGTTGTTGGTGAATCAACTAACCGCAAAGGATCGTGTGGCGATTGTCACCTACGCGGGCAATGCAGGAGTTGTGCTGCCACCGACAAGTGGTGCGGAAAAAGATCGAATCGGACAGGCACTGCAGCGACTCAAAGCAGGCGGATCGACGAATGGCGAAGGTGGTATTCGGGAAGCCTATAGTCTGGCCCAGCAAAACTACTCACCTACTTCGTTGAACCGTGTGATTCTGGCGACCGATGGCGATTTCAATGTTGGAATTACCGACCGTTCACAACTGGTGCGGTTACTGGAAGAGAAACGGAAAACCGGCATCTACCTGACCTGTCTGGGCTATGGCATGGGGAATTTGAAAGATACAACTCTGGAACAAATGTCCCACCATGGCAACGGCTTCTATGCATACATCGATAATATCAATGAAGCGAAGAAAGTATTTGTTGATCAGGGCGGCGCGTTGGTAACTGTTGCGAAAGATGTGAAATTACAAGTGGAATTTAATCCTGCTCACATTGCTGGCTATCGGCTGATCGGGTATGAAAATCGGCTGCTGCGGGCAGAGGATTTTCGAAACGATGCGAAGGATGCAGGTGATATGGGCAGCGGGCATACATGCACTGCCCTCTATGAATTAGTGCCTGCCGGATTGACAGTGCCTGCTTCAAAATCACCTGAATTGAAATATCAGGATAAACCAAAGCTAAGCAAATCTGGTTTGACAAATGAAATGCTGACAATGCGGATGAGGTATAAAGATCCCGTTTCGGATGCAGCACAGGAAATTGAAACTTCTGTCAAAGCAAACCAAATTGAAGCCGCTCCTTCGGCAGATTTTCATTGTGCTGCTGCTGCCGCCGGTTTTGGTATGCTGTTGCGGAAATCAGAATTTGCAGGAACGGCAGATTATGATTCTGTAATTGCCTGGGCCACCAAGAGCATCGTTTACGATCCAGGCCAACATCGGAGTGAATTGATCCAACTTGCTACAATTGCGAAAGGTTTAGCATCGAAAGAAGAAAAACTTCCCCCTGGCAAATAAGCCACTCAACTTTGTCTGCGATCACATTGAGAAGATTTGCCTGGTTACGCCGAAAATATTATCCAAAGCCGTATGTCGGGCCACATCCGGTCACCTATGTGGGGCACATAGGAAAATTCCAGCACCCATAGAATGTGGGAGAGGTCTTTCCCTGTTCCACTTACCGGGTTTATTGTGGGCGTTTTCAAACCAACTTTGGTGTTTACCCTGGGCGATGTCGCTGGCATTGGCCCAGAAGTCATTGTGCGTAGCTGGATTGCCGTTCAGCAATATTGTCATCCAGTAATTGTTGGCGACCTGCCCACGGTGGCGAAAACGATCAAACAATTCGCCAATCATTTGACTGTCCAAGGCATTGACCAGATCAGCCCCACGTGGGACACTCCGGAAAATGTAGTCACCTGCCTGAATGTGCCTGTCG
This sequence comes from Zavarzinella sp., assembly GCA_041399155.1. Classification (NCBI taxonomy): domain Bacteria; kingdom Pseudomonadati; phylum Planctomycetota; class Planctomycetia; order Gemmatales; family Gemmataceae; genus Zavarzinella; species Zavarzinella sp. Next base: position 612,993 of record JAWKTI010000003.1, read on the forward strand.
CGGGCCTCGTTGATACCCCGCCTGGGGTGATTTCTGCCCTGGCCGGACGTGGGGCCTACGACTTCCTCGTGCGTGCCATCGCAGAAACCATGGCAGGTCGGGCCGATGGCATTGTGACCGCACCGCTGCAAAAGGAAGGACTATCCCAGGCGGGTGTGGATTACCCTGGGCATACCGAGATTCTGGCAGCAGAAACGGGCACCTCAGAGTATGCGATGGTGCTGTACGGCTCTGGGATTGCCGTCGCCCACGTGACGCTGCACACCGCACTGCGAAATGTCTTTGGGGAGCTAAGCAGTTCAGCTGTCAGTGAAAAAATTCGGCTGCTGCATGAATTATTGCCCCAGATTGTGGGGGAACCGGCACGGATTGCGGTTGCGGCACTGAACCCTCACGCGGGGGATGGGGGGCTATTTGGAAATGAAGAAGCTCTCATCATTCAGCCTGCCGTGGCACAGTGCCAACAGTTGGGCATCAATGTCGTTGGCCCGCTGCCAGTCGATACGTTGTTTGTGCGGGCTTTTCGTGGTGAATTCAATGCGGTGGCGGCAATCTACCACGATCAGGGGCACATCGCCATGAAATTGAAGTGCGGCTGGAACCTGGTCAACGTCACCATGGGCCTGCCAATCGTCCGCACCAGCGTGGCACATGGCACCGCTTACGATATTGCCGGCAAAGGCATTGCCGACCCCAGTTCGATGATCCATGCGACAGAAATTGCCGCCAGACTTGCATCTTCGCGCAGGATCGGCTAGTCTAAAGTCTTGTGAATTCTAACCTTACGGGGAAATGCGAACAAAACTTTATCTGATTCGCCATGCAGCGACTGCCATTAATCTGATGCACCCCCCACAGCTTCAGGGCCGCAAGATGGATCCGGAACTGCATCCCAAAGGGGTGCGTCAGTCTGAAGCCACCCGCGACTTTCTGGCAGTCTACCCGCTGGATGTGATATACACTTCCCCATTGCAGCGAGCCCGGCAGACAGCAGATATTATTGCTTCCCCGCATCAACTGACGCCGATTATTTCCGACGCACTGATTGAGTGCGATATTGGACTGTGGGAAGGGAAAACCTGGGAAGAGATTAAAGAAACCGAACCGGAAGAGTACCGGGCATTTCATGCCGATCCTGCCACCCACGGCTACGCAGGTGGGGAGAATTTTCAGCAGGTCTACCTGCGAACATTAAAAGCCATTAATGAAATTCTGGATCGCCACGCGGGAGCGAACATTCTGGTGGTGTCCCACCACATCGTGAATCGCACGTTTCTGGCTGGCGTGCTGGGCATGGGCCCCGCCCGTGCCCGCATGATATCGCTGGATAACTGTGCTTTATCGGTGATTGTGCAGGAAAATGGCAAAACCTCGCTCAACTGCCTCAACAGTTCCTTCCACCTCGATGGAATTGGGATGTAGACAGATTTTGATGGCAATTCTAATATCTGCTGTGCAGTATGAGATTTGGGGACAAACGGACTGTCGATTTATTTACAAATTCTTTACTATTCTAATTCCAATTCCAAGTCAAAATCGGAATCGTCTGGATTAGAAGGCCGGCCTGTCAGTTTTGCAAATCGCTCTTTTGCGTCCACATCTCCCGCATTAATTGCTTTCTGGTACCAATTTTTCGCTTCATTCAGGTTTTTTGCAACACCTTCACCATCTTCATACATGGAACCAATGTTTCGCATCGCAATCCCCGAACCAAGTTCTGCAGCTTTCTGAAACCATTGCATGGCGATAGCGTAATCTCGCTGTACTCCCAATGCATATCTGCAAAGAACCCCAATATTGTTCATGGCAGTTTCATCGCCAGCATCAGCCGCTTTGAGATACCAATTCATCGCTTCTGCATAATCCTGTTTGACACCGTAGCCATTATGATATAAGATCCCAATATTTGTCATTGATAAGGCATCGTCAGCATCAGCCGCTTTGAGATACCACTTCATCGCTTCTGCATAATCTTGTTTGACACCCTGACCATTATGGTAACGAGTGCCAATATTATTCATAGCAGTTGCATCGCCAGCATCAGCCGCTTTGAGATACCACTTCATCGCTTCTGCATAATCCTGTTTGACACCGTAGCCATTATTATAAAGGATGCCAATATTTCGCATCGCTGATGCATAGCCAGCATCAGCCGCTTTGAGATACCACTTCAATGCTTCTGCATAATCCTGTTTGACACCTTGGCCATATTCATAAAGGAGGCCAATATTATTCATACCAGTTGCATCGTCAGCATCAGCCGCTTTGAGATACCACTTCATCGCTTCTGCATAATCCTGTTTGACACCCTGGCCATTATGGTAACGAGTGCCGATGTTAGTCATAGCAGCTTCATAGCCAGCATCAGCCGCTTTAAGATACCACTTCATTGCTGCCGCATAATCTTGTTTGACACCCTGACCATTTTCATAAAGGAGGCCAATATTATACATAGCAGTTGCATCATCAGCATCAGCCGCTTTAAGATACCACTTCATTGCTGATACATAATCTTGTTTGACACTGCAGCCATTATGATATAAGATCCCAATACTAGTCATTGCGGCTACATAACCAGCATCAGCTGCTTTAAGGTACCACTTCATCGCTTCTGCAAAATCCAGTTTAACTCCCTGTCCATTTTCATAAAGGATGCCAATATTTCGCATCGCTATTGCATAGCCAGCATCAGCCGCTTTGAGATACCACTTCATCGCTTCTGAGTGGCTTTGCGTAACTCCACGTCCGACATCGTGATAGTAGCCAATATTATTCATTGATGCTGGATTACCCAAATCCGCTGCTAGTTGAAACCAGTTCAACGCTTCTGCAGCATCCTTTTCGACGCCAATCCCTTCATCATAACATCGTGCGAGCATGGACATTGCTTCATGCAAACCTAATTTTGCACATGCTTTCCAGTCTTCGATTGAAAACTGATTTTCTTCATACCATCGGCGGGAACTGCTATGTTTCAGTGCGTATTCCTGAACATCTGCAAACTGCTGCTTCACTTTATCGATAAGTGGGTTAGCCATAGGTGCTGCTACTGATTGGACTGGTGCAGTCTTTTTCGAAGACGTACTTCGCAGTTGCATTGCCAGTACCGCTGCATTAGCGGGGCGTTCTTCGGGATCATCATCCCAACAACTTTCCAGCAAATCCAATACTGGCTCGCTTAACTGGCATTCCAGCAGGCGTTTACGCCATTTGCCTGCGGGCCGTTCCGCACTTAAATCACCCAGCAACAGTTGCCAGCCAATAATCCCGAGTGCATGCACATCATCCCGCACATCGGGCTTCATGCCACGTTTTTGCTGTGGAGAAGCATAAATCGGCGTGTGGGCACCACGATAGGTTTCCCCCAGGTTTATCTGTGGGGTAGAAATCGTTGCCTGACGGATGCCGCGGTCGGCTTCTACGTGGCTGATGCCGAAATCGGTCACCCGCAACAGCCAGTTTTTGCCCACTTTTTTCAACAGAATATTGGCAGGTTTTAAATCACGGTGGATAATTGGTTCCGGCAAAGTATGAAAACGACCAATGACATCCGCAAGGTGGGTCAGGATTTGTAAAGACCGTAGACCCCGTACTTCGGGCGTTTTGGTGGCATGCTCCCGAACCAGAATTGCCAGATCACCACCGGCAACATACTCGTACGCCAGCCAGGGGGCATCACCTTCCAGATACGCATCTTCCAGTGGCACAATGCCATGCTGGTCTGGCCGTACGCCCGCACTGGCAATCATCACCCGTTTAATAATTTCGCCTTCGTGCCGCAGCAACCGGTCGCGTGCGGCGGGATCCAGGCAAAACTTGTAGGCACGTTGCTTATCCAGAAAAGTGTGCTGTGCCTGCCAGACTTCGCCAAAACCACCCGCACCCAGCAGTTGCACGAACCGCCACTGGGGCGAACCTGGCACGGTTTCCCCATTGCGGAAGCGTGGGGTGCGTTTTGGCAGCAGGGTACCGAATTGCAACGGATCCAGCAGGTTCATCATTGCCGGAACCGATTTCCCACTGAGATCCTGTGGGTGAACCAGCGATTGGCGTGCCACCGCCGGAACCTGGGTGAGGTATTGTTCCAGAACGGCGATTTCTTCCGGTGGCCGATCCGATAGCACCTCATTCGCAACCGCGTGGGCATCGTTTCGAACTTCCTCGATCGATGCCTGCACCATTTGTTCAACGTCTTCTCTCAGCCGAGCTTCCCTGCATTCCCGCCGGTAACGCTCAATTGCTTCGCTGGCAATTTCATAAATCTGCTCCCCCATGGGCACCAGACCAATTAATCCTTTCAGCCCTTTGGCGGCAACAGCTTCACCAACACAACGCAGGAACATCAACATGGGTGGGGCACCTCATTCATTGGCAGGAGTCTTCACGGCATTTCGTTCAAACCATTCTCATATTTTAAAAAAAAAGTCAAAAATGAGAGGCTTTTCATTTTGATTGCTGCGGCTCATCGGGTTTTCTGTACTGGATTCCCGCCTTCGCGGGAATGACGGTACTGGTCGTCACATCAGATATTAAGCAAACTACCCCAGATCAATTAGTTATCCAATAAAGTGACATTCACGCAGCGTCATTCCCGCGCAGGCGGGAATCCAGTGCTTTTTCTCAGATACACGTGTGGTGTTTACAAAGCAATTCGTTCGCGTTTCGGGTTAACATGGTATTTTCTGGATTCCCGCCTTCGCGGGAATGACGATAATGGGGGCCAACGTATTTACTTCGTGCAATTGGTTTTCGGTTTTAACCGCTGCTTACAGGGCAATATCCGCCGCTCACGCTTCCGGCTCGTTAGTTTTCTTAGGAACTAATAATGCAATTTGTTTTCTTGGCGTCTTGGCGGTCAATTTTCCAGCACACCAGTCACGAAGAAATTCCCTCGCTGGCGCTTCGGGCTATGAATACATGTGGATGTATCCAATTCACCTGCGCGGGAATGTCGTGATGTGAGATTTGGGCTTTGAAGACAAAAGACAAACCGCGACTTACGCCGACGGCTCACAGGGCAAATACCGTCGCTGACGCTTTCGGTGCTATTTCTTCCGGCAAACTATTCTTCTTTCTTCCGCGTGCTGTCGTTGTCGATGCCGTTGAGGTGTTCCGACCGGTGGCGGCCGAGCTTTTCCGTATGATCGGCGGCATCTTCCGGATTTTGTTCCAGCTGGCGTTTCAAATCGCGGCGACGGTGGCGTGCACCCGCTTTTTTCACAGCGCGTTTGGTTTCGCGTAATCGGCGTTTATCTGGATCGACAGGCATAGCATTCCACCATCTTTTTCATCCCATCGACAATTATTGTAGTGGGCAGGTTCGCCATCGTGGGGAACCGGGTAATCGAAAGATTGGGCGATTTTCTATTTTTTTTCCATGGCCACCTAGCCAGCGAAGCCCCATCTTTCCACAATAACGGTTTCCCATAATTTGGCATGGGATGGATAGCGTGCATGAATAAGGCACGTGCGGTGACCTTTTGGAATTGTTATGCCGACGATCAACCAGTTAGTCCGGAAACCACGTGTGGTTCAGCGTTCACGTTCCAAGCACCCAGCAATGATGGGCTGCCCACAGAAACGTGGGGTGTGCTTGCAAGTGAAAACCATGACACCGAAAAAGCCTAACTCTGCACTGCGGAAGGTGGCTCGTGTGCGGCTTTCGAATCAGATCGAAGTAACGGCCTACATTCCTGGCGAAGGCCACAACCTGCAGGAACACTCCATTGTGTTGGTGCGGGGTGGTCGCGTGCGGGATCTTCCCGGGGTGCGTTACCACATCGTCCGTGGTGTGCTCGATACCCAGGGCGTTTCCGATCGTAAACAAGCTCGTTCGAAATATGGGGCCAAACAAGACGGTAAGTAATCGCTAATTCAGGTTAGCGTCTGCAATCAGTCAGGAAAAACGAATGTCGAAGAAATTCACCGCCAGCTATACTCAGTTAAAGCCAGATGCTCGCTACAACTCCCTGTTGGTGAGCAAGTTTATCAACTGCATCATGTGGGATGGCAAGAAATCTGTCGCCACCCGCATTGTTTACGATGCCATGGACCGGATCAAACAACGGATGCCCGATGCCGACCCACTTCAGGTCTTCATTCAGGCAATCGAAAACGTAAAGCCCCCTGTTGAAGTGCGTTCCCGCCGTGTTGGTGGTGCGAACTATCAGGTGCCCATGCCAGTGAAAGCCAAACGCCAGCAGGCACTGTCTTTCCGTTGGATCATCAACGCTTGCCGTGCCAAATCGGGCAAGCCGATCTTCGAACGTCTGGCTGATGAACTGATGGCCGCGTACCGTCGCGAAGGTGAAGCGATGAACAAACGTGACCAAACTATCAAGATGGCCGACGCCAACAAGGCATTCTCCCACTTCGCGTGGTAAGTTTGCCAAGAGATTCGTTAAGAAATTTTCATTTTCTGCCCGTTTCCAACACCTGACTATTGATCGTCAAAATCCTATGCTCTCGAGCATGGGTTTTGTCTTCAATTCACCCAGCGATAGCGGACTTTCATTTCCACCTGTCCCCCAGGTGGGAGGCTTTGCCAGCCAGCATCGATCCCACGTGCGTGCAGATTGATGGCATTTGTGGTGCAGGTATACGGTTCGATGCACACCGCCTGTCGGTGCGGCGGAATGAACAGCACCAGTTCCCGAAAATGAGAAGTTACCCATATTTCCAGTTTCCCCGCCTGTTCCTGGGATTGCAGCACCGCAATTAATGAAAATTCCTCATCTTTAGCCAGTGGCTGAATGCCTGTCAGTACGTGATCGAGCTGTAAGTCCTTCAGTGGTCGAACGTTAGAGAAATCCAGCTCTGAGGGACATGGCAGCACCTCACCGGTGGGAATGCTATCTACCAGTGGCCAGTAGCTGGACGCACGCATTTGCAATTGCCAGTCATCCGCAGTGCCGTGGGGCAGGCGAAAATACGGGTGGTAGCCCAGGCCAAACGGAAACTCTTCCTCGGTGCTGCGATTCGCCACCGTTGCATTCACTTGCAGGCAATCTGGCTGCAGGATGTATTCCAGTTGCAATTCCCCATCCCCTGGCCACTTCACCGCCAGGTCCGGTGCGTGCTGCTGGAGGCGAAAAGTTCCTTTCACAGATGAAAATTCAGCTTCTGCCTGAAATTCTGTGGTATCCCACGCCACGCGGGGTGCGGAGCCATGAATTGCATTCTGCTTCGTGGAATCATTTTTGGGCAGTTCGATCGATTTTCCTGCCCACTGCGTGCGGCCCTGAGCAATTCGATTGGGGAATGGGAACAGAATGGGATGCCCACTGCGGGTGGGAACGGGATTTTCTTCCCATTCTGCGGCACGGTGCAGCAGATGTTCCCCGCGATTCACCCAGGTCAGGCAGTTGAAGCCATTGCCCACCCAGACCTCCGCGTGGGAGCCTCGTTCGGGACTGGTCAGCGTGAAAACTGTCGAAGGGTGCCCACCGGCACTCCTTTCCTGCTGGGTGATGTGATACAACATGGCAGATATCCTAATTGTGGCAAAAGCTATTCTACGTGCGAGGACCTGATTCGTGCCGACCATCTCTCCCCAGCAACTCACCAAGTTGAGTGAAGCAATTTTTCAGGCGGCGGGTGTGCCCGCGAATGAAAGTGAAATTGTTTCTAAGTCGTTAGTATTAAGCAACTTATGCGGACACGATTCCCACGGTGTGATCCGGATTCCGCAATATGTGGGCTTTCTGGAAAGCGGAAAACTGGTCTCACCGGTGGATTTAACCGTCTTTCAGGAAACGCCCGCGATGGTGGCCGCTGATGGCAACTGGGGCATTGGCCAGGTGCAGACTTATCGCCTGCTCGATCAACTGCTGCCCAAATGTCAGGCGTTGGGGATTGCCAGTGGCACCTTGCGACGCACGGGGCATATTGGTCGGCTGGGCGAATATGCAGAGTGGGCAGCCCGCAATGAGTGCGTTCTGTTCTGTACCGTGAATTCTCATGGTTCCGGTCGTCGTGTTGCCCCACCTGGGGGAACGGAAGGCCGCATCAGCACCAATCCGATCTGTTTTGGCGTGCCCACTGCAAAAGATCCTGTGGTGCTCGATTTCAGCACATCGGTCTGTGCGGAAGGGAAGGTGCGGGTCGCATCGCAGAAAGGCGAACAGATTCCGGAAGGCTGGGTGCTGGACGCCAGCGGAAACCCCACCACCGATCCCAATGCCCTGTATGCCGACCCACCCGGATCGATTTTGCCGTTCGGTGGGAACCAGGGTTACAAAGGCTTTGGCCTGGGCCTGGTCATGGATCTGCTGGCTGGCAGCCTTTCCGGTGGGGAATGCAGCAGGCCGGATCGCCCCATGCCCGGCCTGGGTAATTCCGCAGTCTTTGTGCTGTTTTCGATCAAGCATTTCGGCGGATCAGAGCATTTCCTCTCCACCGCCACCAATTTGACAGAATTTGTCCGTAGTTCTGCCAGACGGGAAGGTGTATCGCAAATTACGCTACCGGGCGATCCGGAACGCACGGTGCGTGCGAGCAGGGAAAGTACCGGAATTGATATTCCCGACGGCACATGGAAGTTGATTGCCGAAACCGCCACAAAACGAAACGTGTCCGTTGAAGAGTTTCTGGTATGAAAACCGTTCCTACCGTTGTCATGTTGAGTGGGAGTGGTCGCACGCTGGATAATTTGCTGCACCACATTAACGAGCATGGCTTGCCGATTCGGATAATTCAAGTGATCTCTTCCCGCACGGGCGTGCGTGGGCTGGAAATCGCCCAACAGGCCAATATTCCCACTCACGTGCTGAGACGGAAGGATTTTGCCGATCTGGAATCGTTCAGCGAAGCCAATTTTCAGATTTGCCGACAGCACCACGCGGGCCTGGTCTGCCTGGCGGGCTATTTACAACTGCTGAAAATCCCGTCGGACTACCACCAGAAGGTGGTGAATATCCACCCATCGCTATTACCCGCGTTTGGTGGGAAGGGAATGTATGGCCACCACGTCCATGAGGCGGTGATTGCCAGTGGCATCAAGGTGAGTGGCTGCACCGTGCATTATGTTGACGACCAATTCGACCACGGTCCAGTGATCTACCAACAGACGGTGCCCGTAGAACCAGGTGATTCGCCGGAACTCCTTGCAGACAGGGTGTTTGCGGCGGAATGTGAAGCGTATCCTGTGGCACTGCGGCAGTTAGTGACTGAACTACTTTCCCACGAATGAAAGTGATCATCCGCCTGATCAAGTCGTTTTGCACAAATCATTAAGCATTTTTCATTTCGGCAAAGACGGTTTCCAGCAGCTTTTTGGTGGCGATGATCCCGTCGTTTTCGCTGAGCCTGCCGCCTTCATACTCAATACCGATGAAGCCCGTGTAGCCTGCTGCAGCAACGATCTTCATCATTTTGCGGAAATCCGTTGCTTTTTCGTTGCCTTTTTCATCAAAGTCATGAGATTTCGCGCTGACACCTTTGGCAAACGGCATCAGTTCTTCCACGCCTTTGTATCGGTCGTACTGCTTGCCGCCACCCAGGTTAAAGTTGCCAAAGTCGGGCAATGTGCCGCACCGTGGGTGGTCTACTTTCTTAATGGTGCCTGCCAGCCAGGTGCCATTGCTGGATAAGCCACCGTGGTTTTCCACAATGACGTTGATTTCCATCTTTGCGGCAAATTCCGTCAGCTTGCGAAGCCCATCGGCGGCTCGTGCCATTTGTTCTTCGTAAGTGCCGCTGCTGGAAGCATTTACGCGAATCGAGTGGCAGCCAAGCATTTTGGCCCATTCCACCCAACGATAATGATTTTCTACCGCTGTGGTGCGTTTCTTCTCATCCGCATCGCCCAGCGCACCTTCACGGTCGCACATGATCAGCAGGTTTTTCACCCCCAGGTCGGTGGTGCGTTTCAACAGGTCTTTCACAAAATTATCATCTTTTTTCTTATCCATGTAGAACTGGTTGACATATTCCACCGCATGAATGTCGAAAGTTTCCTTGGTATATTTGGGGAAATCGATGGCTGCCAGCTTTTTCTGTTGCAGCATTCGGTGCAGCGACCATTGTGCCAGCGAAATATCATACTTTTTGGCGGTTTCCGCACCAATCACCCGACTACCAGCAACCAATGCGGCGGCAAAAGCAGCACCTTGGGACAATAACTGACGACGATCAATTCGAATCATGGGAGAGCCTCTTAAAAGTGGAAATCAAAACCGGCCCACAGGTCCAGCTGTGGGTGTTTTTCGCAAAGTTATTGTACACTGGTTTTTTCGATTGTTAACGTGTCAGCATCTGAAAAGGTTTTAATGTGCGTTTTAAGCGTCGCTCGAACAGCACACTTGCGGCAACCACCTGAGTCGCTTTGCCGGTTTCATCCCGCTTGAAAATCAATTTCTCGCCGTGGTACAAGCCACCCACGTCGGGAAAGGCGTATTCATCTGCACTGATCCGGCGTAACGGATACACAAAAAACCATTCGATCAGGCAATAGAGTCGGCCATCCTTTTCCACCAGAAACAGCACGTTGTGGTCTGGGCCATATTCGCCCAGCACACCCGCCATTTCCTTCGAAACAGGCTGTGGGGCGGGCGGGGCCTGCTTTTGATATGTCAAACCACGTGCGGTAATGGTTTTCCCATCCCACCGGAACGGGAATCCGCTGCCCAGGGTGCCTGCGGTAATCAGTTCTTCACCATTCACAAATACTTCTTCCAGAAAGCCACCATTTTCCGGCAGGGCATACAGCTTGTCCTGGTGGGCAATCATTTCCACGCCGGGCTTATTTTCCAGGGTGTATTTCCCCGCTACTTTGCTGGCCATTCCAGCGGGTAGTGGCTGAAACTTGGGATACGTGGGCTGAGGTTTCCCATCCTGACAGGCCAGCAACGCCCGCAACGTTTCATTAGCCAGCCTGGTGGTAATCCGGTTGGTGACATCCTTGCTGGTAATCACCACGACGCCAATCTTGCGTTCTGGAATAAACGCCAGTTCGGTGGAATAGCCATACACGGCACCACCGTGGCCCATGCGTTGCATGCCATCGAACTGCTCAATCACAAAACCCAGCCCAAAACTATAGGGTGGTGGGGGCTCTTTCGGTACAAACTGTGGTGTGAACATTTCCTGCAGCGTCTTTGGCTTCAGCAAAGTGAAGGAATCGCGTTTCCCCTGGTTCATCAGCACCCGCATGAAGTTGGCCAGATCTTCCGCACTGGAATAGAGGCAGCCGGCGGGAAATTCGCCCAGCTCGAAGGTGGGTGCGGGAAATATCTCCCCCTGATAGGTCCACATGATCGCATCTGCCACTTTCTTCGCAATTTCAGGTGTTTTTTCAAAATCGCTGTTTTTCATCCCCAGTGGCTGCAGAATGCGTTCGCGTAACGCTTTTGCAAATGGCCGGCCATCGACCGTTTCGACCGCCCAGCCCACGGCGGCAATGGCACCGTTGGAATATTTAATCTGCTTTTCCGGCTCGTAAACCAGTGGAATGCCATTCATACTGGTCACGGTTTTTGCCAGGCTGGGTGGGTTAGCATCAAAATAACTGCCCACGGGTGGTTCGCGAATCAGCCCACTGCGGTGGGTCATCATCTGCCGCAGGGTAATCGCCTTTTCAAATTGATTCGCTGGTTTGAAATCGGGCAGATACTTCTGCACGCGTGCGTCAATATCAAGCTTCCCTTCATCCACGAGTTGCATGACGGCAATATCGGTGAATAACTTGGAAACACTCCCTACACGATAGACGGTGGTGCCATCGGCCGGGATGCGTTTGGCCTGATCCTGAAAACCCACCCCGTGCGACCAGATAATCCGATCGTTTGCCACCACCGCAATGCTGACAGCGGGCAACCCGTATTCCTGCTGCTGGCTGGCCAGACGTGCCTTGATGGCATCGATTGCTGGCTGGTAGTCTGGATTCTGAGCGGAAGCGATTGGGCAGGTGGCTGCCAGCAAAAGCGTGAACGCACTGAAAACAGTGAAAGCAGTGAAAAATATTCTCACAATCGATTTTCCCCCACAAAGAAGGTTGTAGTGGGGCATTGTACCGTGTGCGCTGACGAATTGAGCATGAATTTCTGTTCTGAACCTGAAACGACCGCACAAAAGTGAAGGTTTTCTCATGATTGGGGTGCATTCTTGCTGAAAATTCCATTTGTCAAACGATGATTGAAGAGATAAGATGACTTTATCTCTTTTAGGTAAAGCGGCTTTATCTTATTTAAGTAAAGTGGCTTTATCTCTTTTAGATAAAACGGCTTTATCTTACTGGAAGTGGCATGGCGGACTGGAAATTTTACGGGCGAAAAGAACTGCTGACATTCAGCCTGATCGCTCTCACCCTCATCTTACTATATCCGGCTTCCGTTTCGGCACAAAAAGGGAAGTTCCGCGACGACGCCGGGCGATACGGGTGGACTGAAGACCTGCCCGCCGCGATGAAGGAGGCGAAGCGGACCGGTAAACCCGTCGTCGTGATCTTGCGGTGCATCCCCTGAGGGGACTGCCAGGACTTCTACGGGCAGGTTGTCCGATTAGAGAAGTTCAAGGATATTGCCGACCGGTTCATCCGTGTGCGTCTGACACGCGTGATCGACGTGGACATTCACCAGTTGGAGTTCGACTTCGACCTGACCATGATGACGTTTTTCCTCAGCCCCGAGGGCAAGGTCTACAGCCGGTTCGGTGGTCGGGATTCCAAGGATGCGGAGAACCGGCTGTCCCTCGCCGGATTTCGCCACACGATGGAGTCAGTTCTGGCCGAGCACGCAAAGAAAGCTCCCCAGGTCACTGAGCGGAAGGTCGAAAAGCCTAAGTACCCGCGCGAAATGAACATCGCGAAGCGCGGGTGCGTCCACTGCCACAACGTGAAGGAGAAACAGGAGATCGATCTCACCATGGCGGGCAAGTGGAGCCGCGACCTGGTGTGGCGATATCCGCCCCCGGACAACGTCGGCCTCATCCCCGATGTCGACCGCGGCAACGTGGTCAAGATCGTGAAGCCGGAGTCGCCAGCCGCTAAGGCCGGACTGAAATCCGGGGACCAACTTCGTTCTCTCAACCAGGTTCCGATTCACTCGTTCGGCGATGCTATCTTCGCCCTCGACCACGCTCCGGCGAAAGGCGGGATTGACGTGACGTGGGAGCGAGACGGCAAAGCGATGTCCGCCAAACTCGAAATGACTGATGGGTGGAAAAAGACGGACATTACTTGGCGGGCGTCGCAACAGCATCGCATCCCGTCCCTCAAACTGTACGGCGATGACCTGACGGCGGACGAGAAGAAAGCCCTAGGGTTGAAGCCGGGCCAACTCGCGTTCCGCCAGCAGAAAGAGGTGAGTTCGTACGTTGCCAAGGCGGGATTCAAGCCCGGCGATGTCATCATTGGTGTCGATGACTTGGAGCCAGAAATGTCGATGACTGACTTCCTCTTCGTGGTTCGTAGTAACTACCTGGTCGGCGATCGGGTGAACGTCCACATCTTCCGCGACGGCAAGCGGATCAAGGTTCCGATGAAACTTATTCAGTAGTGGTGCGACCAGGAGGAACCTATGTGGCGTTAACCATTCCTCGGTTGGGGGGAGAAAATAATGCTGCGGAACCGGACGGTTGAAATCGGATATCAACAACTTCAAACAGCATGTCGACCGGTTCATCACTGCGCTGCCAAAGTATCGGGACTGGCACAAAGAATATGCCGGGATCGCTCCGGTTCTGAACCCGGAAGAGCGTGCCATCCTCAACCGCCACGACATGATCCCGCAGGATCTGAACGACCTGACACAGGGGCTGAGCTGATTCCGGAATCAGCAATTACAAACAGCCAGAGCCCGTGTCACTCGACGAAGATTAAAGTTAACTTTCATTCAGTTCTGTGCCATCGAGCGGTTCGGCCTATTGGTCCGTGTGTAGCCAATCGTTCAGCCTGTGAATTCAGCTAACTGAATTCCTTAAAGTCTGTCATGTGTTGGACGGCCCCAGGCCCAGATGGCTCGACCAATATAAGGTGCGATCTCTAATTTTTTTTTGGTTATCCCCATTTGCTGGTAACGTTGTTAACGATAATCGATCAAAAATCCAGATGATGCTCACTCAAATACGCATGCAAAGAATATCACGAATTCGATGGTTTTGCCCAAGAATAGCGTTTTCGAATTTGTCGAACTCTTGCCTTTACAGAAGCCGCCTCGTCGTTCTCAGCTTCATCCAACAAGGATAAAATTTGTTTCCGACAGGATGAATCCTGATCCCCGATCGAGGCAAAGACGCTGTATGCCCACCCGCGAACGAACTTGTTATCCTCAGTCAACAGTTTACGCAGCGTTTTTTTAAGTGCTGCAGCAATGTTTGGAGGAATGGAAATCGTTGCAAGAATCTGTAACATGTGCAGCCGAACTTCCCAATACTCAGCATGAATCAGAACTTCGACAAAAGTCGGAATACGGGTCTCAATGATGGGTTCACCTTCGTCATGCCATCGTTTCAGAATCCAAGTCGATCCAACTTGCAATTGAACGTTGTCATGTGTGGCAATAGCAAGGAGCTCTTCCAGTGAATTATCGTTTCTTGGCAAAGTTGCGTTAAGTTGCTCAAGGATATCCGTGTGCTTACCATCGAATGTACGCAATGATGCCAGGATGTTCATGTTATGTACTCTGTTGAAGATATTTGCCAGAGAGTTAATCTGGGGCCATTGATCTTCGTCTGGATGGCCGACGCTCCATCGAGACGCAATTCATCTATGCCGTGCGCAAACAATTTCAACCAATGCCCACGACTGCGACGCAGTAGAACAAATGATTGTCTCATAGTTGCAGAATAGAATTCAGCTGTCAATCAATAAAATTTCGGCTTTTTCAAAATACCCTTCCCCCATCAATTTCCCACAATTCGTCGCGCTCTGCTATCCCAGCCAAGCTGATCAGAAAAAACATTTTCTAAAACACATTCAAGCACTGGCTCCTGTCCGGTGCGGCCTGCTGATTTTTGGCTATCCCCATCTACCCGCACCGTGTTATAATACTGGCATGAATCGACGACAAGCACTTGCCACTGTGGCCAATGGTTTTGGGTATGCTGCCTTCCTGGGTTTGATGCAGGAAAAGGCGTTTGGTGGTCGCACCGATCCGATGGCACCCAAGCCCACGCACTTTCCCGCGAAGGCGAAATCGGTGATATTCCTCTATATGGATGGTGGGCCGTCTGCGATGGACACCTTCGATCCGAAGCCACTGCTGGACAAAGAACATGGCAAGCCGATTAAAATGAAGGTGGAGCCTACCCAGTTCAATAACGTGGGCAACGTGCTGAAATCGCCATGGAAGTTTCAGAACTGTGGCGAAAGTGGCATGCCGATCAGCGATCTGTTCCCCAACGTGCGGAAACATGCGGACGATCTGGCTGTCATCCGCTCGGTGGTGGCGAATTTTTCCGAACATACTAACGCCAACTATTTTCTGCATTCCGGCCATGGCCAGCAGGGCCGTCCCAGCATGGGTGCGTGGGTTACTTACGGCATTGGCAGCGAATCGCAGGAACTCCCCGGCTTCATTGTGCTGGGCAGTGGCCTGATCCCTCCCGGTGGGCTGGATTGCTTTGGCAGTGGTTTTCTGCCCGCCAGCTATCAGGGTTCGCTTTTTCAGAATGGCCCACAGCCACTGGCCGATCTGCAGCCACTGGAAAAGACCAGCGATCTGCAACAGCGGAAATTAGCCTTGTTGAGAAAACTGGATCAGGCATCGATTGCCCAGAAAGGTGACGACCCCCTGATTGAAGCCGCAATGAGCAATTACGAACTGGCTTTCCGCATGCAGCGGAGTGTGCCTGAAGCAGCCGACATCACCAAAGAAACCAAACTTACTACTCAACTGTATGGGATTGGCGAAAAAGCCACCGATACTTTCGGGAAGCAGTGCCTGATTGCCCGCCGACTGGTGGAACGTGGGGTACGATTTATTGAACTACTCTGCCCATCGGTGGGGCATGATCGTTGGGATCAGCACGCCAATCTGCAGAAAGGCCACGATGACAACGCACGTGCGGTGGATTTGCCGATTGCCGGATTACTGGCCGATCTGAAGGCCCGCGACCTGCTGAAATCGACGCTGGTGATCTGGGGTGGGGAATTCGGCCGCACCCCGATGGCACAGGGGAACGGTCGCGACCACAACCCGTTTGGCTTTTCCATGTGGATGGCAGGTGGGGGAATCAAAGGCGGCACCATCCACGGTGCCACCGATGAATATGGCTACCACGCCATTCAGGATAAAGTTCAAGTGCACGATATTCACGCCACCATGCTGCACCTGCTGGGACTGGACCACAAAAAGGTAACGATGCGGTTCAGCGGGCGAGATATGCGATTAACCGATGTCCACGGAGAGCTGATTCGACCAATTCTAGCCTGACCAACTGAGAAATCTCATCATTTTCTCATTAGTTGTTGGCAACTTTCTGTTATCAGTAGGTTGTGCGTGCCGAATTGCCCTTGTTCAAAAGCGTTTCGCTCTCCGCACGCGCCAACCTTCATTGAATGCTGTTACAGGCGGCTGATATCCAATGCTGAAATATATTTACCCACAAATCCCACTGGCAGAACTGCGCGGAATGCTCGGATATGCCGCACTTGGGGCAATTGTGGCAAGCTGTTACGGTTTCCTGCACGATCAAATCACCTATACCATCAGCCCCGAATATTTCCTTCAATTTAAATTCCACCAGTTTGCTTTTGCAGATTTTGGATTGCCAAAAAGGCTGTTCGTCGGAATTATTGGAATTCTGGCAACCTGGTGGGTGGGAATGATCGGCGGATGGGTTCTGGCTCGTCGGCACCGTTCGTCTCCCCCGCACTCTTCCAAAAGGCGTCAGATTCTTCGGGGCTTCGCTGCCGTGTTCACCATCGCCGTACTCGCCGGCCTCCTGGGCTATGCCTACGGCATCTGGCGAGGCCCAAACGCAGATTACAGGCCCTGGGAATCGACTCTTCGAGCATATCAGGTAACAGACAAATATGCCTTCATCCGTGTTGCCTATATCCACAACGCCAGCTACATTGGTGGGGGCCTGGGGATCGTTATGGCTTTTCTCATGGCTCGTCCTGTGGCTGCAACGGATTGAACACCGATTGCGATCACAGTGGGCTAAATTGCATTTATTTTGCTGCGTAAAACTCCTTCACCAACCGGATCAGTTCCATCCCGCCTGCATCGCCCTCGCGAGCAACGAAATAGTCTCTGCCATTGAGCGTAACAAGGGCAGGGTTGTGGCCGAAATCACGCACCAGGAGCTTCGTTTCTGAGCCATCAGAATGTGCAATATTCACAGCGGCAACCAATGGGTTTGTGAAATCGTGCTGGACATTGGGTTGATACGCCACTGGTGTTAATCGTTGGAGAATACTACCCATCTGTTCTGCTGGAACCTCAACGCGAACCGAGTCGTATTGTCCAATATTTTCCAGTGGGAACAGTGTGATCGTGATTTTGACAGCTGGCTGCAGTTCAGGTACGGGGGGTGCCGTCCGATTCTGCAGGTAAACGATAGCCAGACCAGCACCCGTGGTGAGAATAATCCCAAAGAACAACCCAAGTAAGCACGCTTTCATCTTTTTCTCATTGATTGTACATTGGCCCCGTGTATCCCGCGCGACAAGATAATTTTAACCCCTATTCCCCTGAAGCGGATGATCGGCTTTAATTGAAATTCGATTCCATTTGGGTAGAATGCCGATTAAACTGATCTATTTAGTAAACTTTCAAAGGAAGCAAAGATGTCCGATTTTAAGGTCTCTCGCGGCACCACTTATGAGAATATTACCGAATGTATTGGCAATACCCCCATCATCAAACTGCGTCGCGTGGTGGGCGATAGCGTTGGCCATGTCTACGGTAAATTAGAAAACTTTAATCCTTTGTGGTCTGTGAAAGACCGCATCGGCGTGGCAATGATCGAAGATGCCGAGAAAGCGGGCAAAATCACCAAAGACACGATCATTGTGGAGCCCACCAGCGGCAACACAGGGATTGGTCTGGCCTTCGCGTGTGCCGCGAAAGGCTACCGCCTGGTGGTGACGATGCCAGAAAGCATGTCGCTGGAGCGTCGTCGTCTGTTAAAGGCATTTGGGGCCGAATTACACCTGACCCCACCTGAAAAAGGGATGGGTGGTGCCGTAGGACGTGCCGAAGAACTAATTAATGAGTTTGGCGGCGAGCCGAAAGCCTTTATGCCACAACAGTTTAAGAATCCTTCGAACCCGGCAGTGCACCGTCGCACCACGGCAGAAGAAATCTGGACTGCCACTGGTGGCAAAATTGATTATCTGGTCTGTGGCGTGGGCACCGGTGGCACTATCACAGGGTGCACCGAAGTGCTGAAAGAACGCAATCCCAACATGAAATCGATTGCTGTGGAACCCGCAGTAAGTAACGTATTGTACCAGCACATTTTTGAAGGTGTGGCACCGGATCAGGTTAAGCGTGGCCCCCACAAGATTCAGGGGATTGGTGCTGGTTTTATCCCCGGGATTATTCTGGATGGCCTGGCACGTGCCAAAGCAGCCGGAAAAACCCTGATTGATGAAATTATCACCGTGACCGATGAGGAATCGTTTGAAACCGCACGCCGACTGGCCAAAGAAGAGGGGATGTTGTGCGGCATCAGTTGTGGTGCGGCAGCCTCTGCAGCCATTCGCCTGGCCCACCGTCCGGAAACAGCCGGAAAAACAATCGTGGTGGTGCTGCCCGACCTGGGAGAACGCTACCTCTCCACCGCACTTTATCCGCAAGAGTAACTGATCTTCTGAGTTTTGCTCTAACTGTTAGACAATTGATAGATTTTTTGGTGGCGTTTCAAGAAACTCAAATGTATAACAGATATTGCATCACGATTCGCACGACTTTTTTGTAACAACATCGCATTTTTTTCGGCAAGTACAAGGCACTGCGTGCGTCTTGGTGGCATCGATCAAGAGTTGCATTCTGAGATTTCACCATGAATATGGTCGTTCAGGCATTGTTGGAACGGATGGCCAGCTATCCCAATAAACTGACACCCACCAGAACCGTCATTCCCGCGAACGCGGGAATCCATGACTTCTCACTTTGACCGCACCCCAGCTTCGCCACCCCTCCCTCGCAACAGAGGGGGAAACAGTACAGACAAGATGTCCGGGATTCCAGGTTTTTGTGAGCCGATGGCGTTAGCCACGGTTAAAAATCAATACCTTTCTTACGAGCCGCGAAGAGATGCTGAACTCAACCGCCATTCCCGCTTAGATAGTCAACTTGTACCCAATAAACTGACACCCACTACAGAACGTCATTCCCGCGAAGGCGGGAATCCAGAAAATGCCATCATCACCCGACGCGATCGAATTGCTTTGTAAAGACCACACGTGTATCTGAGAAAAAGCACTGGATTCCCGCCTGCGCGGGAATGACGCTGAGAGTGTCACTTTATTGGATAACTAATTGATCTGGGGTTGTTTGCGTTATATCTCATGTGGTGCCCAGAACCGTCATTCCCGCGCAGGCGGGAATCCAATTTTGCCCATATGCTTTATATTTATGTATCGCAATCTGTTTTTCTCATTGCACCCCTACAATCTACTTAGTAAACTACAATCCAATGTGGACCTTCCTCATGCTGTACTTTGAAATTAGGACGGTACAAGAACTGTTGGGACATGCCGATGTGACGACCGCCATGATTTACACGCATGTCCTAAACAAAGGGGGAGAGGCGTCAAAAGCCCCTTAGATGAATAACTTTCGGCGCAATGTCCATTAGTGTGTTATCTCGCGCTGATTTGAAACAATGGTTTGAACGTAAATTCATACCATGTAAGTAGTTAGATGGTACGGTACCATCTTTATTTTTAAAAGTGTTATTTTGCGCAAGCGCAATCTAATTACAAGTTCGGCGACCGATACGTTACCTACCGGATGAATGATGGACACTGAAGCGACAGGTACTGCAACGAATAAGGCAACAAAGATACGGACCTGGAAATGGTTGGTCGCCATCTTGGGTACGATCGGACTTTGTCTTCTCTTGCTCTATTTCTTCTTGATCCCGTCTAAGTTTGAATACGCCATCGGCGAAAAACTACCAAGTACTGCGAAGGTAGTTCAAAGCGATATTGATATTGCGCCTTTTGATCAGATCCACCGCTTCAGCATCGCTTTCAGTGATGATCAGACCCGTGACCTGCTCATTAATAAATGGCAACTCCAGACAGGTTCCGCCGACATAATGAGCTCGAGCACTGTCGGCTTGCCTGCATGGTGGCCGACTGCCCAAATCAAACAGATCGAACAGACTGGCGAATGTTACGGACGAATCAATAACGCGACTGAACAATGGTGGAGTGTCTGGATAGATCGCAAGACAAATATGCTGTATTTGGAAACAGGTAGTTGGTAATCGTCATTGTCTCGTGAGCTATGAAACAACGACTATGTTGCGCTCATTAAGTCAACCTTGGTTATCGCCGAGGTCAACGAGGATTGTGGGCGTTTTATCCGATCGATTGCGACTTCAAGTGCATAGCTAGGCAGGTTCGTCATCTTCGATTCGCAGGAATGCAAGCTCATGTTCGACGACGGGGCGGGCTAACCACCGGCTGCAGTTGACCGGCTGCGCCCGCGATATGATGTGGTTGTCGGTTTGGAGCCTGCTCTCCGCGGGCGGCCGGCAACTGAGCCTTTTACGTTATGTTTTAAAATGAAGCACGTTGAGCAGATCGAAAAGCACCTGCCCGAAAAGCGAAAAGCATTGTTGCATTGCCTCCGCGCAAACAATTGGAGAGTAGTCGGAGTTGACGACAGAGAGTCGGACTGGGCACTCGGCGAAAAATGGCTGATTGAGTCCACCAGCGAAAACAAGGGGGCAGCGCTGGCACTCTGGATGTTCAAGTATGATGGCATTCACGATGGCATGGACAGAGTGGTCGCAACGCATCGCGACGCGTCACCACCGAGCGCATATGGGGGCACACCTACCATCGAGTTTGATTCAAGACGATTTGAGAAGCAACTGGAAGCGTTCATGGCTTCACTTCACCAGTTCAGGATCGGCGGCACGATGCTGATTCCGGACGGCGACGAAGATCAGAAAACATAACGAAGCAATGCACCCGAGCCGCGAAGTCGGGCGTTTTCACATTGCAAATCTCTCGTCGCGGCCGGGTGATTGCGGTCGTTCGGTGGTCGGAGGCGATGCCCGGTGTTTTCCTACGTTGACCTCGTGCGCACGGAGATCGCCCTGGAGGTCGGCGAGCATTTCGGGATCGCCATCCCGAAAGAGGAGACCGACGGCTGGCGATCTCTCGGCGACATCGCTCGGTCGGTTGTTGCCCGCGCCGGTGGGGCGGGAACCGAGACTGAGGTGTTCGGATGGATCCGCGGCTTGGTCGCGGACGGATACGGCGTGACGGCTGAGCTAACGCCGGACGAGCCGGTGTTAGCCGACTACGACCGCATGACTGGGTGGTTCATGGCCGCCCCATATCCGCACCACCTCGGTGACCGCTGGTTCGTGCGGCAGAGGGCGGGCACCCCCGGCGGCCCAGACGCCGCCCCAGGAACTTCCCCAGCTGAAGACTAACTTTTCAATTCAACTCGCTTGAATTATTTCATCAATGAAAGCTAAAAGTGCATATTCCGCGCGTAACGATAGCGTCTGCCGTGGGTATCTTTTTAATAAATTTCACACAAGCCCTTCTTCATCAAATTGTCAAAAACCTGCTCTTTCCGTTCACGCAACGGTGGGTTCCACTTTCTTTAACTCATACCCCAGCTCTTTGGCCCGGCGATGCAACTGTCTCTCCTGCCGGGCAATTACTTCTGCCACATACGCTTCTTCCTGCTGCTTCGTGTAATCCCCGCCATACCGCATCAAATGGTAGATAATCCTGGCCAGCTTGTGGGCGGTTGCCGTGATCGCTTTCGGTGCTCCCAGGCGAGAACGCTGTCTTCTTAAATAGCCACCCAGGTAACTGGTGCTCCGCATCAACCCCCACGCAGCCAACCGCAAGGCGTGGGCCGCGCGCCCTTCCCACGTCGCGTCTTGCTGACTGCACTTTTCCGCCGGTTTTCTTGAAGTTGGGGCACAATCCCAGCCAACTGGTGAAATGTTTTACTGTCGGCCATTTCGTAAAATCGGTGCCCAGTTCACTGATCAGGGTCAACGCATGAATTTCATCAATCCCTTCAATGGCAGTTAAATCCACTCCCGATACCAGATACAACGCCGTACGAACATCAAAGCCCGGATCGTGCGGCTTTCGGCCACGCACGCGTGGTTTCTTCGGCAGTGGGGGCAATTCGCTTTGGCGTATCATTGATTTCAAATGAATTGCAATCCGACTATCCACCAGAGCAATTGTCTCCTGATACTTTTCCCACAAAGCCAGGCAGCATTGCAATTCCAGCAGATACTCATCCCGATACCGCCCAGCCAGGGCAGTGGCAATTTCGGCTTTCGTATGTTTGCAACGGCGATCCCGCAATTCACCTAATTGTTCAGGATCACGTTCTCCAGCCACGATCGCCCGGATAATTTTCAATCCGGTAACACCGGTGATGTCACCAACCACATTTGTCAATTTCAGATTCATCAATTCCAATGCTTTCTGCATGCGTTGGATGTGCTGTCCGGACAGCCGCACCAGATTAGCACGTTGACGTACGAGATCCCGCAGGGTCTGGGTGAGATCGTCTGGCTGAAACACGGCAGGCAACAGACCATGCCGATGCAGACGCTGTAACCACTGGCAATCAAGCTTGTCTGTTTTGGGTCGGCCCTGAATCTGCCGGGCAAACTTGGCGGAAGTCATCACCACATGAAAACCAGCTTCGAGCAACGTGAGGAATAATACGTGGCCATAAACACCTGTGGCTTCGATGGCAATCGTGGTGACTCCACAGAACTGCAACCATTCGACCATTTGATGTAGGCCCGGGGTATGTGCAGGAAACTCGCGGATGAGAATGGTACGATCTGGCGTGGCTTCGACACATACCCAATGGGTACGGTCTCCCACATCAATGCCGGCGGCGTGGCGATTGGCAATCGGCAACGCCGCCAGTTTTGCAGCGGCTTCGGACTGATTTTTCACTTTTTCCTGTGTTCGGTTCATGCTGACCTCATGAAAATGGGATGGGCGTCAGGAGTCGGCAGTGGCACCAGCCGTCCCAACGGGATCAACCAAATCAGTAACGGAAAAGGTTGTCACCAAACGAAAGGGCCGAAATCGCTCCTGAACCCACACGAACCATCGAGCCGAGCACACGCTCTGAACATCATCGACTTGCCGGGCTTGTACGCCACATCCCGATGGGGTATGATAACACTGAATTGAAGTTCCCGGCTCAAAGGTGTCTGAAATATTCAGACCGGACCAAGAACCAGGCGCTCAACCTGACCCGGTGCTGCTGGGTGGGTTTTGTGGTAGAATCCGTGTCGAGTGGCCCGGCAGCACCGGGCAGGTTAGCTTCAACGTTAGGGCAATCGAGACATACGTGTCTTCCGATGTACGATTAGAATTTGCAGATTTCCTAGAACGCCTTGCGGATGGTCGAGGTGTATGTAGTAGTATCGAGTGGGGTAAATTCATTGTCGGCCATTATCGTGATCAAGAAGTCGAAGAGATTCGTCGTAGCGTAGCCCGACTAGGTATTAGCTGGGCGTTTCGAGAATGGCCTGACCTGAATCTTGAGTTGCTGCGTAAGTGGTCCATTCAGTTGCGTCGGTCGTCCGTGCCCTAACCAACCGCTGCAGTGGACGAGCACGCGTGCGTTGAAAGTGTAATTCGTGCCTTGTGCGTCCTGCCCCGCACGCGGCTCGCAACTGAGCGGCAGCGTTCGGCTACAGAGGTGGAGGTACAGTTAGCCAGCCATGGGCGTTCAATCCGACCTCATCCTCGCGAGGGCCGATGCAGCGGAGGACATCCGCGCGTCAGATAGTCCCTCTGCCGAATGGGACGGCTTCAGCTTCAAGGGTATGGATAACGTGAAGATCGCGATGCTGTTGTCGCTTCTGAGCAGCCAATCGCCGAGTGCGGACTTTGGGAAGTGGCTTGACGCGATTCCCACTGTCGGCGATGAGGTGAACGGTCCGTGGGTCTTCACGCTCGCAGACAATGCTGTCGACGCCCTTGCCGCAATCGCCTCCAAAGAGGATGAAGAGTTTGGAACGCTGGCCAAATCGTGGGGCGCGAATAAGGAGTTCGAGGGCTGGGAACCGGACGAAGTGAACGAACTCCTTCGCAGCATCGGCGACCTTGCCGAGACAGCGACGCTAGAGAAGAAGTCGATGTTTTTGTGGGTGTCCCTGTGAAGGCTGGCTAACCACGCACTGGAACGGACTGACCGGGCGGAACGGTCCTTTTGTGATTCGAAAGATGGTCGAGCGCCAGGCTGGCCGTTCAATGCTGATCCGTTATCATCAATGACATGACCCTCGACGATCTCAAGCGATTGATTGAAACAGCCAACTGGTTCGCCAATCTCGGAAAAGCGATTACCGCGCCGGGGCTCGTTCCCGTCACGGACTCCGATTGGCAGCGTTTCATGCATGCTACCACGTGTGCGGAATTTGGCCTTCCGCACGGTGACAGCGTTTTCGAGAAGCCTCTGTTCTGGGAAATGACTTGGCTGCCGACCGCGAACGAGGAAACTGATCCAATCCACGGATGTGCGCTTGAAGATGCAGCGTGCCACCTGAATCGAGAAGATAAATTCAAAGCCGCGCGTATCGAGGCTTTTCGTTTGGCCCTGGTGTCGCAGCGCAAAGTTCCGGAATTGCCCGCGCTCAAGGTTGGGGCGACAGACTCAAACAACCCAGCGCGAATGGCAGGAAGATTTGCCTGCCGATTGGCTGCTTCGGAGATTGTCGTGGATCAGGTTGGCTTTTGGTGTGAGATGGTGCGGCTATTCCACAAGGGCCATTGGCCGTTCGGTCGTTTGCCAAGCGGCGAGATTGCTGTCTTGTGACGGCGCGGAGCAGCTGCTAACAAAGTGTTGCACTTGACGGGCCGGTATTTCGGTTTTTCGAGACACCACGTTCCTTGCATCCGGCTGGCAAGTGAACGCAGGCGTTATGCGTCGGAAGCACGATGGGGACTACGCACCGATTTCTCGCACTTGGTAGCGACCTTCAACAGGTCTACAGCTGGGTCGCTGCACTCCCCAATCCGCCAAAGCTGATCCCGGCTTCCGGCTGCCAGCACCTCCACTTTGATTCCCTCGGAGGCCTTCAACCGCCGACCGGAGCGGTGGATCCGAAGCAGTCGCCGGTCGCGTCGCTTTTTGTTCCTGAGCAGATTCGGTCGGTGCTGTGGACGGCGGGCGAACTTCATTTTCTCGCGACTCCACTTCGCGAGAAGTTTCCTGAGCTTCACGCGATCAGCAAGAGATTTGCCAAATGGCTCCACGAGTTTGATTGCGTTTTCGAGTCGCCAGGCAAGCAAGGCGCGTTTGACTACTACTTGGAAGGTAGCTTGCGGAATTTCGATCCGCCGATCTTCGCGTTGCCAGAGGCGTTCGCTGCATTGAGAGGCGGCCAGTACTTCGTATCGCACGGTTCCACGCCGGAAAGCGTTGAGTTTCTGTGTGGGTCGCTACGTCTGCGCGGTGTAAACTGCGAAACGGCCGACGCATAGCCACAAGTTGCAATTGACCGCAGTGGATCGACACTGAGATCATCGCCGTGCACTTGCAAGGGCAACTCGAGTGCCCGTAAATAAAGCATAGTGAGCCGCAGAAGTGCATTGCCTACGCTTTCCCCGCCCGTGTCGGTCCCGGTTTCTGCCCAGTGGGCAAATCGTTCCGCCGGGTGGGCGTTTCAATAAGACAACTTGTAGATTCCGTACGTGTGGGCAAGAGTTGAGATAATTTCATGGCGAACCTGGTTTCTCCCGAATGGCTAACTGCTCGAGATGGTGGCTTGGCACCTGGTTTGAACGAACGAACCGTGCTGGTGACATTTCATGGTCACCCGCAGTACCGTCTGGTGGCCGCACCCGCTAAAGGTACTTTTACGTGCGTCATCACCCAGATGAATAACGGCAAACGGCTCGATCTGGGCAAGCAGTACGATTCGCTGCAACTGGCACTGACCAAGGGGCTGGACGAATTACGAGAGCGGCTGGGGTGGTAAACCGGCAGGATTATGAAGATATTTTCATGAATGATTGGTTTTTGCTGTCTCATCGTGCAAATCATTAAAATGGAAGTTGAGAACCACCTGGTTTGATCTGTTGGTGGCAACCGGAGAAGACAACGATGTCGCAATTTTTCCCATGTCCGAATCCTCAATGCGATTATCCTTTTGACAGCAACGTGCTGCCACCTGCGGCAATGGTGACCTGTCCGAAATGTGCCACCCGATTTCCGTATCGGGCCGGTTTCCCCATCCCCACCATGGAGCAATTACAGGCGCCCGTGGGCAGTCCGGGTGGGCAGGTTCCGGTTGCGGGCTTTGCCGCACCTGCACCGGGTGCCACCGCACCTGCATCAACGGGCGAACGGCCTGTGGTGAACTATGCGACTGGCCGGCGGATGAATAACGCCCTCCTGACGGGCTTACTGGTCGGTGGGTTTACCCTGTTCCTGGTGCTGGCGATTGTTGGCTTCCTGATATTCAACAAAAAAGGCACCGATTTCTTCGGTCCCACCCCATTTCGGGATGAGCGACTGAACTTTACCTTTAAAGGCTTTGATTCTGGTTGGGAAGAAGATGCCCAACTGCGGGAATCACTGCAGTTAAACATTTTTCTCCGCAAAAAGGCGGGTGCGAATGCCTGGATTGGCATGTACGCCCACGATTTTGATACACGGGAACCGCGTCCGAATGAATTGCGGGCTCAGATCGACCGCCGTCTTCGGACCCGTTTCAAAAATACCCTGGAGACCCGCGAGGTTCCCGGCCTGACATGGGGTGGCCAACCTGCGATTGCGATTGAATTTTCGGCGAATTACGACACCACACCGGAAATTGCCGATGAGGAAAGCAAAACCTTCCTTTCCTGCCGTGGGGAAGTGTATGCGATGACGTACAAAGGGGTGGCATACCTGCTGATCTTCTGGGGGGATGCCAAGGACTGGGATTCATTAAAGCCAGAACTGGTGCAGGTTCGGTCACGCTTCGAATTGGGCAAGTTTCGGGAAAAATGGAAGCCTCAGCAGCTCAGTACGATCACCTACACCGATCCCAAAGATCGATTTACGATCACCGACCAGAACGAAATCTGGCGGATGGGCAGATCGCCCGATGATCCGGAACAGAAAGGCCCGCGTAAAGGCAATGCGATTCGCAACGATTACTACATTTTACCCAAAGAAATTGATCCGGCGGGCATTATGTGTTTCCGTGCCATCAAGAAATTCCTGGACAAAGGTGGGAATGAATCGGGCCGCACCGATGTGAAAGCTTTGGTGGTGGAACTGCCAAACACGGGTGATCCGCTGGCATCGGCAAAAAATCATGTTCTTGAACGGATTCGCCGTGACTATCCGGAAGGAACCGAGAATCTGACATTGGAAGATGCTAATTCGCCAAACGAAATTGAGCTTCCCAGTGATGGGGAATTGAAAATTGGCCGTTTTCTCTTTCGTGATCCCCTGAGTCGGGACGATAAGACCTATTGGATTATTGCCGCACGTGTGGTGGGTGACAAAACCATTGCGGTGGAAATCGATGTGCCGGAAAAATATGCCCTGCCGGTAGAAGAGTGGAT
This sequence comes from Zavarzinella sp., assembly GCA_041399155.1. Taxonomy (NCBI): domain Bacteria; kingdom Pseudomonadati; phylum Planctomycetota; class Planctomycetia; order Gemmatales; family Gemmataceae; genus Zavarzinella; species Zavarzinella sp. The sequence goes on from JAWKTI010000003.1 coordinate 640,693, forward strand.
GGTGAACTTTGCATCATCCCTGCAGCCAAAATAATTGCAAAAAAGCGTTCATGACAACAATTCTGGGTATCGATCCGGGTTTAGGCAAAACAGGTTACGCCGTTTTAGAGGCCGATTCCCAGCAACTGAAACTGGTGGAAGGCGGGATCATTCGGCCCGGCAGTGGGGTGCAGGACCATGAATTGGCCCCCAGGTTACTGCAACTGCACCAATCCCTGATGGAAATTCTGCAGCAATATTCCCCCAGTGTGCTGGTGGTCGAGCAGCTGTATTCTCATTACGATCACCCACGCACGGCGATTATTATGGGCCACGCCCGTGGGGCGATTTTACTGGCAGGTGCCCAGCATGGCCTGAATGTGGTGAGTTACGCCGCGACACAGATTAAAAAAGTATTAACAGGCAATGGGCGTGCCAGCAAAGATCAGGTGCAGTATGCGATTATGAGAGAATTTTCATTGCCTGCGCCTCCAGAACCACCTGATGTGGCAGATGCGATTGCCATTGCCTTGTGCCACGCCCACCTGGGAGGGTGGGGGAATGGTATCCGCAACGCCCAGATTTCCGGGGTCAATCTGCGGGAATTAGGTTTGTTGCCACCAGAACCCCACAGCAGCACGGAAGGTGCGGCATGATTTCCAAAATTACCGGCGTTTTACAGCGTGTTCTGGACGAGGAGGCCCGCCTGCAGGTGGGGGCGTTTGAATACCAGATTCTGATACCGGAATTCATCCGCCGCCAGATTCAGACGCGGTGCAGCGAAGATTTTACCTTTTACACCATCCACTATCTGGAAGGTGGCAGCAATTCGAACCGATTTATCCCGCGGTTAGTGGGATTTTTGACCGAGATGGAGCTGGAATTCTTCGAATTGTTCTGCACAGTCGACAAAGTGGGTACCAAAAAAGCCCTGAAAGCGATGAGCCGACCGATTCATGAAATTGCCGAGGCGATTCAACGTCAGGATGCAAAATGGCTGACCACGATGCCTGGCGTGGGCAAAACCTCTGCCGAACAGATTATTGCGACGTTACGGAACAAAGTAACCCGCTACGCGATGAGCAACCGCCCACGTACGGAAGCAGGTGGCAGCGGAGTGGATCCGAATCTGATGGATGATGTCTACCAGGGACTTCTGGCACTAGGATTATCCCCACTGGATGCCCGCGATCGGCTGGACGCATTGGTGCAGCGAAATGACCCATTTACCACGGTAGATGAGGCAATTATGAAGATTTTTAAGAAAATTGACTAAGCCGCACGCGATACGTGCAGGAAAAACTGCATATAGAAGTAACACGGGTGGTTATCTGCCGACAGTCGAACTACTTTTTCATGAATTTCAAATAAATTTGCTTCCCTTTCGAGCCATCAAACGCCTCGGGCCGCACTTTGGCATCATCCGTTTCGTCTGTAAAACACAATTCCAGCGTTTTTCCGTCGATTTTGACAATTCCTAACATCGGTTTGCCTTTTTCAGCCCCTTCGTTGGGGGTCAGGTCGATTGCAATTGGCTTCTGGCTGGCATCGATCACCATAGTGGCTGGCTTTTTGATGGTCATCCCGTCACGTGTGGTGATCAGTGTCGCAGTGTCCTTCGAAATCTCCAATTGCAGGCTTTTCACGATTTCGTCTGGTGCACGCATCCCACCACGGGTAAGTTCGACAGGCACCCAGGTGCCTTGTAGTGCGTCAACGATCTTCTTGTTGGCTGCGTCGTCTGCCACCGTGGGCAGCGTACAGGCAAGAACGATGAATAATGATAGTTTTCTCATGATATTCCTTGTAAATATTTGGAACTTGTACAGATCCAGCACACTATTCTGCCAGTTTATTGCAAAAAATCCAATGCCAGAGACGCTGGATGTGGTTAAACGGGCAGATTCCAAATGAGAAATCTTAGAGTTAGAGGCTCGATCGATGAAGAAAAACATGAATTGCCAGAATTTGGCACGAAAACATCTTCTGCTTATTGCCATTTTTAAGTGGACTAACTAACGTAGTCTATTCCTGATTACCCCAAAAAGTGGCAATCAGGTATTAAGTTGTCGCTGAATACCCGGTGTTTTACAGATGATGAACGAGAAAATCCGTATCCGAATGGAAGGATATGACCACGAAACGCTAGATCGTACGGCCGCGGAGATTGTGGATACGGCTCGTCGCACAGGTGCAGAAGTACACGGTCCGATCCCGTTGCCAACACGCATCGAGCGGTACACCGTGTTGCGATCGCCCCACATTGACCGGAAATCTCGCGAACAATTTGAAATTCGTACACATAAGCGATTGATCGAAATTCTGTCTCCAACGACGAAAACGATTGAGGCACTGAACAAAGGTGGGCTCAGCCTGCCAGCGGGTGTCGATATCAAAATCAAGGTGACTTGATCAAATTGCTTGACGATTGTGGGAAAGTTGCTAACAATTTCTTTTCCCACGATTTCAAAAACGAAGTCGGTGATCGAACAGTTGGCTGAAATGTGCAACTGAATGCTTCTGTCGCCAGATTTCGAAAAAAATTGTTGAAAACGGTAAATAAAGGCCGCAAGCCTGATTGTAAAACAGGCGGCGGCTTTTCTGTTGATGGCCCTTGGTTGTCGGCAGGTAACCCGGTTTCTCGACTCTGGGTGGTTTTTGTTGTTTGTAAATCAGGCAGTTGGCTTCCGCAAGTTGCTGCTGCTTAAGGACTTAGGGACATGGCATCCCCTCGAATCGAAACAGTAACGGGCAGCTTTGCAATTCCAGTGCTGGATGCAAGCGGCAAGCAAATCGAAACCATTACGGTGGATGCAGCGGAGTTTGGTGGCAAAATCAGCCCCACCCTGCTGCACGAAGCTGTTTTGATGTACGAAGCAAACCAGCGTGCAGGCACCCACAGCACCCTTCGCCGAAGTGAAGTTGCTGGTAGTACCAAGAAGCTCTTCAAGCAGAAGGGTACGGGTAATGCCCGCGTGGGTAACAAGCGAACCAATAAACGGCGTGGTGGTGGTACTGCAAAAGGACCAAAACCTCGCGATTACAGCTACGCATTGCCACGCAAAGCGATGCGAAGTGCCACCCGGATGGCGATTCTGGCCAAGATTCGCGATGGCGAAGCTGTGGTGATTGACCAGTTTGGACTTGCTGAAATCAAAACCAAGGCAATGGCCACAGTGCTGAATCAGGTGGTGGCAACTACTTCGGCTGCTGCTGCTGATGCACCCAAAAAGAAAGCCAAGCCAACCACGATGCTGATTGGTACCGGTGGTATCGATAGCGTGGTGTACAAATCGGCCCGTAATCTGCCTGGCGTGCAAGTGCTGCCCGCCAGCGATTTTAATACTTACGCCGTGCTACGGCCTGCCCGACTGGTGCTGACACGGGACGCACTGGAAGCATTGCGAAACCCACAACCCAAAGCAAAGCCCGAGGCTGCCTAACCAGTTTTTCCAAGGAATAACAATCGGGTGGAATTGAGTCATGAAAACGAGACCACGACCAGTAAAATATCGTCGTAAAAATAAACTGCGGTTTGAGCATATTCCCGGACCTTCCGGAGTAGTGCTGGAGCCGTATCAGGTGATTATGCGTCCCCTGGTGACCGAAAAAGGCACGCACCAGAGTTCCAAGCACAACGGGTACAGCTTCAAAGTGAACAAGCTGGCCACGAAATCGGATATCAAATCGGCAATCGAAGTGATGTTCAATGTGCGTGTGACCAAAGTGTGCACCCAGATTCGCCACGGTAAAGCCCGTCGCGTGCGTTTCAAGGTGGGGCATATGCCAGATTGGAAGAAAGCAATTGTGTTTCTTCATGAAGAAGACAAGATTGACTTCTTTTAATCGGAACTGCTTGCTGAATAAATATTTACGTAAACCGTTGACAAAGATAAGCCATGGGTATTCGACAATATAAACCGACATCCGCCGGACGACGTGGTGCCTCGGTGAGTGATTTTGCAGAGTGTACCACACCACGCAAAAACAGTCCTGAAAAGTCGTTGCTGGCGCCTTACAAGAAAAAGGGCGGCCGCAATAACCAGGGGATCGTTACCTCGCGTTTCCGTGGGGGCGGTCATAAAAAGCGTTATCGTGTGATCGACTTCAAGCGAAATCTGCACGATGGGGTGCCCGCGAAGGTTCTGTCAATCGAATATGATCCATGCCGAACTTCGCGGATTGCGTTGATTCAGTACGGTGACGAGCAGCAGACCAAGGCCTACATTCTGGCACCTGATGGGTTAAAAGCTGGCGACAATGTGCAGGCTGGCCCCACCGCAGAAGCTCGATTGGGGAACTGTCTGCCACTGGCACGCATTCCGCTCGGGATGACAGTGCACAATATTGAACTGCAGCCAGGCCGTGGCGGCCAGATCTGCCGTAGTGCTGGCTGTTCTGCTACCCTCACGAACCGTGAAGCAGACTGGGCCCAGATTACGATGCCTTCGGGCGAAATTCGACGGGTAAATTCGAAGTGCCGTGCCAGCATCGGCTCAATTTCGAATTCAGAACACATGAACGTGGTTTTAGGTAAGGCGGGACGTCGTCGCTGGATGGGTCGTAAGCCTCACAACCGTGGAACTGCGATGAACCCGGTTGATCACCCCATGGGTGGTGGTGAAGGTCGTACCGCTGGTGGTCGTCACCCATGTTCGCCCACCGGTGTGCCTGCAAAAGGTGGCAAAACGCGGAACAAAAAACGAAGTTCCAGCAAGGCCATTATCCGCCGCCGCAAACCAGGCAAGCACCAGCAGTCGTAAGTTCTGGTGTCTGTTCTGCGTTGTTTGAAAGTTTTTTTGGGAAATATCTGGCCGTTCATTTGATTGGCTTGTAGTTATAATTGTCTGCGATTTTTGGCACCAGCCTGTCGCGACCGGTTGATTTCACAGAATGCTACCACATTCGAATCAATCCCCAGCCAGTGATAACCACCCAGCCACGAAACTGATTTGTTTTCAGGTCGGTTGAGTGGTCGTTATTGTTATAAGTGCTTTGCAGGTATGAGGTTAGTGAATGAGTCGTTCAGCGAAGAAAGGGCCCTACGTTGATGCCAAAGTAGCGGCAAAAGTCGAGAAAGGGGCTGCTTCCGGGCACCGCGAACCGATCAAGACATGGGCTCGCGACTGTACGATTACCCCGGACTTTGTTGGAGTGACCTTCCTGGTTCACAACGGCAAAGCGTTCATTAAGGTGTACGTGACCGAAGATATGGTGGGGCATAAGCTGGGTGAATTTTCGCCTACCCGAACCTTCCGCGGTCACGCAGGTGGCAAGAAACGATAGTTTGTTGGTGAGATGGATGTCAACGGATTTGTTTCCGTTGAACAGAAATGGTTTTCCTTTACCCGGAAATGATTGGTTGTGTGGTGCTGCTGCTGGTTCAGCCACCAGGCAACAATAGTCAGCCGGCGGTCTCAGACCAGTGAAACGAGATGGATACGAAAGAATATACCGCAAAGCATCGCTACGCCGATGTGACCGCTCGCAAGATTCGTCCGTTCGCGGACCTGATTCGGGGTCGTCATGTTGATGAGGCGATTGAACTGTTGAAGTACGAGCCAAATCGCGGTGCGATGCTGGTGCGTAAGGTGCTGCTCAGTGCGATTGGTAATGCCAAGGACAAAGGGATCGACGATACCGATGATCTGGTGGTGACAACCGCCTGCATCGACGATGGTCCCATGTTCAAGCGGATGCGGCCAAAATCGCGGGGTTCGGCCAACATGATTCTGCGTCGCATGGCCCACATTCGGATCGGCGTGGCACTGCCCGCAGAAGAAGATGCTGGTGTCGAGCAGGCGAAAGTGGTGGTCAGCACCCCAGCCGAACCAGTGGCAGGGCCCGCTCAGCTGCCGGTAAGCCAAGAAGTGTCAAACGAACAAGCCAAAGACGCATAGGATCGGGGGAACGTTGATATGGGTCAGAAGGTACGACCAACCGGCTTTCGAACCGGTGTGATGATTGGATGGCAAAGTTCGTGGTACGCAAACAAGCGTGACTTCTCGGATCTGTTGATTGAAGATCGCAAGATTCGGGGTTTTATTAAGAAATTATTAAAGAAGAAGCGCCCACAGATTTCCCGGATCAAGATTGAACGCACCCGTGAAAAGGTGATTGTGACGATCTTTTCGGGCAAAATCGGTGTAATTATCGGCAAGAAGGGTGCTGACGTTGAAAAACTGACTGAACTGCTGCAGCGTTTGATTCGCCGCGTGGTTGAGGTCAAAACGGTCGACGTCACTCGTCCCGAAACTGACGCTCAGATCATTTCAGAAGATCTGGCAGAGCAGTTGGAAAAACGGGCCAGCTTCCGCCGGATCATGAAGCAGGCAATGCAGAAAGCGATGGATGCAGGGGCGAAAGGGATCAAGCTGCAATTGTCCGGTCGATTGGGTGGGGCAGAAATGGCCCGCTGCGAAAAGTCACTGACTGGCAGCGTCCCGTTGTCAACATTGCGTGCCAAGGTCGAGTATGGCTTCAGCGAAGCAAATACTCCCCAGGGTAATATTGGAATTAAAGTGTGGGTGAACAACGGCGATTATCTGACAGAAGAGATTCTGGATCCGAACGCTGGTGCCCCACCAAGATCGCGTCGACGCCGTCGGGTGCGTGGCGATGGTAGTGATCAGGCTGCTCCTCAGTAATTTAGTGAGCGATTGGAGGTAATGACACATGGCTAAGATGCCAAAAAGAGTCAAGTATCGCAAGAGCCAACGTGGAGTGGTCCGAGGCAATGCGAATCGTGGTAACACGGTGGCGTTTGGTGAGTTTGGCTTGCAATCGTTTGATGGCGGCTGGTTAAGCGCTGAAACGATTGAGGCAGCACGTGTGACGGTCGCTCAGTTTGTTCGGGGCGAAGGTCGCTTGTACATTCGCGTGTTTCCCCACAAGCCCGTTTCATCGATCCCAGCGGAAACCCGGATGGGTAAAGGGAAGGGGGAAACCGAGTTCTGGGCAGCGGTCATCCGACCCGGAACAGTGTTATTTGAAATCGGCGGTTTGCCGGAAGCAGCAGCTCGCGAGTGTCTCGCTCGAGTTGCGTACAAGCTTCCGTTCAAATGCCGTTTCATTAAACGCCAGGCAGTGTAACTTCCCAACGTGAGATTTTGGAGATTGAGATGGCAGGTTTAACTGCAGAAGCAATTCGGGGGATGACAGACGATGCCCTTGAGATTGCATTAAAGGATATTCAACGAACTTTGTTCCAACTGCGTTTTCAGTCAGCAACTGACCGTCTGGAAACGCCTAGTGAGATTCGTCGCGCTCGTCGCGAAATCGCGCGGATTAAAACGATACTCAGGGAACGTGAACTCAAGCAAGCACAGGGCAGTACGAATGGCTGATACGACCGTTATTTCTCCCGAACGAGGCCGTCGTCGAGTGTTGATTGGCATCGTAACTCGGGACAAGATGAACAAGACCCGTCGGGTCGATGTTGAGCGGCTGGAAAAGCACGCCCGTTACGGCAAGTATGTCAAGCGTCGTACCGTTTGCTATGTGCACGATGAAAAGAACGAATCAATGAACGGCGACATGGTTGAGATCATGGAAACCAGACCATTGTCGAAAAACAAAACATGGCGGTTGGTTCGGATTGTCCGTCTGGCAGCAAGCCGACGTGAAGCAACTCCTGCCGCTGTCACACCAGAAAGCTAGGAACGACCGCTGTGCGGTTGGAGCATGAAAGATGATTCAGATGCAGACCTATGTTGATGTTGCGGATAACACCGGTGCCAAAGAATGCATGTGCATTAAGGTACTGGGTGGGAGCCGTCGTCGCTATGCAGGAATCGGTGATGTGATTATCTGCAGTGTGAAATCATCGAACCCGCGTGGTGATGTCAAGGCAGGTGATGTGGTCAAGGGCGTTGTGGTTCGCACAAAGAAGGCAACACGTCGCGAAGACGGTACGTATGTTCGGTTTGATCGCAATGCAATTGTCTTGCTGGATAACGACCTGAACCCACGAGGCACCCGTATCTTCGGTGCAATTGCTCGTGAATTGCGTGCTCGCTTCAACAAGATTGTCAGCCTTGCGGAAGAAGTAGTTTAGTTTCGTACCAACAATATTATCCCCAGGTGTTCTGGTTGGTATCAGACCACCCATGACGGGAACAGGTGAGTGATGACACGGCTTTACGAAATTTACGTCAAAGAGATTGTTCCAGCGTTAGCAGAATCGCTGGGTCGTAAAAACATTCTCAGTCTGCCACGACTTCAGAAGATTGTTCTGAACATGGGTGTTGGCAAGGCTCTGGAAGATAAGAACCGAATGACACAGGCAGCTGAGCAATTAACTTTGATCGCTGGTCAGAAGTGTCAAATCACCAAAGCACGCATGGCAGTCAGTGGCTTCCGCTTACGCCAGGGCTATCAGATCGGTGCCCGTGTTACTTTGCGTGGCAAACGGATGTACGAATTTCTGGACCGGTTGATTAACTTTTCATTGCCTCGTATTCGTGACTTTCGAGGCATTAATCCGAAGAGTTTTGATGGGAATGGCAACTATTCCATTGGTATCACGGAACAGATGATCTTTCCTGAAATCGATCCTGATAAAGTGAACTTCACTCAGGGGATGGATATTACATTTGTAACATCCACTCGATCGGACGATGAATCCCGGCAGATGCTGAAATTGTTTGGCATGCCATTCCGTGATAATTAATTGTAACCTCCAAGCGCATCGAGTTTGAATACGAATGTCGACTAACAGTAAAGAAGCACGATTTCGACGCGATATGAAGCGTTTTGAAGCGCATAAGCAGGAACTGCGGAAACCTGTGGAAGAGCGCACTGAAGCAGCACTAATGGAGCCACGGGCGCTGATTCGCATTCGGATGCGATGCCGGTTGTGCGGTCGTCCTCGTGCTGTCTATCGCAAGTTTGGTATCTGTCGAATTTGTTTTCGCGATATGGCCTCGGATGGTTTGATCCCTGGCGTTCGTAAAGCGAGCTGGTGAGGAATAACTGCTATGATGACCGATCCAATTGCCGACATGCTGACACGAATTCGCAACGCCAGCAGAATTGAGCGGCCTGTTGCGGACATGCCTGCGACAAAATTAAAAGTGAACATTGCCCGCGTGTTGAAGGATGAGGGTTTCATCCATGATTTCCAGCTTGGAACCGTACAGAACGGTGAGTTCCAGGAAGGTGGTCAGCCGGGTGACCCGAAACTGCAACTGCGAGTCTGGTTGAAATACGGCCCCGAAGGCGAGAAAGTCATTCGGGCGATCCATCGCTCCAGCAAGCCGGGTCGTCGTTATTACAAGGGCACGAAGCAGCTCAACAAAGTGTTGGATGGGCTAGGGATAGCCATTCTAACGACGTCTTCTGGTGTGATGAGTGATCGTCAGGCGAAGAAGGCTGGCGTCGGTGGTGAAGTATTGTGTGTGGTATGGTAAGCAGCGTACGCAAGTAACGCATTTGGGAGTAGTTTCATGTCTCGTATTGGCAGATTACCGATCAGTATCCCAGCCGGGGTGACGGTAACCATCAATGAGCGAACCATCACCATCAAAGGTGCCAAAGGTACCTTAACGATGGAGCACCACCCGGGCATTCAGGTCAAGCATGATTCTGCAAAGAATGAGATCGTGGTTATCCGCCCGGATGAAGATCGGCTGAGTCGATCTCTCCACGGCTTAACTCGCACTCTTGTGCAGAACATGGTGGTCGGAGTGACCAGCGGCTACGAAAAGCGCTTGAAAATCGAGGGCTTGGGTTATCAGGCACGAATGGATGCACAGTCGATCGTGCTTTCTGTTGGCTATGCCAATCAGATTAAACTGACACCAGAACCGGGCGTTACCGTTTCTGTGCTTGACAAAGAAGGTACCCAGATTCTGGTTACTGGCATTGATAAGCAGAAGGTGGGTCAGTTTGCTGCCGACATTCGGGCAGTGCGAAAACCTGAACCTTACAAGGGGAAAGGGATTCGTTATCAGAATGAGGAAGTCCGTCGTAAAGATGGCAAATCGTTCGCCAGTGGTGGGTAAGGTTAGTTGGAACTATTTCGGAAAGTCGCTGGTGATGCCACGACTTGGGAATGAAGCAAGATGGACGCTCAAAAACAGAAACGAATACAACAGCAACGTCGCCGATATCGGGTCCGCCGAGCGATTGTTGGCACCGCTGAACGTCCGCGGTTGAGTGTGTTTCGGTCTTCGAAGCACATTTATGCCCAACTGATCGACGACATGACTGGCATTACTTTGGCTTCAGCCAGCACAGCAACGAAAGATTTTCGTGCCAAGATGCCTTACGGTGGTAACACGAAAGCTGCAGAGGAAGTTGGCAAGTTGCTGGCAGACGCTGCGAAAGCCAAGGGGATCCAGAAGGCAGCTTTTGACCGTGGGCATTATCGCTACCATGGACGATTGAAAGCCCTGGCGGATGCTGCCCGTGCTGCTGGGTTAGAATTCTAATCACATAACCGGTGCTACCGGCTACTAGGTAAGTTATATGGCGAAAGATCGAGATCGAGACGTGCGACAGGAAGGCTACAAGGACTTCGTTGTGAAGATCCGACGTAGCGCGTGCGTAGTGAAAGGTGGTCGACGGTTCAGCTTCAATGCCCTGGTGGTGATTGGTGATGAACGTGGTCGCGTTTCCTACGGTTACGGCAAAGCGAACGAAGTACCACCCGCTGTCGAAAAGGCATTGAAGGATGGTGAATCGAACGTTAAGCGTCAGCGTCGTGTGGCAATGCGTGGCGAAACGATTCCCCACCGCGTTGTCGGTCGATACGGTGCGACCCGCGTGATCATGGTTCCTGCTGGTCCTGGTACTGGTGTTAAAGCCGGTCCTGGTGTTCGTGAAGTCCTGCAGGCGTGTGGTATCCGAAATATTCTGACAAAGGTGCACGGATCAACCAATCCGCTGAACCTGGTGAAAGCAACCATTGATGGCTTGCTGCAATTGCGGACTCGCGAAGATGTCGCTCGTCTGCGTGGAGTGGAACTGTAATGAATCTGACCGATGTGCATGCCGGTGCCCAGAAACGCAAGAAGAAAAAACGCGTTGGGCGTGGGATTGGCTCTGGCCACGGCAAAACTGCCTCCCGCGGTCACAAAGGGCACTATAGCAGTGCTGGTTCCGAGTGGCCCAGCGCCGCCTTCGTTGGTGGTCAAACACCTCTGTTTCGTCGTGTGCCCAAACGTGGTTTCACGAACGGAATGTTTGCACTTACTTACAATGTCGTGAACGTTGGTGATCTCAACGATCTGTTCCAGGACGGCGACACCGTTACTCCTGAAACTTTAAAAGAAAAAGGTCTGGCGAAAAAGCCTGCCGATGGTGTCCGTATTCTGGGTACTGGCGAATTGACCCGAAAACTCACGGTGAAGGCTCACCACGTTTCGGGGTCTGCCAAACAGAAGATTGAAGCGAAAGGCGGCACGATTGAACTCTATCCGAAGCCGAAGAAACCTGTTAAGAATAAAAGTAAGGCTCGGCCGCCTAAGCAAGCAAATAGTTAAACAGTAAGCAGAGGGGATCTTTTCCCCTCATTTTGTTTACGTGCTAGCACCATCGAACAATGGATTGCGTCAGGGGATGTTGATGAGTACGTTTCTTTCACTCTTCGCGATTCCGGAACTGCGGCGAAAAATCTTCATTACCGCACTTTTCCTGATCGTTTATCGAATCGGCTTTTTCGTTCCCCTACCTGTGGTGAACCAACTTGAGCTTGGCCGCCGGATGGCCGCTGCCGAATCTGGCAGTTTTGGCCAGGTGCTGGGCTTGGTATCCGCCTTCTCTGGTGGAAGTCTGACAAATGCCTGTATTTTCGCACTGGGCATTATGCCCTACATTTCTGCCTCGATCATTCTGCAACTGCTGGCTGCCAGCGAACTGAGCCCGTATCTGGCCAGATTGCGAAAAGAACCCAACGGTCAGAAAAAAATTAATGAATACACGCGTTATTTGACAGTCCCGATTACTTTGGTGCAAGCCACCTTCTGGTACCGTGGGCTGATTGCGTCTGGAGGTGGGGGAGGATCGGAAGCCCTCCTTGCGCCTGGATACTCCGGAGGGTTTACCGGCTTTTACTTTGCCTTTGCTGCGGTTCTTACTGTCACCGTGGGCACCATCTTCCTGATGTGGGTGGGTGAACAGATCGATGAATATGGCATCGGCAATGGTATTTCGCTGATCATCATGGCCGGCATTGTCAGTCGGATTCCCGATGCCTTACGCACGCTTTTCCTTGACCCTGTTACAGGTGGGTTCAAAAAGGAAGTCTTCACCCTGGGTGCGGGCACTGGTGATATCAGTTTCGAGAAGCTACTTTTGATGATTGTGCTTTTCATTGTCATCATCGTAGGTGTCATTCTGATGACCAAAGCACAACGCCGTATCCCGATGCAATCTGCGAAACATGTGCGTGGGCGCAGGGTTACTGGCGGTACGCGTTCCTTCCTGCCGATGAAAATCAATCAGGCTGGCGTGATGCCCGTGATTTTTGCCAGCAGTCTGCTGCTTGTTCCCATGTTTCTCTTCCAGATTCTGGCACAATACACCGGTAACACTTCGATTTCTGCATTGTCCGCTGCCTTCCAGCGTAATGCCGGCTGGATTTACAACATGTCCTACGTGCTGTTGATCTACTTCTTCTGTTATTTCTGGACTTCCATCACTTTCAATCCGAAAGAAATGGCGAATAACCTGAAAGAGAATGGCAGCTTCATTCCTGGGTATCGACCTGGTAAAAGTACCGCTGAATACCTCGAAAAGGTGCTGCTCCGAATTACCTATGTGGGTGCGGCCTTCCTTGCAGTCATCGCCATTATTCCGAGTATTGCGAATAGCGAACTGGGGATCGATTACTCGATCGCCACGTACTTCGGTGGTACCAGCTTGCTGATTGTGGTCAGCGTTTGCCTTGATTTTGTCTCCAAAATCAACAGCCACCTCGTGATGCGGGGTTATCCTGGTCTTTCCGAAGATTAGTCACCGTTCAATTGTCTTCTGCCCTTGTGATTCCGCCTGCAAAATAGGTTTTTCTGCTTGTTATCTACCGCGTTCTTGGGTAGTATATCCGTTTCGGTTGCCTGGCACCCTTCGTGCTGGCAATCTACTGTCATACTAGAGTCATAACACTGATGCGATTGGTTCTCGTAGGTCCGCCAGGAAGTGGGAAAGGAACTCAGGCCAAACTGTTGAAAAAACGGTTTGATCTGACCTACATCGGTACAGGTGATGTCCTGCGGGAAGCGATCAAACGCAAAACCCCACACGGCCTTCAGGCAGAACCGTTCATTAAGCGGGGGCACCTGGTACCGGATGATCTCGTTAACGAACTGGTGGGGGATCTCTTTGCCGATGAATCTCGGCCCACACGCTTTGTTTCCGATGGTTATCCACGCACGCTGGCTCAGGCTCGCTGGTTCGATCAACTTCTGGCGGGGATCAACTGGCACGTCGATGCAGTGCTGCAATTTCTCGTTACCGACGAAGAAGTTGTCCGCCGAAATTGTGGCCGTCTCATCTGCCCACGGTGCGGTACCGTTTACCATGTGACTGATCGCGCACCAGCTATTGCCGGTAAGTGCGATCACGATGGTGAAACGCTGGTTCAACGCCCCGACGATTCCGAAGCGGTGATTCGCGATCGATTAACTGTTTTTCACGACAATACCTCCAAATTACTAGAATACTACCAGCAGCAAGGGCTGCTTCGCCCCATCGAATCGGTGGGCACCATTGATGAAATTTTTGAACGAGTTTTAAGTTCGCTCCCAACCACCTCTGAAAGCCGTGCTGCAGACATCTAGCCCCCATAGTATTCGCCTGAAAACCATTGAAGAGCTTCGCATGATGCGGGAGGCTGGCAAACTTGTTGCCACCGCACTGCAAATGTGCCGCGACATGGCAAAACCAGGCGTCAGCACCCGCGACATCGATGCCGTGGTGGAAGAGTTTTACCTCAAACACAACGCCACTTCGCTGTTCAAAGGCTACAAACCAGCGATGTCTTCGGTGGCTTACCCCGCAGTCACCTGCATTTCCGTCAACGAACAGGTGGTCCACGGCATCCCTGGCAATCGCATTCTCCGAAATGGCGATTTACTCAAGGTCGATACTGCCTGCAAACTCAATGGCTGGTGTGCGGATTCTGCAATCACGATCCCCATCGGCAACGTGCGTGCGGAACGCACCCGCTTGATGACCGTGGCCTACGAGGTGCTGCAAATGGCCATCGACGAAATCCCACGCCGTCGCTGGTGGGTGGACGTTGCTCAACGGATGCAACAACACGTCGAAGGTGCCGGCTTTCGCATGGTGCAGAAATACGTTGGCCATGGCATCGGCCAGACCATGCATGAAGCCCCCGAAGTCCCTCATTTTGTGAATGCGGAAGTGATCAAAGTCAACAATTTCCGGCTTGAACCAGGGATTACCCTGGCGGTGGAACCCATGGTAAACATGGGCGAAGCCGATGTCTATGTGTTGCCGGATAACTGGACGGTCGTCACCAAAGATGGCATGCCGAGTGCCCACGTGGAGCACACGCTGGCACTGACCAGCCACGGTATCGTGGTGATTACCGCACCCCCGGATGACCCGCGTGGGATCGTTCCAGATACGTTATAAATCCATCCTGCTGCCTCCCAATTTCAAAATTGACGCACTATTTTTGCGTTCACTATTTAATAATATACACTTGTTTAGTTTCACACAACTGTTTTTTCAGATTTTTTCCAAATTTTTTTGCAGATGGAGAAAAATGAGTTTTTCCACGGGCGGGACGCCCGTGCTACGTCTAACCAATCAAGTCTCTACTGCATTGCGTAGCGTGGCCGTCTCGGCCCTGAGTTTTTCCACGGGCGGGACGCCCGTGCTACGTCTAACCAAGCAATGATGTACAGTAGAACCCGTGCTACAGGCACAGATTATTGTGTGGCCACATGAAATTTCAGAAAATGGTAGGAATTTGGTGAAGATTTCTCTATTTTGCCCGTTGTTACCAAAAAATGGGAACTTTTTTCATTTTTAGCGTCCCTAAAGACTTGCGTATCGCAGTAAGACGTGCGTAGCCAGGATTTCCGCTCCCCTCGTGCGAATCCTGCCCACCTTTACCTGGATGTTCCAGCGTACCTGGTTCGGTTTTCAGTGACTTTACAACATGGAAATTGCTGTCGAAAGCTTGGGGATTCGGCCGCGCATTGCACCGGAATTACCTAAATTGTCAATCCACTTACCCAGATTAACGGACCTGTGCCGCACCCTGAAAACGGGTGGTGCTGGTCTGTTCTGTCTAGTGGAGTGCAACAAAAATGCGTTTTTGTGCCTAATTGTCTGTGCGAGAATCCTATTTCTGGGTGCAATCCGCATTTTCTACACGGAAAGCATAATATGCAAATCGAAAAAGGTTTGCGTAAATCGTCGGTATTTATTGAAAAAGTCGGATACATTCCTGAAATCGGATTGCGGGATGGTCGGAAACCCTGCAAAATCGAATCAGATTAGTCATACTGCCTATTTTATTTATCTTTGGCAGTTTTCGAAATCATTAAAGTTATTATCGAGTAAGAACCATGAACAAGCTTTACTTCTCCCAGGTGATTGAACAACTGCTGAAGAAGTCTACCCAACGCCGAGTGGCCTCTCCGAGACCGGAAGTAAGCCTGAAACTCGAATCATTAGACGAACGCGTGATGCCGTCGGTCACGCCACTGCTGCCCGAACCTCTGGTAAGCAATACCTCAACTATCGGTGCAGGATACAGCCCTCAGATTATTGCCAATCCGTTAGATCCTTTACACCTTGTATCGGTGTATTCTACGGGTGGTACCGTCGGGGCAAATTACTCCTACGATGGCGGCCTGAACTGGTCGGCCTTTACGGTCAATATTGATGCACGCCCGAATAATCCAAACTACAATGCGGTGCTGCTGGAAGACCCCACCATCCCCACGCCGAACGCACCCAACCAGCCATATACCGTGGTATCCAAGCCCAGTGTTGCGTTTGATACATTGGGTAACATTTACATCGTTTCGACGCACCAGAATGCAGCAAACGACAGTGGCGTGATTGCTCTGTCGAAATATTCCTTTACAGGTGGTGGGGCACCTGTCAACGTGCCGTTGAATGCCAATGGTGATCCCTACCTGGTGCTGCACCACTGGGGGGCTCAGGATCAGGCATTTAATCCCACAATTGCGATTAATACGAATCTGACCACCCACACCGATCCAGTCACGGGTGCCACGCTGACAGATTCGATGGCCAATACACTGTCACAGTATGCAACGACCTTGGTTGAGCCAACAGATGCTAACCAGACACAGATTCGAGTCGCTTCATCGGCTGATTTCCTCCCACACCCTTCATTGTGAAAATCGATGATGAGTTTGTGCAGGTTTCAGCAGTAGATGTCGATACAACACAGGTGCTGGAAGATATTGCTTCGGGTGATACTTCTATCGTTGTGGGTACCAGCACCAATTTTCCCACAGCACCTTTCGTGGCGGTACTGAATAACGAACACATACTCGTCAACAGTATTGCACAATCAACCACACTACTTGCAGACAATGTCGGTGGTGGCAATGGTGCAATTGATGTTACTACTAGTACGGGATTTCCAGGCACTCCGTTTGTTGTACAGTTGGATAACGAACAATTGGAAGTAACCGCAGTTCAGCTCAACCAGACGACCCTCGTTGGCGGTATTACTGCTGCACAGACATTCATCGATGTTGCAAATGCCTCAGTATTACCGGCAGCTAATTTTGCGATTGAAATCAACGGCGAAAGGATGCGGGTAATTGGTGTTGTTGGAAATACACTTGAAGTAGTGCGTGGGATTGGCGGTACAGCTCCTGCAGCCCATGCGAACGGGTCCAACGTAGTGAATAATCGATGGTTGGTAAACCGCGGTTTTAACGGAACCAATCCTAATGGACATGGTGCCAACAGCGAAATCAACAGGTCAGTTTGGAATGTTACACGAGCACAAAACGGTACCTTAGCAGCCAATCATAATGCGGCAGATCTATTGCGTGTCAATACCTGGACAGTCCAACGGGGTATCAACAACAGCAATCCAGCAGCACACGCAGCAAATGCCGCTGTCGATTATGGGGTGCCAAAAGGTATTTATGTGGCGTGGAACAAGAATAATACACGTGGTGATGGGGTTGTGGTCAGCTCGGTGATGATTGCTGGCTCGGGGGACGGTGGCTACAACTTTACCACACAGCAGTATGTATCGACGCCTAATGTTCAGGCATTTGCACCACAAATTGAGTTCACCCAGGGTACAAACGATGGAGATGTTGATGGCGGCCAGATGATGGTCTTCTGGAGCAGTGGCGGCGGTATTGCCTTCGATCTTTCCGCACCAGATGCTGGTATGGCCAGTGCCCCTGTTGCAGCCAGCCAGACATTTTCCCGATCATACAATCCTGGGAATACGGATGTTACGCACTATTCAGGGTTCAATGAAGGGCGAATTACTGATGCGGAAGTTATTCCAAACGTCACGCCCCACGATCCTGGAGTGACTGAATTCACGATGGATGTTGATATCGATGGATTTAACCTCGATATCATCAACGATCTCAACGTTTCGATTGCGATGGTTCATGGTCAGATGGATCAAGTTGAGATCCGTCTGATACCGCCAGCAACGGCAGGAGTCGGAGCAATCACTTTACTGAGGAATCGAACCAATGCAGTTGGTAATTCCACTGGTAATGGTATTGCAGCGAACGTAAACATGGGGACGATTCGGCATGGAGCGACGACAACCCTCGAATACGAAGCTGTGGGTACTGTTTTCGATGATGAAGGGGTGCGCGGGATTACTGCAGGTAATATTACCCATAATCTACTGTCACCTCGTATTGGTTACTTCCGACCAGAAACAGGGTCATTAAGCCAGTTTGATGGTTTAAGTGCTGCTCAACTCAGCGGTACCTGGACACTGGAAATTACCGATACCCGCGACAACGGTGCCAACGGTGGGACTTCACCAGCTCACCCTGTGCAGTTTCTGCAGGAATGGAAGCTACACTTTACTGGATTAATCAGCAATAATGGTTTTGGTGCTGATGCAGCAGCGAATGCTGCAACCGTAGGAGGTGCAGCGAATAACGTCTACCCCACCACTGGTGGGCCTTATGGTACCCCTGGTGTCGGACCGGGTATTGATATTGCCATCGACAAAACTCTGGGCAGCTTCAGCCCTTATCAGGGCCGCATCTACGCAGCCTACACGAGTGGTAGCGGCACTGATACCAATGTGTTCGTCACATCTTCGGACGACAACGGCTTAACCTGGAACGAACCAGTTCAAGTCAATGATGATTCAATCGGTGATAACTTCACCGAAGGCAATCGGGCACAATTTACTCCGGCAATTGCTGTCGACCCGATTACGGGTACGGTTGCTGTGATGTATTATGATTCCCGCATCGATGCTGCCAATGCACGGGCAGCAAGTGTGATTCGGGTCAGTGTTGATGGTGGTCGGAACTGGAGTGATCCATCATTCCTGAATAACATTAAAACGGTGACCGATTTTCTGACCGGTGAACGAGTTGACCTGGAACCGATCCCGGGCAACCAGGGACAGGCGGGTGCCAACGGCTTTGGCGATCGCCAGGACCTTTATTTCTACAACGGCAAGATTGTTCCCGTCTTTGCTTCCAATGAAAACGCCGCTGGTTCATCGATTACCACAGCCGATGTCCGTACTGCCGTAGGCCCCCGGATTATCTCCGCTGATATGGGACATGTAACAGCAGACTTTTACGATGTCAGCAATAACGGCGCATTTACTGTCAGATATAACGACGGATTCGATAACAACGGAGTGCGAGAACTGGAGGGATTTGTAGTCCAGTTTGATCGCCCTGTTCAGATTTCTTCGTTCGATATTTCTGATATCAACGTTCAATATCAAAGTCCGAATGGTGGAGCACCACAGGCTATCGCTCTGAATGGTGTATTTGCTTATGATCGCCCAACTAATCAGGCTACTACATTTGGCCCGCGTGAAATTGGTTTTGACGTACTGGATGATCGTGCATTTGCTACCAGCTTTTTCATTGGATTTGTAACCCCTCAGACTGCTCCAGGCACCTATAGCTTTTCCGTTGGGCCAAATGTCCAGGATCTGGTGAGCTATGGTCGATCCGTAACGTTGTTGCCACCGTCGCCACCATTTGATGCACCATTCACCAACACGAACGATGTCTTTATACCAGACCTGGCTTTGGTAACTTCGACGGTGAATGTCCCAGCTCTACCTCCGGGACAAACCGTTGGCAAAGTTACCGTGAGCTTGAATCTGGTACACGAGTATAACAATGATTTGGAAATCACACTGATTTCACCAAACGGAACTCGTGTCCTGCTTTATGATCAAAATGGCCAGCCGTTCGATATTGATATCCTGGGAACGACGTTTGATGATGATGCAGCAACGAATATTGCTGCTGGTACATCTCCTTTCACAGGCACCTTCCGTCCGGTAGAAGGACTGGCGAAGTTTATTGGAGAAAATCCATTAGGCACGTGGACGTTGGAAATTGATGACGTACTCCCTGCTGATGTAGGTACACTCCTTGATTGGTCGCTGACGATTACTCCAGGTCAAGCTGGACCTGTGGTTGGCAATCTGATGGATCAGAATGCCAACTCAATCAGTGCGGAAACTGTGGAAGTGAACACCTCGATTTCTACATTACTTGCACCTGCAAATGCCACTACACAACAAATAGCTCTTAATGATGGCACAGGTTTTAATGGCGAACCTTACACCATCCAAGTAGGCCGGGAGCAAATGCGGGTTGTGAGCTCGCAGTTTTTTGGCCCAACCCTGGTTCTCGATGTGATTCGGGGCTGGAATGGAACCCGCGTTGAAGCACATGGTATCGGAGCAACAGTTACCCGTGTATCGACACCAGATATCTTCTCGAATCCGCGACCAATTGCTTCTGTAAACAATGGCATCACCACAGCCAACCCATTCGTTGGGCCTTACGATCCGCAGACGTTGCCATTAATTATCCCTGGCCTTCATGTGTTGCATACCAGCCTTCCTGACGCAGGTGGCAACTTAGTACTGCCAATCACGACAACGTTGACAAACAATATCACGACCAACGAAACCACATTCGATGTTGCAGATGGTTCTGTATTTCCACAGGATCGGCCATTTATTATCACGATTGGCCGTGAACAAATGCTGGTGACTGAAGTCAATGGCAACGAGTTGACTGTTGTTCGAGATTATCTTGGCACATCCGTTCGAGAACAGCATCCGTTCAACCAAACAGTTACTTACATCCCCGAAAATCTGTCGCTGAATAACACCGTCAGTGCCATCGACGTGGTGTTCAGCCGACCGGTCAATGCAGCAACCTTCACTGCAGCGGATATTATCTCTGTGGTGGGGCCGTTGGGTGAAATCACTGGTCCTTTCACGGTCACTGCGAATCCTCCAGGAACTATCGGCAATTTGGCGGACCGGGTATTCCGTATCGGTTTCCCCACCCAGAACCTCAGTGGTACCTACAGTATCGTTCTGGGTTCGCAAATTGCCGATACCGATGGCAACCTGCTCGATAGCAACCTGAACGCAGGTCTGGAAGTGCTGCGTGGCACTGCCGACCCGGCACAGGCGGAAATCATTCGCAATGTCTACGGTGTCAACACTGCGGTCAATGTTCCCGCCAACAGTGCAGCAAGTGCCACTCTGGTAGTGACTGATGACTTCCCAATTGTTCAGGCACCCAACCAGTTGCGATTTGATAATACTTCTACCACCACGATCAATCAGACGGGTGGGATCAATGCATTCAGCACCATTTTGAACGTGTCTTCCAGCGTGGGCTTCCCCACCGTGCCATTTGTGGTTCAGGTGGGTACCGAATTGATGCAGGTGGTCGGTCGTACTGGTAACCAGTGGAACGTGGTGCGTGGTTTCAATGGAACGGTGGCACAGGCACACGCCAACGGTGCCCAGGTCCGCCTGGGAGAGCCAGCCACCATTCAGGTACTGGTTGACATCACCCACAATGATGTGCGTGATCTGACCCTGACGCTGATTTCCCCCACTGGTACAGTGATCCCGCTGGCCACCAACGTAGGGACCTTCGGTGCCAGCAAGCTGAACTTCACCAACACCGTGTTTGATGACTTATCGCAGACCCCGATCCAGGGTGGTTCCGCACCATTCTCGGCTGGGCCTTACAATGCCCAGTTCCCACTGAGTGCTCTTAATGGTGAATCGGCTTCAGGGACCTGGATTCTGACTGTAACGAACTCCGCCGGGATTGCTCAGGCAGCGACGATCAATCGCTTCGAAATCCGCTTGCCACAGGCATTGCCAACAACTGGCTTTGGCGAAGAAATTGCAGACCGTACCACCGTTTCGTTCCGGATCTTTAATTCCGATTTGCAGAACGAACTGACCACCCAGCAGTGGCTGGCAGTGGGCCCTGTGGGTAACCTGTTGAATGAAGAAAATAACGGCACTAATGCTGGCCCAGTGGAAGCACTGGCCGTGGATCCTTCCGATCCATCCGGAAACACCGTGTATCTGGGATCTTCCAGTGGTGGTCTCTGGAAAACAACCAACTTCCTGACCAAAGATGCCAACGGACCAATCTGGATACCGTTGACCGATCTGGGCCCTACCAGCAGTTTGCATATCAGCAACATTGCGGTATACGCACGGAACAACGATCCAAGTCAGTCGATTATTCTGGCTGCCACGGGCAATGCTGGTTCGGTCAATCAGCAGGGCGGTGGTTCCAGCTTGGGCTCTACAGGGGTTGGTTTCCTGCGTTCATTTGATGGCGGGATGACCTGGGAAGTGCTCGACAGTACCGTGAACGTGCTGGGCAATGGTGATATCCTCACCATGAACTCCGCACAACGGGACCATGCGTTTGTCGGTTCAAATATCTACAAGGTCATTTTTGACCCCAATCCGCTCCCAGGTGGTGGCATTGCCGTCTACGCTGCTGTCAGCAACGGTTCGGCACCCGGATTGTACCGATCACTGGATGCGGGCAGCACCTGGGAACTTGTGCGGGCAGGGAATGCCACCGATGTGGTGCTTTCTCCCGGCAGTAAAGATGGCAATGGCAACCTGACACGGATCTACGCTGCCTTCCGTGGGGAAGGGGTCTTTCGTGGTGATGGCGAGGCACCCACCACCAGCAGCTTTACGCTGTTGAACACGCCACAGATCTTTACGCCACGAGTGAATACTGATCTCATTGGTGTTCCGCAAATTGCGGAGCAGGCCCCTGACCGCACTCCGAACGGAGCCAAGGGCCATATTGTGCTGGCACAGCCCGCACTGACCAATTCACCACTGGCCGATACGTTCTATCAGGGCTGGTTGTACGCTGCCGTGGCAACTCCAGGCGGTGGTTTTGACGGCTTATACCTTTCCAAAGATAACGGCTTTAACTGGACACGGATCGAATTGCCCGCACTGACAACCATTTTTGGAGATGATTTTGGCACGAATAACGAAACGCGTGCGGAAGCCACTCATACGAATAACCGAAATGGTAACGGGCTTGGTTACCCCGGTCAGGAGTTGGGCAACTATTCTCTGTCACTGACCATTGACCCGCAAAATCCCAATATTATTTATCTGGGTAGTGGTAACGGTATTGTTCGTGTGGATGCCACCAAGCTGGATGATATCTACGCGCCAGTGAACTGCAAGCTCGACGGATTCACGAACGGATTGGTTGGCTCACGATACAGGTTCAGGAAGCCTGTTTGTGGTCCAGCAAATAGATTGTTGGGATTCAAAATCCCACCGACGACGATGTGGATACCACACTGGAGTTTCTGACCTCGATCCAGGCGGATTGGCGTTATGCGGTGCCGGAAGAGATTACCTTTAATCCTCCCACCGATCTGACTGCAGATATCACGGCAGTTCAAACCACGATTACCGTGGCTTCGAATGCTGGCTTCCCACGTGCAGCAACCACTCCATTCCTCATTCAGGTGGGGACTGAAATCATGCGGGTTACCGCCAATGCTGGCACCACCTGGACGGTGCAGCGTGGGGTGAATGGCACGACAGCAGCGGCCCACCTGACCGATGATGAAGTGACGCAACTGTCTGGCACCCACCCTGTCCTGTATGTGGGTGGGAAAGGTGGTGTCTTCCGCACCTTGGATAACGGCCTGAACTGGAGCTACTTCCCATCTACCGCCGACGGTGCAGTACAGGAAGGTGGCTTGCTGCCCAATACCAATGTGACGCAACTGAATCTGATTCTGGGGAATGTGAACCCAGCAACTGGCTTCAACCAGACATCGACTGGTCTGAACAGTCTGCTGGCCACTACCTTTGGCCGTGGGGACTTCGTGATCCGGCTGGATAATTCGGACGTAGAAGAATTCCTGGTCGCACCGAACAGTGGGCCACGGATTGTCAGCTCCAGCCAGTACCTGATTGATCAAGGAACAAAATTTGCTGGTTTCAATGTCACCTTTGGTGCTCCGATTGCACTGTCGACCTTCGACCCCAGTGATGTGACCATTACCGGCCCACAAGCCGTAACGGTCAGCAGTATCACGCACCTGGGTGGGAATCAGTATCGGATTAACTTTGCAAGCCCTGTAACCACTATCGGTAACTACTTCATTCAAGTAGGACCCAGCATTCTGGACTTCTCGGGCAATCCGATGGACCAGAACGAAAACAACATCAACGGTCAGAATCCGCAGGACCGGTTTGTTGCGAACGTGTTCTTCAGCCCGAACACTGCACCGACGATCTCTAATGTGAATGATGTTTCCATCACTCCAGGCACCAGTACGAGTCCTCTGGCATTCACCGTGGGTGATGCTGAGACAGCCCCAGGTGCATTAGTGGTGACTGCAACGGTAACACCGATTAACCCTGTGGTCGGTCCAGATCCAACTTTCACTCTTACTGGATTTGGTAGCGCCAACCGCACGATTACCCTGAACTCCAATGTGGCAACCAAGGGCTCATACACGGTCACTCTCACCGTCACCGATGGCAATGGCTTGCAGACTTCAACAGACTTTGTTTTGAGTGTGAACAATGCCCCGGTGCTGCCTCCTGTGGGTAACACCACCGATCAGCACGGTTCCGATCCTGCTACGACGCTGAATCTGAATGCCACCGATATCGATGGCGATGCCTTGACCTTTACGGCCACAGCTTCCGATCCATTGTTTGATCTGAAGGTTCTGCTGGGTATCGGCAATGAAGTTCCCAACACCTTCAACGTGCGTGGGGCTGGGGAGAAGTATTTCATCAGCAGTACTGGTACCAACCCTGCGGGCAGTGGTTTCTACATCCTGTTGCCAGACAACAAGCTTTATGCCTGGAAGGGTACTATTGCTGCAAGCATTGCCGCACCGCCGATTGCAGATTTCAAAGATCCGAGCTTCAGCTTTAATACTTCGATCCAGCGTGCTCTGGCTTTATCTCCAGAAGTACCAGGAACGTTTAATATCCGCGGCTTCAACGAGCGTTACTATGTCTCGCAGAATGGCACAAACCCTGCGGGTGCAGGTTTCTTCGTCCGGATGCCCGATGACAAGTTGTATGCCTGGAAGGGTGATATGACGGCCACACTGGCAGCGAATCCGGTAGCAACCTACAAAGACATTCCGTATGGGTTGGGTGATACCGTTTCGGTCTACGATACGCCTGAAATTATGACGCAGTCAACTGGTTCTCCACTGGTGGCGATCAGCAATCCGCTGTACGATCTGAAGGTGCGTTACGGTTTGACCAACCCAGCGATTGTGTTTAACGCAGGTGCTAATGAGAAGTTCCTGGTCAGCAGCAACAACAGCAATCCAGATGTTGCGGGTCAACCTCCGCATTATCAGTATTTTGTGTTGTTGCCAAACAACACCCTGGTGCGTTGGAACGGTGTGAATGCTACCACCAGTCCCGTAGTGGCAGATTTTACGGCTCTGGGATTAGGTAATGTTTACGCCACTCCTACCCTGTTGACCAACGCTCAACTTACTTTGGTCAACGGAGTAAATCTCAGCACAACAGGCAAGCCGGCTGGAATGGCTCCAGGTGGCACGATTACGATCAGCCCACATATTGGTTTTGATCGCACGGTCGAAATTAAGGTGGTTGCCTCGGATGGTGTGGTGCTGAATGATCAGACGCAAACTTTCCGATATTCGGTCAATAATAATCGTCCAGTAATCACCCCGATTGCCGATATTCAGATTCCGCACAATCAGGCATCGCAGAACGTGCAGATCATCGTGACTGATCCGAACCCGGATAGCGATCTTGATGAACGGACGTACTCTGTGATTGTGGAAGGTGCTAACCCACTGTATGATCTGAAGAAGGAATTGCAGATCAATGCGGCACCGTATTCGTTTAACTTCTTTGGCCAGAATGAGTACTTCTATCAGGCACTCGATGGCAAGATATATGTACTGACCCAGACCAACCGTCTCTATCAATGGGATGGGGTGTCAATTGGCACCACGATTGCTCCGGCGAACCTGAAGGCAGACTTTAACCTGGCTCCTTACAGCAACACAACCGTGTATGCGAATCAGGCCCAGTTCTGGAATGCTGTCCCACCCGCACCAGCGAACGTGTTCACCAACCGTGGGCCATTGTACGATGCCAAGGTGAAGTTTGGATTGACTAACCTTCCCTACGCGTTTAACTTCTTTGGTCAGAATGAACGGTTCTATTCCAGCACCAATGGTACCGGGCTGTACTTCCTGATGCCAAATGATCAACTGTTCGCGTGGGACGGATTAAGCATCAGCACCTCGTTGTTACGGCCGCCTGTTGCCAATCTTTCTGGCACCGGTGCCTACAACAACCCGGCGCTGTTGCGGGATGCTCTGCCTGCTTACGTCAACGACCCGCTGTTCGCAGTGAAGGATCGCTACGGTCTCACCAAGGCCGATCTGGTGGCAGCATTCAATGTTCGTGGGCAAAATGAGAAGTACTTCATCAGCACCAACGGTAGCAATGCCGCCAACGGTGGTTATTATGTTCTGCTGCCTAACGGGGATCTGAAAGCCTGGAACGGGGTAGATATTCCTACCAGCCCAACAGTCGCCAACGTGGGGGTCCCTGCCTACACCAACACAGAATTGCTTTACGCAGCAAGTGGTACTGTGGCAGGTGTGACTGCAACGGTGAATACCAGTGGTTTGATCACGCTGAACCGCAACCTGGCCTTCAGTGGTACCGTGAAGGTGACGGCAATCGTCAGTGATGGTGCCATCAAGACGACCGAAACGTTCTACTTCACAGTCGGCAACAACGCACCAACGTTGGCTGGTATTAATACACAGAACGGCACTGCAGGTGGTATGAACATTTCGGTTCCGCTGACCTTCAACGACGCTGATGGTGAAACACCCATCTTTGCCGCACAAAATGTCAGCGTGAACCAGTTGTTCAACGATCGCAATACCTTCGGTTTGACGACTCCAGCCTTCGGATTCAACTTCCGTGGGGCCGGTGAATGGTACTTCCTGAGCACCAATGGCAGCAATGCGGCGAATGGTGGCTACTACGTGCTGAGCAGCGATAACAAGTTGCGAGCCTGGGATGGTGTTTCGGTTGGTTCATCGCCAGTGGTGCGGGACTTTGCCGATCCCATCTACAATGGTGCCAACGTCTCTGCCAACCCAGCGTTGCTGAACGGTGCCACAGCACCTGCAACATCGTTGGTAACCACCAGCTTCAGTGGGAATAATCTGATTCTCAACGTTGCTGGTGCCACCGCGGGGACGTACTTTGTCACCGTGTTCGCCAGCGATGGTTCCAGCTCCGTGCAGCAAACCTTCCTGCTCATCCTCAACTAACAGGATGGTTGGTTTTCAGGATCGCGATTCTCTTTTTCAGTCCATATAACAACCACAATGGGAGTTCACCCTTCCTTTGTGGTTGTTTTTCATTAATACTTAATGAATTTTTATTCATTTTTGTGTGCGAGTCTGCTTCGTACACGTTGATCCCTCAGGTGAAGTTTTCATGTACGATCCCGATGAAACACCCGAAGTGCCCACCTTATCTGCCGAAGCGTTTGAACGAATTCAGACCGCACTTTCCGAACGTGGGACGGCTGCTGCTGCCAGTCAACTGGCCATCGAACTTCAGGAGATGGGCGATCTGAATGCCCTGTTTTACTCCCACCTGTTGGAAAAACGGGTCGCACTGGGCGTTTCACCATTTCCCGCAGGTCCTGCCGCCGAATTACCCGAAGCGGTGCACGAAGAATACGAAATGGCAATCCGTCAGGCTGCACGCACGGTGGGGGCACAATATCTGGCGAACCATGATATCCGTTCTGCCTGGACCTTTTTCAACATGCTCGGCGAACAGGAACCAGTGAAAGAATATCTGGAACGGCTGGAACTGACTGATGCCGATGATCCCTCACCCATCATCGATGTGGCTTTATACCAGGGGGCGTATCCGGAAAAAGGCTTCGACGTGGTGGTACAGCGCTATGGGATCTGCAATGCCATTACCACCTACAGCAATCAGGATTTTTCCCAACAACCGTGGGTCAAGCAGCACGCCATCCGCACGCTGGTGCGGGAATTACACGCACAATTACTGGAAAGACTGCGTGCAGACGCCAAAGAACGGCAGCTAGAGGCGCCTGAACCAGCAGGTATTCCCGAACTGATTGCCAGCTTCCCGCAGATTTTTGGCGAAGATGCCTACCACATCGATACTTCCCACCTGTCTTCGATTTGCCAGTTCAGTCTGGACCTGGAACCCTGTTCGGAACGCCAACTGGCACGCGAACTGTGCATGTATGGGGAAACGCTGTCGGAAGGTTTTCGTTATCCCAACGATCCCCCCTTTGAAAACACCTACCACGATTACCGGATTTTGCTGCAGGTGGTGGATGGGATCGACGTGGAAGCGGGTTTGCAGCACTTTGCCGCAAAGATTGAGCCCGGTCTGGCAGACGGAAATTCTTTGCCAGCAGAAGTTTACGTCAATTTATTGCTCCGACTGAACCGCGATCAGGAAGCACTGGAAAGTGCCAAAAAATACCTGTCCGGTCAGAATCGCCCACTGTCCTGCCCATCGGTCTACGAACTTTGCCAGCGGGCGGGAGATTACGCAGGCATGGCCGAAGCCGCCAGACAACGTGGGGACGGTGTGACGTTTCTTGCCGCCCTGATTACCGCGAATCAGTCGAAGTAGCTGGCATGTTCTATGCTTTGTCCAACGCCCTTTCCCTGACGATGGAACAGACACAGAAACTTTCGGCATGACAATTATTACAGAGAACCCGCCAGTGCAGGATGCGACGCCACTTTCACCCGCAGACAGAAAACGAATCCGCAAACAGATTCAGCGTGGGCGATGGAAAGAATGGCTGATGTTCGATTCCACGTGGGGCAAACGTCTGCTGGCACAGATGCAATACCGCAAAGCGATGCTGCAATCGGTGCGTGGCCAGAAAATGGCAAGCTGGCAAACGTTGATGCAACTACACCGTGCGGCACTGTCGCCCCGTATCGACCGCAAAATTGTGGCACGGATGAATCAGGCAATTGCGGATGGTACGTTGTCGCAACTCCTTACAGCGTATGTGGATGAGACGAAATCAACCCCACGCACCCAGAAACTGTTTGACCAGCCGGAAAGTGTGCTGGGCCCGCACGCGACGGTGCTGAAAACGGCCTTCGCGGGCGAGAAAGGCGTGCTGTTGCTGAATTATTCCTACATTTACGTGCCATTCGCCAAACTGTACGATCTGCAGCGGATTTCTCAAAAATACTACATCGTTCTTGAGCCAAGCTGGAGCGGAACGTGCGACGAGCAGATCCTGGTGTATGGCTTTCTGCCGAATACCGTGTTTGTGCAGTGCTCTGAACCACGCGATATTCGCTTTTTGCAGGAAGCGAATGTGAATATGGTACCGATTCCCACCGCAGCCAATTGGTGGGTGGATGACAATTTGTATTCCCCACTGCCCGATGTGGAAAAAGATGCGGATCTGGTGATGGTTGCATCGTGGGCGGAATTTAAACGGCATGCCCAGTTTTTTGAGGTGCTGGCCCAGCTTCGGCAACAGGGAATTCGCCTGAAAACGCTTCTGGCAGGGTATACATCTGGCTGGACGAAGAAGCACATCGAAGAATTGGCAGCGTACTACGGCATTGCCGACCAACTGGAAATCCACGAATGGATCCCACCTGAAGAAGTGAATCAGTTATATAACCGAGCGTTAATCAATGTGGTATGGTCGCGTCGGGAAGGGTCCAATCGAGCGATTATCGAAGGAAATCTTGCCAATATCCCGTTCATTCTGCGGGAGGGCTTTAATTACGGCGATGTGCATCCGTGCGTCAATTCCCAAACAGGCGTTTTTGCGAATGATCGCACCCTGGCAGCCACCATTACACAAACACTTGAGCGATTGTCAGAGTTTTCCCCACGATCATGGGTGCTGGAAAACATGACCCACCGTCATGCGACGACGATTCTGGAACAGGAAATCGGCAAAGTGGCCCACCATAATGGGGAAAGCTGGACAGGCACCCTGGCAGGCCACATGAGTGTGCTGCACGGCAACCAGTATCTCGATGAAAACGACCGCACCCGCTTTTCACAGGATTACGATTTCCTCCGCACCACCATCCGATAAGTGTAGCAATTGCTTTCAAACCATTACATGTTCGAATTTTGGGCGGGAGATATCCTCTGAAATACAGCATCATGTTACTGATACTTGCTGCTGCGAGCGTATTGGTTTCTGTAACCACTTGGGATGTGATCGGCTGGTGGGCTATCCTACCATTTTATTTCGCAAGTTCCTTCATTTTTCTATCAGGAACATATGCCTGTTCTTCGCCCAAATTGTTAGGCAAAAGAGTAAATGGCGGTCGCACGGTGTTAGGTTTTCTGCTGTTTGCGCCTTATTTCCTTTTGAATACTGTAGCGTTTGGCTTGTACCGACGATTAAGCAATGAGCAAGCATTTGTGCAGGTTCTCCCAAACCTGTATTTTGGGCGTTGGTTGTCGTCTGAAGAATACCAGGATTGGACATTGGTGGTTGATCTGGCGTGCGAGTTCACGGCACCAGTATCTGTTCGAAGTCGATCAGGATATCGATCACTACCAGTGTTGGATGCGACCCCACCTACTTTCGAAGAACTGCAATTGGTGGTAAACTGGATAGCACAGTCAGTTGTGGATGGAAAAGTGTATGTACACTGTGCCTTGGGGCACGGTCGCAGTGCGTGTGTGGTGATTGCCTACTTGCTAAACATCGGCGTTGTTACAAGCGTCAAGGAAGGGGTACTACATTTGACAGCCCTCCGTCCTGGTGTCCGACTACATCCATCCCAGCGCCAGATTCTTAGCCGTTTGGTGCAAGAAACATCAGCCACGAGAAAACACCATGTGGATTGATGCAGTAGTCGATATCCCCAAATTTCCAAGGCCTGCAAGGCCGTCTGACTCCGTAAACGGCATCTGGTTTTTGAACACAGACTTTACCGCCCGATTTACACAGAAGATTGCTGGGTAATTCAATTCGTGAGACGGCGTTTCAAGTCGTCGCCAGCAAGGCCGCGAAGACTCAAAGAGATTCTGATGTTTAAAAACTCATGGCGGAACGCCCATGTTACATAGCGATAGATATGCGATTGTGTACCGCAGCGTTCGCAGTAAGAGAGTTTCTTAACCAAACAGTGATGATTCCTGCCAAACCTCCGAAATAACTAACATTGTGCATTGTTCCCGCTCGCACAAATCCCACATCGTCGATAATCTCATTTCCGTAGCGAAAAACCTGACCTGCGCTCTGCTCATCTACTGTGATAAAAGCGTAGATTAATGCAGCAATGCCACAGATCAGGGTGGTAGCAGCTACGATGAAATAACTGAGTAGAGTTTCCCGGAAGAAAGTTGATTTTTGACGAAAAAGCAGCCCCACTGAGATGAGGACGCTGCTGATAAAGAGCCCCATCCACCAGGCTGCTTTCCATCCCACGAGCGCCGCACCAATTCGATCTGGAACATCCGTTTGAATTAGAAATTGCTCGAACTTGTACTGGGTAAAATATTCCGGGCAGATGGTATAGGAAATCTGGTTATGCAGTGCACCATAAGTGCCTGCGGCCAAACAGGCAATTGCAACCAACACTGAAATCTGAAACAATCTAACCATGGGACGAACTTCCGTAATCCTGCGTCGTTTACCATTGTATCAGACAAACTGATGTGGCACGCAACGAACAGATTCAGGCTGCTTTGGCCTTGACGAAAATGCCCGATTCGGCGACAAGTCGCTTTCTCACCTGACTGGGTCGAACGGTATGTCTACGATTGGACTCTCCCTGATCATTCCTGCTTATAACGAGCAGGAAGTTATCCAGATTGCGTTACAGGAAGCCCACGCTGCCCTTACCCGCCTGGGGTGGGATTTCGAAATTATTGTGGTGGACGATGGCTGCACCGACCTGACCGTTCAGCGGGTGCGGCAAATGATGGTAGACTTATCCGGTATTCGCCTGTTGTCGCTGCCCTTTAATCAGGGTTATGGTGCTGCTCTGCGGACTGGGTTTTTGCAGGCCAGCAAGCAGTTTGTTGCCTTTACCGATGCGGATTGCCAGTTCTACATCGAAGATCTGGAACTGCTGATGAATCGCACGCACCTCGCCGATATTGTGGTGGGGAATCGGGCAGATCGACAGGACCCGTGGCTGCGCAAGTTTTATTCCCGCAACTATAACCGGCTGGTCCGCACCTTGCTGCGAACCCAGGTAAAAGATTGCGATTGTGCTCTTAAAGTGTTTCACAGTAATAGTTTGCGGCAAATTCTCCCTGCCACTGACGGCTTCTTCATCAATGCGGAAATGCTGTCCAAAGCCCACCAGCAACAGATGAAGATCGAACAGGTCGATGTACGTCATCGCCCACGTGCAGCGGGGGTCAGCAAAGTTTCGCTGATCGAAATCCCAAAAATTATGCTTAGGATTGCCAAATACTGGTATCAGAGCCGTCGCAAGCCGGTACCAGTGGCAGAAAATGTCTCCTACCTGGCCATTGGTGGGGAAATTGCCATTGAAGACGCCTACGGCATGGCCTGATTGTGGGAAATCAGCCCACCTGAAGGCACAATTTCGTAAAAAAGCTGGGTAATGGTACGCCAGCTCGATCAGCAATGAACCTTCGACCCGATTTTGTGCCCGAACGCACTTGCTGGTTCAATCGACTGCACCCGGTTGCCCGCACTTCAGCAATTGTGGTAACTGGTTTTACAGCAATTGTTTACGACAAATTTCCTTTGTTGTTTGCCACCTTTTCCCTTGCCACCATTGGAGCGGCAATTTCCATTGACAAACTGCGTTGGCTTGGCATTCGGCTGCTGGGGTTGACGCTTGCTATTGTGCCTTTTTTGCTTTACTTGATTCTTTACGTACCCGAAGCTGGTGCCCGACCCAGTTCATTTGCACCCCATGTTAGTTGGTACGGTGCTGAACAGGCGGGGAAAATGGTGCTGCGGATGACCACGCTGTTTTTGCTGGGCAGCACGCTGTTTGCTGGCAAACAGTTCGAACGACTAACGAAAATTCTCTCCCCACTGCCTGTGGTGGGGAAACTGGCCACCATGCCCCTGTTAACTCTGAATTATCTGCAGTTGTTTCTGAAAGAACTTTCACAATTGCGTATCTCCTTACGGGTGCGGGGTTTCCGCAACAAAATGAGCTGGCACGCCTATCACACGGCCTCGGCTGTGCTGGGTTCGTTGATAGTTCGCAGTGTCGATCGTGCAGAACGGGTGAACCATGCACTTCGGGCACGTGGCTTTACGGGCACTTTTCCCAACTGGGCCCCACCCCGTTGGCAGTGGGGCGACACCGTGACATTTGTTTTGTCAATCTGCTGTTTGACTGTTGTCTCCATCCAGAAAGCGGGGCTGCTCTAATGCACATTCAGGTGGAAGCCCTGCAATTTTCTTTCCCCAACGGCAAGCAATGCTTTGCTGGTGTCTCGTTGCAAGTGCCTGCTGGTCAGGCACTTGGGGTTGTGGGTGCGAACGGTGCCGGCAAGTCGACGCTGCTTTTCTGTATTGGTGGGATTCATCGTTGCCCCACCGGTATGGTGCGGATTGACGAACTCGACCTGGGCCTGCCGGAGCACCGCAAGCGTTTACCACAGTACGTGGGGATTGTGTTTCAGGATAGCACCGACCAGCTATTTTGCAGTTCTGTGGCAGAAGAAGTGGCCTTTGGCCCCATCAACCTGGGGAAATCGAAAGTGGAAGTTGCATCGGCAGTGGAACGCAGCCTGGCCCACGTCGGCATGTTGGAAGCAAAAGACCGTGTCCCACGACAGCTTTCCGGTGGGGAACAACGCAAAGTGGCCCTGGCCAGCGTACTGGCAATGGAACCACAACTACTGCTGCTGGATGAACCCACCATGTTTCTGGACCCACGCTCCCGCAAACAACTGGCAACAATTCTGAATTCGCTGGCGATTACGAAAATGGTGGCTTCCCATGACCTTGGGTTTATTCGGAAAACCTGCGAACGGGTAATCGTGCTGGATCAGGGAAAGATTATCCGCGACGGCCCCACTGATGTACTGGATGAACCAGAAATCCTGCAGATCCTCGGCCAGGATTAGAGTCATTTTTACATCATGATTGAGTTTGTCGGCCAACGGGGTTTACGGCGGTTCTATCTGTTTCATGCTGAACCAGAGAATTGGTGGCAGGAAACCCCTGAAAGATGATTACTGATCCGAAAAATATTCAGAAGATGCGTTTTCCGCGAGTTATTAGGTTGCTAATAAACGGATGCGGAGAACAACTGGGTAATCCCCGTTCAGCCAAGGTCGGGTGGGAGAACCAGGCCACTCATGGGATCGCTCATCACTGGAATACTGGGGATGGTGCGGAGCAGTTTGCCAGTTTTCGCATCAATGATCAACTCATCGCCTTCATCGTTGATTTTGATCATCACCACCTGCACACCATTAACTTCTGCAGCAGCCAGCCGAAACTTTTCGGGTAAGGCGGTGCTATCCATCGGATCGATCGGCAGCGGATTTGCCACAAGTTCAATCGGCCCATCAACAGGTGGGGGAGGAATTCTGCTCACGGAATAGTCCA
Source organism: Zavarzinella sp. (assembly GCA_041399155.1). Taxonomy (NCBI): domain Bacteria; kingdom Pseudomonadati; phylum Planctomycetota; class Planctomycetia; order Gemmatales; family Gemmataceae; genus Zavarzinella; species Zavarzinella sp. Next base: position 674,805 of record JAWKTI010000003.1, read on the forward strand.
CATCGGACGAGTTGCACGTAAACATAAACAGTAACGCTACTGTGAAAGGCATCAGCAGCAGATACAGTTTCGATCGTGGGCTGATCATTCTGGCTCGGTTCTGTGATAATGTGGGTCTCATCGTTTACTCATTATTCGGTTGTGGCAGGCATGGATCAAACGTCTTGATCCAGAAGAGGGATTGCCCACAACGGTACACTCAAAAAGACGATTGAACTTCAAAGTTCTATCAGTCGCTAGCACTTCTACTGTTACATTCGCTGCAAAACTGACGATATTTCAAGAAATCTAAATAATTCATAGGAAGATCGAAATGAAGAAATGGTGAATTGCCGAGAGTGGGTGCACTATGCCCATCAGCCATTTTTGTCGGAAAATATTGCAATATGAAAATGCAATAATGTAATACGGTTATTGCAAGTATTTATTTGATAAGCACTTATGGAACAAGCAGCACAATATTCCTCCCGCACATGGGTGGGGAAGCAGCACCTGCATTTGGTAGAAACGGATAGCACCAATAATCGGGCGTTGGAGTATATTCACCAGCCTGATGCCCACGGATTGGTGATCAGTGCGGAGACGCAAACCAGCGGACGTGGGCAATATGGACGCACGTGGCAGGATGGCACCGGTCAGGCAGTGCTGCTGAGCGTTCTGCTCTATCCTTCCCAAATTATCCAGCGTGCCAGCATCATGACCGCCTACGGTGCGATTGCAGTCGCACAGACGCTGGAGCATTTCGTAAATGAAAAACCTCTCATTAAATGGCCGAATGATGTACTGGTGAATGGCAAAAAGGTGTGCGGAATCCTGCTGGAAGGTGGCACCACCCCGCACCAGGTGCCGTATGTGGTGATTGGGATTGGTTTAAATGTGCGGCAGACGCAGGCGTATTTTGATGCTGCAGGTTTGCCCCAGGGTGGATCGCTGCAAACCGTTACTGGAAAAGAACTTAAGACATCCGATGTGCGGGACTGCCTGATTGATCAACTGGATCGGCTTTACGGGGAACTTCAGGCACGTGGCCCCTGTGTTCTGGAAGAGAAATGGGTGGAATACACCCAGTTATCAGGAAGACAGGTCCAGGTCGTGCTGCACCGTGGGGATATTCTGGTGGGAATTCTCCACCAGCAGCAGTTCGGGCAGATCGTGGTGCGGCACCCCACGGGAATGTGGCATGGTGCACCAGAAGAGATTCGGAATATTTTTCTAATCAGATGAAAAGCATTCCGTAGCCAACATATAGATGTAGCCAAGTTTCGTTTTCGCGACATTTAGTCGAACCACATGTCATTTCGAAGGCCAGTACCAGCTAAAACTGCCTATTTTTTCCAATGGAAAGAAAGAAAAAGTATCGATTTTGCAAATTCCGGAAATTTTCCTTGCAGGAAGTTGCAGAATTGAGTAGACTGCTTTAGCTGGTAGGTTGGTCACTGTGGAAGATATGTTGAATCGAATTGTAAGACGAGACAGCTTCTCAGGTCGGGTTTCGGCCGCACATTGGAATCGGAACGAGTGAAGCAGGATTGTGTCACCGTGATTTTAATGAGTAGAGATGGTTACCCTTTATTGATTCCTCCTTTCCATCATTGAATGGTATGCAGTTACTGTGGTGTGGGCCTTGGACAGGTTCTGCATAGGGTACGGTGTGCTGAAGTTATGTAGTCGAGCCTTGACCGATTGATTAGTCGGAGTATTTTTGGCTGTTTCGTTTCTTGTTTGAAGGTTTTGTTGCAGTTACGGACTCGTAGTTTGGTTGCGAGCAGCAGAACCAGGAGCCCAAAGTGGTGCTCCGGAGTGTTTGAGATGGTGAATATTTATGTAGGGAATCTTTCCTGGAATTGCTCAGATGACGATCTGTTCCAATTGTTTTCGGAACACGGATCGGTCGAAAAGGCCCAGGTGATTCTGGATCGCGTGACCCGTCGGTCTCGCGGATTTGGCTTCGTAGAGATGCCAGATGGTGAACAAGCGACCGCAGCAGTGGCAGCATTGAACAACACCATGTTCCAGGGCCGTCCACTGACCGTGAACGAAGCCCGCCCGCGTGAAGCTGGTGGTGGCGGCGGCGGTTACGGTGGTGGCAGTGGAGGTGGTGGCGGCGGCTACGGTGGTGGCTCCGGTGGCGGAGGCGGCCGTGGTGGTTCCGGCGGTGGCCGTGGCGGTTCCGGCGGTGGCGATCGTGGTGGTCGTCGTGGCGGTTCCGGTGGCTACCGTGATCGTGGTGGTGATGGTGGCTACGGTGGTGGCTACTCTGGTTGATTTTTCTCCCACCTGACGAAAATATTCCTGCTACAATAACTCTTATAACCCGGCTGTTTGTTGCAGTCCGGGTTTTTTCCGTTACTGATTACTACTAATCAGCAATTTTTGTCTACATCGGGGAGGCTGACATTCTTTATGGCGAAGGAAGAATCGATTGAGGTCGAAGGTCGTGTCAAGGAAGCACTTGCGAATACTCAATTTCGGGTCGAATTAGACCTCGGGGGCGAAATTATTGCCCACGTTGCAGGTAAAATGCGTAAAAACTTTATCAAAATCATTCCAGGTGATCGCGTCAAGGTGGAAATCTCCCCTTACGATCTCACCCGTGGGCGTATTGTCTACCGGGCTCGTTAACCGGCTCTTTTGCCCCATGAGAAACTGTGTCAGCACCCATTCGTCGGTGCCAGGCGGTCAATTTGAAAAGAAATTCCCATGATCGCACGCTTCTGCTCCCGGCGAATGAATTCGCACTGGATTCCCGCGTGCGCGGGAATGACGATTGGATATTTCTTTGCTTCTTTGTGGTTTTGCGGTCAATTTGAAAAGAAATTCCCATGATTGCACGCTTCTGCTCCCTGCGAATGAAATCGCACTGGATTCCCGCCTGCGCGGGAATAACGATTGTTGCAATTTGATTTCTTGGCGACTTGGCGTCTTGGTGGTCAAATTTTCCAGTTCAAGGGTTATGTAAATGTCCGTGTCGCACGCTTCCGGCGAATGAAATCGCACTGGATTCACGCCTGCGCGGGAATGACGATTGTTGCTATTTGATTTCTTGGCGACTTGGCGGTCAAATTTTCCAGTTTAAGCGTTATGGAAATGTCCGTTTCGCACGCTTCCGCTCCCGGTGAATGAATTCGCACTGGATTCCCGCGTGCGTGGGAATGACGATCTGTTGCAATTTGATTTCTTGGCGACTTGGCGTCTTGGCGGTCAAATTTTCCAGTTCAAGGGTTATGGAAATGTCCGTTTCGCACGCTGCCGCTCCCGGCTCGTTTTGGCAAGTGCTTGGGAATAAGGATCAACTCAGGGCAGTTCACCTTCTGCCCACTATTGCCCACGGTGGGCGATTTGCAGTTATAATGAAGACGCGGTGTGGGTGCCAGCGCACCCTTTCCTAATTCCTTTCTAAGAGAAAAGTCATGTCGCAGCGAACGACCACTGAAATCGATCTGGATGAAGTGATGACCGCACGGACGCGTTACGCCTGGGGTGCCCACCTGGCAGGGGTTCTGGCAGCACTTTGCCTGGTGGTGCTGGTGGCAACTTTGTATCTTTTTGTAGATTTGCTGGCAGATCGTGGCGTTTCTGCCAAATATCGCGATCTCCGTGTCGCGGATCAAGACAAAGTTCTGGCACAGTGGGAGCAGATTCCTGCGGAACGGCGGGCCGAAATTGCCAAAGCACTAGGCCTGATCGAACAGGAAGCTGCCAATTCCACTTTTCATCTGGTTGTTCAGCCAGAATGCACCCCACCTGCACGCATGGAGGATTCAGAACAAATCCGACAGTGGGCGGAGAAGCATCAGCAGTATGGAGATGTTGTTTCCATCGCAGAAAATATTCTGCAGTACCGCATGGATGGGGTGTTCTACCAGCACATGGCCACGAAAGTCAATCTGGTTGCTGCAGAACGCTTTGCCGCAACAATTTACGTGCGTGAACAGGAACTGAGTTTCGATCATCATGCGATTCTGACACTGGCAAGCCACCACCATGATCGCACAGCCGGCTGGCTGGCACTCAAAATGGCCAAATGGTTCCCCTGGACCTGGAATGGCAGCCCCGCAAATGAGAAATATCTCACTGGCTTGCTGTTTTGTGCTACCACAGTGGTGGTTTTTGGACTGATCTTCCAGTTGCTGGGCAACTTTCTTGCTGCACGTGCTGCAAGTTCTGCTGCCTACGAACTTCGGCAGGCGGTTTATGCCCACACGGAAAGGCAAAGTTCGCTGAACATCGCTGCCCACCGTCTCGATCAGGCGGTGCGCGTCTTCAACCGCGAAATTGATCAGTTCAAAGCGGGCCTCAGTTACCGCTACAGCCACGATGCCTATTCCATTACCAAAGTGGTGCTGCTGACCGCACTGGCACTGGGGATTCATCCCTGGATGACGATTGCTTTTCTGGCGTTTTCCATCATGGTGGGTATTGTGGGGTGGTTATTGCGTCAGGCCGCACAGCAGCAGGCACGCGATTCCCGCCGCACGATGCTGAAGCTGCAATCGATCCTTACCGAAACGCTGGTGCAGATTCGCCTAGTGAAAGCCTATCTAATGGAAAAATTCAACGAAGATCGGCTGGAACGGCAATTGCAGGACTATCAGCGTGCGGAACAGACCCAGAATCGGCCAATCCACATTTATCGGCCTTTTCTGCTAAGCATTGGCTTATTAGGCTTAATTACCATGGCCTATCTGGGTGGACGGGTACTGTTAAATGAAGGGCTGACGTTGGCAGGTTTTGCCGTATTGTGTGTCTGCCTGGGGGCAGTCTTTCTGCCGATTCGGGCCTTGTTTGCTGGCCGTAAAGTGCTGCGGGAAGCTGCAGCAGCACGCACCCACCTGGAAGAATATCTCAGCCAGCGGGATGAAATTGAAACCTATCCGGAAGCGGAATATTTTGCTGGCCTCACCGGTTCCATTGAATTTGACGAAGTAACGGTGAAGCACCCCGAAGCGGATCGCAAAATTCTTGCCCGCCTGCGTGCGGAAATACCCGCAGGTGGGATCACGGGGATTGTGGCATCAAACGTCGAAGAGCAGGTGGCACTGGTGTACCTGTTGCAACGGTTTATCGATCCCGATGCGGGTGAAATCCGCTTCAATGGCAGAAACTACCACTGGTACACGGTAGAATCTCTGCGGGCTCAGGTTGGAGTGGTGCTGCAAAACGCCCTGGTGATTAACGATACAGTTTTCAACAATATATCCGGTGGCGATCCTGGCTATGGCGAACAGCAGATTATGGCGGCTGCAAAAATCGCTCATGCCCACCATTTCATCCAGCACCTGCCCCAGGGTTATCAGACACCGATTGGCCAGTTGGGGCATTACCTCAGTACCGGGCAGAAGTTTCGCATCGCATTGGCGCGGGCGATTCTGCGCGATCCCAGTGTGTATGTGATTGAAGAGCCTGCAGATATGCTGGATGAGGAAACCAGCCAGTTTTTACGCGATACTTACGCTCGAATTGCCCGTGGGAAAACGATTATTTTTCTGCCCCACCGCATGCAGACCATTCGCGATTGCGATCAGATATTATTGTTACACCACGGCAAAATTGAAGCGAAAGGCAGCCACCGCGATCTGATTTCGAATAATGAACTGTATCGACATTTGTATTATTTGGAATTCAATCCATTTGCAGACCAGGCTGCAGTGGCAACGGACGCAACATGAATTTTCAGACGGAACTTTCTGCAGCAATGGAAGCTGCCCGACGTGCAAGCGACTACTTGCAGAACGCCTATCGGGAATTTATCGCCATTCCTGATGCTCCGGTAAATATTTCTACTGAAGCGGATCGCAAATCGCAGGAATTGATTCTGCACTTTCTGCACGATCAGTTTCCCAACGATGGCCTGTGTGGGGAAGAAAACACCGCATTACGCACCACGGTGAATGGTGGGGCAGCCCCAGAACGCTGGTGGGTGGTGGATCCGATCGATGGCACCCGTGGCTTTGCCAAAAAGAACGATCAATTTTCTGTGATGATTGCCCTTCGCGAACAGCAGCAAATCCTGGTCGGGGTGGTGATTGAACCAGCGACTAATCGCCTGACCTACGCCAGTCTGGGCAGTGGTTGCTGGTTTCAGGTGGGGGACAATGCCCCACAACGCTGTGCGGTGACCACTACAAACGTGATTTCAAAGGCGGTACTGGCGATGAGCCACCTGAAACCGGGTGTGGAGCATCGCCTGTTGAACATGATCCCCCACCGACAGGTGCTGGAAACCTATTCGGCGGGCATCAAGCTGGCGATGGTTGCCCGTGGCGAAGCGGACTGTTACCCCAACGACTACGCAGCAATTTCCGACTGGGATTTGTGTGCGGGCCATCTGCTGGTAACCGAAGCCGGTGGGGTGTTCACCACGTTCCGTGGGGAGCCACTTGTCTATGGTCAGCCCAATTTCTGTATCAATCAGCCCACCATTGCCTCCAATGGACTGTTACACGAACAACTGTTGCATGCCGTTCGCCACTGGGAAGGATAGCCAATGTTACGATTGCTGATTGTTTTCACACTGCTGCCACTCTCTCCTGCTGTGGGGGCAGAAATTTCGTTCGATGAAATCAATATTCGCCTCGGACGTGCCTTCCAGATAGCCCGCGAGGCCAACGACCAGAAGAAAATCGAACGGCTGTTTCTCTATCGCGATCAGTTGAAAGGTGCGTGGGAGCGACAGGACACCATCGCCATCCCACGATTGCTGGTGGAGATGGAAGAACTGGTCGATGTGGAAAACAATGGCCGGGCGATGTATGGCCTTCCCGTGGCAATGATTTCTCGTGCGATGAAAGAGAAGTCCGTACCACTGAACGCCAAACTTACTGAAGCGATGAATGCAAACCAGCCCGATGTGGTGGCAGATCAGATTCGCAAAATGAAAGAATTATTGGGTGATCAGGCAGGTCTGCCAGATGTCCGCATCAAAGGGCACCTGGAATTACCACGCCTGATCCCACAACGCGATATTGTGGACCTGTTCATGGCTTTGCTGGATGAAAACCCCCGCTCTCGCCAGTTGATCAGTTCCGGAAAACCGATCCTCGGTTATATGCCACGTGCGTATGCCTCGGTTGTCCGTGGCTGCATCATGATTCGGCCACTGGTGCAGAAATATCACCCCGACAAGCTGGCTCAACTGGACGCACTGATCACCGGTGCGTGTCAGTCGATGCTGGCATTGCAATCCCCCACTGGGTTTTTCCACTTTCCTGATCTGCGTGGACAAAGCATTCGCTTCGGCGACATGATAACAAAGTTGTTATTAACTGATCCGGATGCCGTGAAAGATGGCTGGGTCGTTGTGGAAGATCCGGAAGGTGGCAGCCAGTTTGATGCCGGTGAATGTGGGATGTCGCTGTTGCTGGCAGGCCAGACCTTCAAAAAGGATGAGTGGCTCGCAGCGGGAATCAAAGCAGCCGATTGGTGCCTGAAAGCACCAATGGTGGCGAACTTCAATTACAATTCGTTTTCCGTCAGTTTGCTCTGTGCGGCTTACCAGCACACCAAAAAGCAGGAATACCTGACAGCTGCGACCACGAAGTACCACATTGGGGTGGTTTCTGGCCAACTGTCAAACGGCCGTTGGATTGATCCCCACAATGCTCGTGCTGTCTATATGACCATCATGGTGCGGTCGCAGCACGATCTGGCCGAATGTCTACCAGATGGGAAGGATCGCGAGATGGTGATTTCTCAGGCAGCCAGCACAATTGCCAGTTTACTGGATGAAGCGGAGAAACTGGGCCCGCCGATCTCCGGAAATACGTTGCAGGAACTGATTCGACACGCACGCTTGAACAAAAAAGCAGACAAACGCCTGCCCGAAGCCATCAAACGGACGTTGAATGGTGGCTATTTGCGTTGCAATCCGGGTAAAAAGGTGCGTTCTGCGACGCCACTTCCTGAACTGAGTGCCGCCGCTCTGTATACAGAAGGCGTCGAAAGTAAACAAAAGTAGACAAATCGAAAAGTAAAAGCACCTAATCTGTTCAAGATGACACAATGAACATGGTGTCACAATTCGGAATTTGCCGACGTAAACTCTTTCCAAGTAAGGAGTTTACGCATTTGCAATTGACAACATTTGAAATGGTTAGTAAGATAGTAATGTGATTGTGGGTGAGTTTTATCATCAAATGTTCACACATTGAAGCCAGTTCCTGCGGATGCACGTTAGGATGATGCACCTTCGGGTCGGGTCGTGCGTTCTTTTTGGTGTGTCAGAATTCTGAAATTGGCGGCATCCTCTGCTGCCCACCTGCGATGGCACTTGTAACTGGTTTTGTATACTATTGTCAGTTAATCAGTTCAAAAAGTGCAATTGTTCTACAAAAATATCCCCTACCAACATTGATTGGGGACACAGCATGCAGAACAATAACAATGTGCCTCCCGATGCACAAGGATCTTTCGGGCTAAGCGTTGTATGGACACATCAAACTAACCTTACACCACGTATTGTGTCGAGTGAGTGCTTGATTTATGACTCTCGATGAACTCAAAGCCTCCAGTCGCAAAGATTTGCTTCAATTCGCCCGGGAATTGTCCATTGTGGGCATCAATTCCATGGCTAAGCCCGATCTGATTAAAGCAATCAGTCGCATTCTGAAAAAAGAACAGCGTGCGAAAGACAAAGAAAAGGCTGCCAAAGCGAAATCTGCAAAAACTGCTGAAGCCAAAGCCGCACGAAACGGCAAAGCCTCCCACGCGGAACCTGTCAAACCAGTGAAAGTGGTGGAAGAACCAGCACCCACGCGAAAAAAACCTGCCCCAGCCAAAGGCACCCGCGTTGCAACACCACCTTCCGCCAACGGCAGCCATTACATGCGGAACAACAATACTCTCGTGGGTGGCCATCCGAAAGATCGTCTGATTGTCATTGTTCGCGATTCCTACTGGCTGCAGGTCTGTTGGGAGCTTTCCGACCAGTCTCTACAGCGTGCGGAAGCCGCCTTGGGACAGGATTGGCACGGTTCCAAGCCGATTATTCGAGTCTTCGATGTCAGTGCGAACGACACCACCAGCACCGCAGAAGCAGTGGTGGCCGATGTGAACATTCATGGTGGCTGCAATACCTGGTACATCGAAGTCCAGAACCCACCCAAATCGTATCGGGCAGATATTGGCTACATTTCCAAACGTGGCCAGTTTTACGCCTTGGTGCGTTCCAACGTGGTCAACACACCAAAACCTGGTGCGGTGGAAGGGTTGGACGATGCCTGGGCCGATATTGACGCCAAACAGGCCGACCGATTGTATACGCTGACCAGCACCGATGAATCGTCGCCGGGTGATAATCAACTGCTGAAGGAATTCTTCGAAGAACGCCTGAAACGCCCGATGTCTGCTCCCACCATTTCGACACCGTCTGCAATTCGCGATCGCAAGTTCTTTTTCCAACTGGATGCGGAACTGATTGTATTCGGCAGCACCGTACCGGGATCGAATGTGACCATTCAAGGCGAGCCGATCAAACTTCGTCCGAATGGCACCTTCATGATGCGGTACAGTTTCCCCGATGGTCGCCAGATTTTACCTGCCACCGCTGAAACGATGGATGGTATGGAAGAACGTCGGATTGTGCTGGCTGTCGAACGGAATACAAAGGAACTGGGAGCCCTTGCCCAGGATACCGCAGATAATTAATTCTCGAACATACTTTTGCATTTGTTTTGCATCGAGCCGAGTTAATCTCGGCTTTTTTCATATCCCATACTTCAATCCGCCTTTCGAAACAGTGACAAACTTCAAATCACTGGCACACCAGGGCCTCATTAAACACACTTTTTCTTGTCCCCAAATTTTGTCACCGGGTAGTAACACTAAGAAATTTGACCGTGGGGAATAAGATAGTGCGGGTAGCTCTCCAATACAATCAAGGATCGGCACCATGAGTATCATCGGCATCGACCTGGGCACCACCTACTGTGCGGTGGCCACACTGGATGATCGAGGGCAGGCAACCTCTTTGCCCAACCACGATGGTGAAATGCTGACCCCTTCGGCTGTGATGCTGGTGGATTCCACCAAAGCAGTGGTGGGACAGGCCGCACTTGACGTGGGCCTCGAACAGCCAGACCGGGTGGCCACTCTGATCAAACGCCGCATGGGTTACGATTCTTTCCCGCACGCAGTGGCTGGCCGCGTTTTTCGTCCCGAAACTCTCTCCGCAATTATCCTGCGAAAGCTGATGCTCGATGCGTCTGCCCGCATCGGCCCGGTGCAACAGTGCGTCATTACCGTGCCTGCTTATTTTGACGATACCCGACGCAAAGCCACCAAAGACGCGGGCCAGATTGCCGGTCTGGAAGTGCTGGATATCCTCGACGAACCTTCCGCCGCCGCCCTGAGTTACTCCTTTCAGCACCGCGAACAGGAGTTAAAACTCCCACAGACGGTGCTCGTTTACGATCTAGGTGGGGGAACCTTTGACGTGACGATTGTCCGTCTGACACCCAAAAAGTTCCACGTGCTGGCCATCAAAGGCGATGTCCAGCTTGGTGGGCGGGATTGGGACCATAAAGTGGTGGAACATGCCGCTCGGCTGTTTCGCGAAAAGTTCGATGAAGACCCACTGAGCGATCCCCAGGCCACGAACATGCTGTATGCGGCAGCAGAGCGGGCAAAACGCACGCTCAGCAAGCTCGACCAGGCCACCATCACCTGCAATCACGCAGGCCGAAAATTGACGGTAACCCTTACGCGGCAAGAGTTTGAGGCGTTAACCAGCGAACTGCTGACACGCACGCGGCTTTCGGTAATGGCTGCCATTCGCGATGCGGGAATGCAGTGGCACCAGATCGACCGTGTCCTGATGGTGGGTGGCTCCACGCACATGCCTTCGACCAAAAAAATGTTGCTGGATCTCAGTGGCAAAATGCCTGATCAGTCGCTGGCTGTCAGCGAAGTAGTTGCCCGTGGTGCCGCACTGCACGCGGGTATTCTGCAGGCCAAAAATGCTGCCCGCAACGCACCCCAGGTGACGTCCCGTAGTCCTCTGCAGGACATTGTGGAAATCCGTGTCAATGCCCACGGCCTGGGCATCGAGGTGCGGAAAGATGAAGAACGCCTGAACGATCAATTGATCCCACGGAACAGTCAACTGCCCGCCTCTGCCACGCGGGTGTATTACACAGTATCACCAAATCAGTCCCGCGTTCGTGTGCGGGTGCTGCAAGGCGATGCCGTGCAGGCCGAAGGGTGCATTCCGGTAGGGGAATGCTGGATTCAGGGCTTACCAGAAGCCCTGCCAAAGGGTTCCCCCATTCAGGTGAAGTGCTCCGTGGGCGAAAATGGGATTATTGAAGTCACCGCACTGGATATGACCAGTGGCAGGTCCGCACGTGCCGAACTGGTGCGAAGTTCTGGCTTATCGGCCGATCAACTGGCCACAGAAAGCGAATTTGTACAGAATCTGGTCATCGAATAGAGAAAATGAGTGAGATCTTAATGAGTTTTCGACTGTTGGTGCGGCACTGGCACCCGAAGACGCCTGTTAGAATGACGGAAATAGCACGCACTGAGACAGATCGAGATCAGCAGAACGATCAAACCAATTTCCAGATCAAAAGCAAATGCCAGCACCGTTCCTGATGCGAGGAACAGCACTGTCACTAGAAAAATGAAAATCCGCTCAGAATTCATCGGCTCGCCACACATAAATTATGGAAAAGTGGGCGAGCAAGTAACAGCACCAGGAATTAATGAGAATTACTTAATCTGTTCGACCACAGGCACCACCGGACGATAGGTGGGGGAAGAATAGTTGAAGTTCTTCTGCGGCCCAGGGTTACCGGGAATCACTTCATCACCAGCAGGGATGACCCTTTGAATGATGATGGAACAGCCACGGTGGTGGGTTTGGTTTAACTGTACGGTGATTTCCCCACGTCCCGCAGTGGCGTTGTAATTAACACTCTGCACCACGGCGGTTTCGGATTTCGGATTTCGGCCGGTGATGGTACTGAATGTGCCATCAATAAATCCGAACTGTGGTTCATAATCGACCATCACCCGGCTGCCGATCTGTAATTGCCAGGGTTGGTTGTCATATTCGCCGTAAAGCGATGTCCCATTCAAACCCATCGCTGGAATGGCAAGAGTGTACGTACCCGGACCGTCTGGTTCTGGCCCAGCAGCAAGCACCGGATTCCCATTGAAAGCAACTGGCTCGAAGGAGAAATTCGCCGACGAGGGTGATGCCACCGAAGTATTGGTGGTGGTTCTGGTCAGGCGGGTGCGGTCAACGATCGAGAAGAACTTGTGCCGCACATTGCTGCCATCATCAATGCCCAGTTCGCGACCTAACCGTGGGCGGTTCGCATCGGAATAGGGTCCATCGTTTTCTACTTCAAAATACCCCACGGTGGCCCACACCGCAAAGGTATTGCTGCGGGTAGTGAAGTTGTTCATGATTGTCTGCAGCATTTCGTACTTGGCGTAAGAATCCGGTGCAGCAGGATCGTAGAAATGCCCACCAAAGATCGTGCGATCAACACCCATCCCCTGGGGATATTGGGCATCGGTAGAAGGAGCCGCAATCGGAGACATGGAACCGAAAATCGGCCGATCCTGACCTTGAACAAACTTCAGCGGATTCCCACCCCAGCGGTTCTGGTTCAGGCGAGCCCATGCCACATCAACGGCGGCCGCATCGTAACGGAAGCCACCACGGTTGGCTGCTGAAGTTCCTGAATTGTTACTGAGTCGTCGTCCGGTTGCCGCTTCAAAGATCCGTTTGTTATAAACGGTGTTGATGTTGATTTTGCCGGGAACTCGCCCGCCGTCACCCACACCATGAATCCTGCTGGGTGGGGCAAACAGATCCATTGCACGGTACAGGCGGGTACCATTATCAAACCAGGGGGCCTGATAATTCCACCGCACCGGGTAAGGTGGTGCAGCCGGCACCTGGAAGTAGTTGTGGGTCAACAATGTCGGGCTGACAGCAGAAACATGCACCAGTTCAGCCGGACTGGCAGGCACGCGATCCAGATGCACGCACCAATCGAATGGATATTTCAACGTCTGAGTAGTCGTTGGGTCTGCAGGATCTTCCAGGTTATGGCGACGGAAGGTATTGTTGGCCCAATCCATTAACGGAGCAGCCATTCCATTTAAGGTGGCTGGTCGCTGACGGAAACTATCGTTGAATTCTAATCGAGCATCATAGGGCTGACGACGACCGAATGAGAATGTTTGCTCCCAAGGAGTAGCAGGATTTCCGCCGTTTACAGGACCCATATTGTCATGTGTGATGCGACGATTCACCATGCCAGGATCGGTCATTACATAATCCACCGTGATATATGGATTTGTTGCCGGGTTAAATGGCAAATGCTGATTCATTAAACGGCGTAACACAATGATCGGATAGTCTCTATTGGCTGCAATCGCTGCAGTATTCGTTGTGGTATTTGAAACCCGATACAAGAGATTATCGCACTTCGCATCTGCTGCCAAACCTGATGCATCTCCAAGATTATCATCAGGACCAGCAATAAAGAATGCATTTCCAGAAACTGGTGATCCGATATTTGGCGGCACCATTACTGGAGTATTCCCAGGATTGCGAAAATAATTGGTGGAGGTTGTAGGATCATAAGGAATATCTTGGGCTACGCCTGAAGAAGCAGGATTACCAGGATCCTGAATACGAGCCATGACAGATGTTGGACGACCAGTGGAATTATTCAGATCTCTTAAGGATTCATCAATGGTAACAGCTGCACCTCCATCGGGTCGCATTAATACGATTTGATAAACATCCTGATTGCCATCGTTGAGAATGGCATTCCCACCATCAGAAAGGTGGCCCAATTCAAACTGATTCTGCGGAGTAAGTGGATTGTGTAATTCAACCCACACTTTCACATCGTGTGCTCGACTTGCGAATGAAGGACGCCCTTTCGGTGGATTCACAACACCGTTATCAGGATCGGGTGGAACAGAGCCAGGATAGTTGTGATTTCTCAAATAGATGTATGTTTCATTGATTACAAGACGATTCAACTCTGTGCCAAAGACATAAGTCGAAGTATCCGCTGGATCAGCAAGAGCGAACGTTGGGTTCGGTACGCGGATATCGCGTGCCCATTGATAGGGGGTAATGTAGTCATCGTTGTCAATGTAATCGACAATGTTGACTGCAATCTGTGCCAGATAACGCAATGCATTGACTTCATCAGTATTATTCGCGGACAAGACATCCACGGGTTGACGCATGCCTGTGGCAGCAATCAACGCAATATAAACGTCATCTACTAAACGAATCCGATCAGCCAATGCACGGGCATATTGGCCAGCATTGAGATTGGTCTGTGTATATGGCAGATTGCGATCAGTCCGAAAATCAGTTAATGGGCGGTAAAGATCAACCGTGCCAAGCATACTGACCCACGATTGGAGGTTATTATTCCAATCTCGTTGAGTTCCACCAGTTGCCGAAAAATCAAATGGTCGTGGTGGTGCTACCGGGAAAGGTTGACCGGCAGGTAATGAGTAATCCGGAGGCAAACTACGTGCATACCATGGTGTGCCACCTGGACGTTGTAGATCATTACTGATCGTGGTGGTGTAGAATCTAGGATTACCGAAAGTATCGTTTTCAAAAGTCCATGGATGCAAACCAGCAGTAAAACTTGTTGCACCTGTACTCATCGATCCGGCAAAGGAATTCAATGCCAACGTGGCAACATCCGATTGGTTGTAGAAATCGGGATCGAGCTCCTGAAAACGTCGATTTAAGAAATATAGCTCTTGTGCACCAAACGATCGCATAATTGTTGGAAATGCATCGGTCCGACCCAGTTTTGAAGACAGGTAAGGGTTATAGAGAGACGGATGTCGAACTCGCTCGTTGCCAGTTCCATTGTGATATCGGTTATTCGGATCATAAGTACCAGGCCCCGATTGTGGAGGCCCCCAGATGGCGAACTGGTCAAATCGACCAGCAGCACTCGCAGGCGGCGCCCACTTAGTAGCAGCCACATTTTGACTCAACGGCACACCATCAAAATCGACTGGGGCATAAAAATGTGGCAGACTACCACTGCTGGGTGATGGGACAGTAGAATCATCTGCATAGGTAGTATAATTCTTCTGGTTAGGTCCACCAGTCGGATCCGTTGTGGGGGTAATATAACCATAACGGCCACTAACGGTACTGGAAGTGTTGCCTCGAAGCAGCAAAGATACCTGCCCTGAATCGCCACTGGTAGCTGTACCTCGACCGAGCACAGCCGACATATCCACTTCCCAAGGCCCCCATCCCTGATTCATGCCCACAACTGTAGAGCCAGAAGAAGCATAACGCATGTTGGCAGAAGTATTCAGATTGATACGGCCATCAAGATCAGCAATCAAAAATGCAACCAGTGGTTTATATTTCTTTCCACGCCAGGTGCGTACGGGTAAGTCCAGATCCATCCAGAGACTATCCAGTTGTCTGCCAATCGCCTTGTTTTCAAGATTTTCGACATCACCGTAATAAGTCACACCATTCACCACACTCGCTTGAGGAAGTGGAAAGCGAGGATGTTCTTGTGGGCGTGGGCGCAAGATTGATAATCGACCTTGGGCGTTTGTCCAGTTTAAGTTTCCAGGATTCAATGCCCATGGATCTGCTTGTGTTGGAGCGCCAAACATCCATGGACGATGGTACGATGGCATTATTACCTGACCAGTTAGCCAGTCGATCGCTGCCAGGTAAACGTTGTTTTCGTCAGGGTAAGTATAATTAGGATTATGGGGCCAATATTGTCCGGTCATAGGTGCTGCCGGCGACAAACGAGCCGTACCTGGATATTCCGGATCTCGCAATGTTGGGGTCGTTGTGTTACCATCCCATGTGTAATTAATCATGTTGAAATCAGGAGATGTGCGGTTGCGACCAATACCAGCATAAGGTGTTAATCCGGCGTTCGGATCGATCGTACTGGGATCAGTCATTTTCATTCCGTACATCGCTCGAGCCAGACTGTGGCCACGAATGCCCACGTAGACACCTGAAGCATCGTTGGGGGCATCGTAGACTACGTAGCCGAGTGCTGTATTGAAAATATCGCCCGGATTTGGTGGGGCTTCGTCGCCTGCACCCAGTCTGGACGTTGGCCGAACACCGGTATGACCGCCGTAGGCAGCCTCGCGGTGAATTTTGGCACTTTCAGAATAGTTCTGAGAGGATAGAAGAAAGGTTAAGCCCACCACAAAGAACAGGGCAATAAAGACCACCACGATGACCGTGATGGTACCACGTCGCGAACGCGCTTGCAAAAGTGAATTGTGTAACATGTATCATACTCCATCGGGCAATTTTAATGTTCTATCTTGTATCGTTTGTTGCTGGGCAGTTGGCCTGAACTCACCCAAGCATTGTTATCTGTCCTGTGCGGGCTTGAGCCCCTCTTGTTCGCTTCCATCCTAGTGGAACAGATTCCCAATTACACTTCTTGCACAATGGTGATCTGCCGTGCCTGGAATGTTTTCCGATCCCAAATTCGAATCTTGATCTGGATTGCTCGGATATTCAAACGATGGGGTGGCAAATTAGGCGCACTATTACCTATTAAATTCCTTGACATTTCATCTTGATTATTCCAGTCAATATTTTCATTAGGTATATTAATGTATGTCTGGATACCTTCATACCTTGTACCAGCTCGATACCATGTATCGAAAATTCGACGCTGACCCGTTAGTGGTAATGGAGGACTTCCGAGAGGATGTTGACCGTTTCCCCAGCCAGTGGCTACCGGCGGCAAATCATCAAATGGAAAATCAGAATTCTCGATGGTAGTTGACGATAGTGGATCGAGAAATGATGTTCTAGGGTTGTACGGTGCATAAATGAATCCTGTAACCTGAGGACCTATCAACCAAGTCGGCTTGATTTCAAATGACAAAACATCCACAAGCAGAATATCGTCGCCTGTTGCTAAACCAGAAACAGGGTCAATCGTTGGAGTGAAAGTAATGCGACGATTGGGCCAGGCTGCCTCCACAGGACTATTCAAACGTAGATTCAGTGCACTCGCTGGAATTGAAGTGGCTGGTTTGGGCGTTCCTGCCATATTGAATGTTGTACCTGGTCGGGTCAGTGGAGTAGCACTGATCATTGGATTCAGTGCCACATACTGATCGGGGTTTTCCACAACAACATCACGTGCTTCCGGCATCAACAACCGAGATTTGCGACGCAGACTGTAAAGTTGCAATCCACCGGGGGTCGTTTCTCCTGCAATCGGCTCCAACCAATAAGCCAGTTCTGCCCAGGTGCTGTAACAATTCAAAGAATTATTGCGAGGGAATGGATTACATTGGGATAATAACCCGACTACATCAGCATCAGTTATTCTCACAGGATTAGATGTCGGTTCTCGATAGATGACCCGATTCTGGTTTGGTAATGCCGGATCAAAACGGGTTGATTCACAGAAGAGCTCTGCAGATGCCCCCATTGGCACCTGCACGGTAAACGACATCCGATGGTCAATAGCGCGGGTAGACCAGATACGTTCAGGATCATAACCCTCGATCGTTGCTGGAGCAGCACTACCTTGTTCCAGATAGAAATATCCACCTTGTGGTGGTCTCCAGCCAATTCGATCCATTCGTTGATCGCTCAATCGTGGACCTGAAAACCCAGACTCGAACGGGCCCTGAAAGTGATTGCTCGCGAGATCTCGCTTGATGACTGTAGAAGCGGATCGCAGGCGATCCTGCAGTAACCCTACGGATCGCAGCTTACTGAAGGTATCCAGTCCACGACCAAAGCCCACGGAAATCAAGGCCATGATGAACAGGCAGAGTGCCGTGGCCACCATCATTTCCGTGAGGGTGAACGCATGCCGGATTTTGAATTGACTGCCTTGGTTGATACGCATCTCTAACTACCTCCCGGCCGTTTCGAACTTATTTCAGGGCTTGGGCAAACATTGTAAACAGTAACTCTTCTGATCAATCACCCACGTTGGCACGTGCAGAAATTGTGCCACGATCAAATACTTCTGCCAGATGCTCCATCACAATAATTCTGGCTAAATAATTTGGTGGAGCAGTAACCCCTCCGGGCATGTTGTACCTTCGTAATGGAGGATAGATACCAATGTCCAATAATTTTTGACTGCCATTATCTCGTTCATCAAGACTGGTTACTCGGTAAAAATCAGTAATAGGTTGTGGAGCGCCTTCTGCTGTTGAAGCAGTCAACATTACCCAAGTTCCCTTGCGTAGCGGTGGGCGACCCGTTGGAGTAATGTCAATCGTTACGGTGTTGACTTCGTTACTGATTGGATTGGTCACATTCACAGAATACGGTAACTCCTGTGCCGGAATATCACTGACTGGTCTACCATCGAAGACCAGAATCGTCATATTGACTTCAGAACGATTGCTGTTTTGTTTCCGTTGGAGCATCCAGGTCACGTTATAACGGCTGCCACGATCGACTTGCCCAGCAGATGTATCTGGAAGGCCATCTTCTGTATAGCCAATATCGTCTAATAGTGTTGCCATGCGGGTTGCAAGAATAGGCGGCAACGGGCCACCAGTATTTGCCTGCAGCGTTCGGCGAGGGAGCCAAGGCAGGTTAGCGACAAAGTTTTGGTCTGAAGAGCCACCACGCACGTTCCAGCCAATCGGATCGATCAATACTGGGTTACTGGGCCCTGGATTTCTACGCTGTGCCTGATAAGCAGGTCCATTTGTTGGATCAGACACAATGAGTGCACTGACTTGGGCAGGACTTGCAAAAGGCCCAGTAAGGGATGGAAAATCCATCGCCAGCAATGCTGGTTCAGAGAAAAAAGTTTGGGATTCACCGCTGTCGCCAACTAATTCACGTATCGTACCATCAGTGTTCTGATAGGCACCCTTCCAAACATTCCGCATCACCACATCGGCGTTGCTGGCGGCCTGGGCACAGCGCTCATCTTTGACGGCACGCACCATATTCATGGCACCGACAGGGAAGAATGCCATTACCGAAAGCATGCCCAGTGCCAGAATGAAGATGGCAATGAGCACCTCCATGAGGGTGACAGCCGGTCGATGATGTGTATTCTGCTTCATGAGGTACTCCCTCGTATCCTGTTAACATTGAAAACCAGAGATCGTCGAAAGGTCTTTATTTTCGACCGCGACTAACGCCGTCGGTTCACAAAACCAATTTCCAACCAGGCCGTTTGTATTATTCGCAACTGGGGGCGATCTACCAAAAAAATTATAAACCCGATCCTGCACCATCTCTGGTAAAGAGAAAAGGATCTGCCCCTTCCGCGACAGGATGGGTAATAATCTGACCCGAGTGGGTATAGATAACGACCAACAGTGGCTCTCCCGCACCATCTTCCTCTGGTTCTACATAGAGAATCACTTTGCCACTTCCTTGATCTGCTACCAGACCTCCAGAGTTGAACAAGACATCCATGCTGCGACCAGTCCAATTACCAGGTTGACATGATGGAATCCGGATGCGCACCCTGGGTGGTAACTGCATATGGGTTTCGCCAATCAGTTCTGTAGGTTGGCGTAACACTCGATATCCATCAGTAATCGTCAACGATGATCCACCTTTGATTTGCTGTGAAAGAAGCACTTGAGTAGGAGCCAATGCGATTCCCAATGAATTGTGATCAAGAATCTGGCTGATAAACCCACCACCATAAGTCACTTCAAGAAAATCTCCTGCCCGAACGCCGTCCCAGATCTGGCCTCCAGATAAAGAAGCAATCGATGCTGGGGGCACACCTGCAATCGGTGGGGCTGGAGAAATGGTAACACTGGTACCTGTCGGAGGCAGAAACGGTTCGGGCTGCTCGATATAAGCCATTTCGGTACAAAGATTAGGATCTTCTAATGAAGCGTAAAATCGCACGCCACGTGGGGCCTGATCGCGGATCGCACGCTGTTTTGCAAGCGACAGATAGCCCTGAACCTGATTGGTGCCTTTGGTGGTATTATCCCGCTGACGCAGGGCAGGCAGCACCAGGGCAGCCAGAGCCATAATGGCCAGCATAATCGAAATGGCGACCAGTAATTCTATCAGCGTGAATGCTGAACGGGGTGCGGTTGAACGTTTCATGTTAGTTTTTCCCACCTTGATCTGCTAACTGGTAGCTGGTGACATCGTCATCATCGTAAAACCGGCTGTTCGGGCCAGCAGAATACATAAAGGGCGAGCGATTGCGACCATCGAACGTGTGCAGCAGAGTTTGCGCTGTGGCTTTTGATGCCCAGTTCTGGAGCAATTTCCCTTCCGGGTCTTCATTGTCTTTGGCAGTACCTGCTGAGCGAGTGTTGAACAACTGAAGTTGCTGATCGTAGTAAGGGCTGGCAGTCCAGCGGGCGAAACCGATCGGATTGCCCCACGGATCAATAAAGACCTTGAATTGTTTTCCGCCAACATCAATGTTCTTGGAACCGCCCCCACCGAGCAGTGATTCGGCATTGCCTGCCACCCCACCGCGTGACTGAGCCAGAGTCATCATCAAGAGAGCTGCCGATTCTGCTTCCGTGCCGCCCGGTGTTGCAGTCGCACCACTAATCGAGTTAATAAATGCAGTCTTTGGTGGATAGCCGTAGGCAGTAAAACTACCATTGCGAACTTCGTCAAAAGACTGCGGAAATTCCTGTCTCAAACGAAACTTAATATGTAATACTCGTGCTCGGACATTATCATTTCCCGCGAGAACTCTAACGGGCTCCGGTATGGACTCTTTCTTTGCAACGTCAACTACTGCTTTCCATTGGGCACTGAAATCGCTTTGTAATTGCATCATTCGCTGTTCGGCAGTTTTCTTTTCCTGCGAGCCTTTCATGCGGAAGATGGCGGTGGCAGCCAACGCACTGATGGCTGCGATAATTGCAATCACCACCAGCAGTTCCAGCAGGGTAAATCCGTTTCTAGGCTTTTGATTCGTTTTCATCAATCGGTCTCCTGCCGGAATTACGGATTAGCGGACAACATTTTCTGTGCGAAGTTGGCCAGATCGTCCCCACCAGCCTGACCCGTGGAGTAAACCCCGGTACCAGGTGTCCAGTTGGGTGTAATCACGCAGCCGAAGGCCCGGTTTTTACCCGCAGAAATAATCTGGTGCGAGTGGCTGTTGACGAACTTTGTGGTTGTTTCCAGCATTGGCTGGACGTTCTGGCCACCGACTGGGTACCCACCTGTGGAATTGCCATAGTAAACACCATGGGAGCCAAAATCGTTGCCATTCTTCATGCTGAAGTAGGCATAAGGCGTGCCCCACGGATCGATATATTCACCTGCTGCATTGAATTTGTTGCTCTTGATATCCATGAAGAGATTTCGGTTACCAGAGCCACCGAGGGGATTGGTGGAACTAGGTGAAAATCCCATATAAGGATTCGGCGTAACATAAGGACCGCCCGTCAGAAAGAACATTAAGGTCTGGTTCCCATTTAATCGAACAGTTGCAGTAGTCGGAAAAGTGTAACCGGATGCAGCCCGTCCAAAGACCTTTTTCAGATACGTGAAGGATTCTCGTTCTGGAATGTTACCTTGATTGTAAGTTGGCTGGAGCCAGATACCCGCTGGGATATACTGCACGTTGTAGGTGCTCTTGAAGTTAGCAATCGCACTGTCCAGTTGGGCAATGTCGTTGCGAGCTTCCAGGCGAGGACCGTAATCCCGGAATCGCTGGATTGCGGGAAGGGTAATTCCCATGAGGATGCCCAGGATGGCAATAACCACCAACAGTTCGATGAGGGTGAATGCCGCACGGACGTTTTTGACGGTGAAGACGGGATCGGTCCTGAACATTTGTTATCTCCAGTGAATCGGCGTGGGGGTTGTCAATTCTTGCCCCACGCGGAAGTCCTTATAAATCCTGCAATTATCATCCAGAAATCGGGCGAACTTTTCTTCAGGATGCCAGATTGTACGTCGCAATCCTGAATTACCAAAAAAAAGATGAAAAAATTCTCGAATCTTTTCTCATCATTCTCTCATATTTTGACTGAAATCTCGGGCTTCAATTCCCCACCCGAGGCGCGGTGGGTGAAATTCACAGACAGGCAAAGGTATTTTTACCAGCTAAACAACCAGACAGGTGTTGCTAACCCCATACCAAGTAAGAAGTTAGCAACTTTGGAGGCCTATTTACTCAAGCCTTCCAGCAGCCCCAGCATGGGCAGGAAGAGGGCAATAACGATTGTTCCGATGATGCCCCCCAGAATCACAATCATGATCGGTTCCAGCAAGCTGATCAAGCTTTTCACCGCGGTATCGACTTCTTCGTCGTAGAAGTCGGCAATTTTGTAGAGCATGGTATCCAGGTCGCCGGTTTCCTCACCCACTTCGACCATGTTCACCACCATGTCGTCGACCAGTTTGCTGTCCCGCAATGGTTCGGCAATGGTATCCCCTTCCCGAATTGATTCGTACACCCGCTGGTACATCCGTTCGAAGACGGCGTTGTTGGCAGTTTCCCGCACAATGGCCAGTGCTTCCAGAATGGGCACACCGCTGGAAACCAGAGTTCCCAACGTCCGCGTGGTGCGGGCAACGACCGTTTTTTCGGCAATTTTGCCCACGATTGGAATCCAGAGGATTAATCGGTCGACCGCATAGTTGCCGGTTTTGTTCATCCGGATCAATTTAATGAATAGCCAGACCCCAATCGGGAACAGTGGGATCGACCACCAGTAACTGGCACACCAAGTGGAGACATCGATCAGAAACTGGGTCAGATCGGGCAGTTTCAGGCCGAATTCCTCAAAGATTTTCTTAAATTTGGGAATAATGGCCACCATGATGAAAATCAAAATACCCACGGCGACGCAGATAACCACGGCGGGATAGATCATGGCACCGATGATCTTGCGTTTGAGGGTCTGGCTTTTTTCCTTGAACTCAGCCAGACGCTGCAAAATCACTTCCAGAGCACCACCGGCCTCACCGGCTTTCACCATATTCACATAGAGTCGATCGAACGCACGTGGGTGTTTGCCCATCGCTTCGGACAGGGTGCTGCCCGATTCGACATCTTCCACTACGTCGATCAGTGCGTTTTTCAACGCACTGGGCTTCATCTGTTTTTCCAGAATCCGCAGCGAACGCAGCACGGGCAGGCCAGCGTCCTGCAGAGTGGAAAACTGGCGGGTAAACAAGCAGAGGTGCTTGCTTTTCACCCCACCGATGACGAAGGTTTTTTTCGATTTCTTCTGGCCGGACTTTTTCTTTTTCTTCTTGCCAGCAGTTTTGCCACCTTTGCCCGCAGCCATCTGCGTCAGGCGGGTGACAAAGTAGCCCATCTGCTTGATTTTCTGCTGTGCTTCTTCTTCGTTCAGTGCATCAATCTGGTCTTTTACTTCTGCACCGCTCGTGTTCAGCGCTTCGAACTTATACGTTGGCATATGGCACCTGCTGACAATTACATCCTGACAAAATTTCGTTGGGGGCGAACATCATCACTCATCTATGAAAAAAATCTCATTTTTACCCACGGTGGCAGATTAATGTTCATCTTCCAGAGTGGTTTCTCGTACGATTTCCTCGAGACTGGTGACACCCGCGAAGAGAGCATCTAAACCCCGCTCCCGTAAGCCTTTAATGCCCCGGCCACGTGCGTTCTGCCGTAACTGATCGGTGGAGGCACCCTTGGCAATCAGATCACGGAGCTCATCGGTAATGGTGAGCAGTTCGTAAATCCCGGAACGCCCACGGTAACCGAGGTTGTTGCACTTGTCGCACCCTTCGCCGAAGTACATTTTGCGACCTTTGAGCTGTTCGGGCTTCATATTCAGCTCGTACATCTGGTCGCGGCTGGGCTCAAATGGCGTTTTACAGTGGGTGCAGATTTTCCGCACCAGTCGCTGGGCAAGAATCCCCTCAACGGTAGCGGTAATCAAAAATGGCTCCACCCCCATATCCCGAAGGCGGGTTACCGAGCTGGGTGCGTCGTTGGTGTGCAGCGTGCTGAACACCATGTGACCCGTAAGTGCTGCCTGCACAGCGATTTGCGCGGTTTCGAGGTCGCGGATCTCACCCACCAGAATCTTGTCGGGATCCTGCCGCAGAATCGACCGCAACGCACTTGCGAAGGTCAGGTCAATATCGTGGTTGATCTGGCACTGAATCAACCCGTCAATTTCATACTCCACCGGGTCTTCGGTGGTAATAATCTTTTCGGTAATCTCGTTCAATTCTGCTAATGCAGAGTACAGCGTGGTTGTTTTTCCCGCACCGGTGGGGCCTGTTACCAACGTAATGCCGTTTGGTTTGCGGATGATTTCGCGAAAATCAGCAACCATATCCATAGGCATGCCGATTTTCTCTAAGTCCAGGCCCACACGGCCTTTATCGAGAATCCGGATGACGATACTTTCCCCAAACATTGTGGGCAGCACCGACACCCGCATGTCGACGGTATTCCCACCGATATTCAGTTCGATCCGACCGTCCTGTGGCAGTCGGCGTTCGGCAATGTCCAGGTTCGCCATCACCTTAATACGCGAGCTGATTGCATTTGCCAGGTGGCGTGGTGGGGGAACCATTTCCAGCAGCACCCCGTCGCACCGATAACGCATCTTGTATTCGTCTTCGAACGGTTCGAAGTGGATGTCTGCCGCCTGGTCACGGATGCCCATCAGCAGCACCATGTTCACCAGTTTCCGCACAGGTGCGGCGTTGGCCATTTCTTCCACAGAGGAGATATCGATGCTGTTTTCGCGACCCGTATAGGTATCGCCATCATCTTCCCCCAGCATGTTAATGATTTCGCTGAGGGTCTCTTCTTTCACGTTGGAGTATAATTTTGCGAGTGTGGCCTCAATTTGTGCGGGGGCTGCCAGCGAAGCTTTCACCTGCATAATGCCCAACATGTTCCGCAGGTCGTCCAGTGCCTGCATGTTGTTGGGATCGGACATCACCACGGTCAGCACATCATTTTCGAACTTCAGCGGCACCATCTTGTATAGTTCGGCCATGTTCTGTGGCACGGCTTTCAGTGCTTCGGGACTCGGCTTGGCTTCATCCAGATTCACCACCGCAATGCCGTGCAGTTCGGCTTTTGCCAGTAATAACTGGTCGTTATTGATCAATCCGTTGGTGGTGGCCACCTGCTCCAACGGAATATCCATACTGCGGGCATCATCTTCCAGGCTCTGCAACTGGGCATCGTCGATAAAACCCAGGTCGACAAAGATCTGCCCTAACGTCTTGGGCCCAGAGCGTTTTTTAGGTGCAGGCTTGGCCGGAACCGCTTTTGCTGGCACGGCGGCCTTCTTGACTGGTGCCGCACCATTGGTAACCAGTTTCCCCACCGGTGGTGTGGCAGGTTTCTTCGGCGGCTGAGGATTTTTAGGATCGTTTGACATATTACTTACCTGTTATTCATTTTATTTTAACAACTGCAACGATGGGGTTAATATTTCTTTTTCGGCCGCCGTGGTCGATCATCCTCATCATCGTCGTCGTCATCGTATGAATCGTACTCCTCATCCTCTTCCAGTTCATCATCCACCAATGCACCACGTTCTGCTGCGGCAATTTTTGCTGCCAGTTCTGCCGGTTTCTTCGCCCGCAGCAGCACTTCTTCTTTCTCGCACTTATCGTCTTTCCACAGGTTGAACAGAATCTCGTCCAACAGGAACATGCCATATTTTCGACCGGTTTGAATGGCCGAATCGATCCGGTACACCTTGTTTTCCCGAATCAGGTTCTGGATGGCATCAGTCACCACCATCATTTCGTAGGCAGCCACCATCCCGGATGGTTTTTTCGGCAGCAGTGCCTGCGACAGCACCCCAATCAGTGCGGTAGACAATTGTGTTCGCACCTGATCCTGCTGGTCTTTGGGAAACACATCGATAATCCGGTTGATCGTCGATGCAGCACCAGAGGTGTGCAGGGTTCCGAACACGATGTGGCCGGTTTCTGCAGCTTCGATGGCAGCGTGAATCGTTTCCAGG
The DNA here is from genome assembly GCA_041399155.1 of Zavarzinella sp. Taxonomy (NCBI): domain Bacteria; kingdom Pseudomonadati; phylum Planctomycetota; class Planctomycetia; order Gemmatales; family Gemmataceae; genus Zavarzinella; species Zavarzinella sp. The sequence goes on from JAWKTI010000003.1 coordinate 700,740, forward strand.
TCACGCATTTCACCCACCAGGATGATGTCGGGGTCCATCCGCAACGCCCGCCGAATCCCTTCTTTAAAGTCTGGCACATCGGTGCCGATTTCCCGCTGATTAACGGTGCACTTCTTGTGCTGGTGGTAATATTCGATCGGGTCTTCGAGCGTAATAATGTGGCGATCGTAATTATCATTAAGAAAGTTTAACATACTGGCCAGACTGGTGGTTTTTCCAGAACCAGTGGGGCCGGTCACCAGAATCATCCCACGTGGGCGAACGATCAGCGATCGAATCGCGTCGGGCATCCCAATCTGCTCGAAAGTAAGAAACTGGCTGGGAATCCGCCGCATCACGATGCCAATCGAACCACGCTGCTTGAACACAGCCACGCGGAAGCGATAACCATCCACGTATTCGATTGCAAAGTCACTACCCCCGCGTTCCTGCACTTCCTGCTGGCAGCGGTCGGGGGTAATCGACTTCATCAGTGCGGTGGTATCGTCGCTGTCGAGCACCTTTGTTTCCAGTCGGCGCATCCGGCCACCCGCACGTACCACTGGCGGCTGGCCAACAGTAATATGTAAGTCGCTGGCTTTCAACTGGATCACAGTCGCCAGTAATTTATCGATTTGGACCGTGGACACAGTTCACCTCATTGCCTTGTTCCAGCCACACGATTCAGTGCGGCCACTTGCTTCTTAATCACACTGGTCGCCAATCGGTCGTGCCCCAAGGGGCGTGAATCATTATTCCCAATCAGCGATGAATCACCAAAATATTTGCGGGCAATACCTGTAAGTGAAAATGTTTTCACATTTTAGGCCTATTCTGCCCCCACCGTTGTCTCCGCGTGGCAGGTGCTCAGCACTTCTTCCATGGTGGTGTTCCCTTTCAGAACCTTCAGCATACCGTCTTCTAATAGTGTACGCATACCAGTAGCCCGTGCCTCCTTTCTAATTTGAGTGGAAGGGGCCTGCTGGAACGTTAGTTCACGGATACGGGAGTTCATCTTCATCATTTCATAAATCCCGATCCGACCACGATAACCAGTCTGATTACAGTGGTTACACCCCACACCTCGCATAAATGTGGCGTTGGCGAGTTGTTCTTTGGTGATCCCACTGGAGCGAATTTCCGCATCGGTGGGCTTGTAGGGCTTGCGGCATTTGACGCAGTTCACCCGCACCAGACGCTGACCCATGATAGCAATCACGGACGACGAGATAAGGAATGGCTGTACACCAATGTCCGCCAATCTGGTGATTGCAGATGGTGCATCGTTCGTGTGAAGTGTACTGAAAACTAAGTGTCCAGTCAGAGAAGCCTGCACCGCGATCTCGGCAGTCTCCTTATCGCGAATCTCACCCACCAGAATAATGTTGGGGGCCTGTCGCAACATGGCTCGGATTATGCGGGCAAAATCCAGTCCGATCCCGTGCTTCACTTCTACCTGATTAATCCCAGGCAGGTAGTATTCCACCGGATCTTCGGCGGTAATGATTTTTCGGTCAGGCCGATTCAGTTCGTTCAGTGCCGCGTACAGAGTAGTCGTTTTTCCACTGCCTGTAGGTCCGGTCACCAGAAAGATGCCGTTGGGCCGTTTGATGATCTGCTGAAAACGCATGTAATCATCTTCGCCAAACCCCAGATCGCGGATGCTGACCTGAATCGACCCACGATCCAATATTCGCATGACTGTTGATTGGCCATGCACCGTGGGGAGCAAACTGACCCGCAGGTCAAAGTGTTTGCCTTGAATGTTCACCTTGATCCGACCGTCCTGTGGTCGGCGCTTTTCGGAAATGTCGATGTTGGACATAATTTTGAAACGCGAAGTCATCGACGCAAACAATCGGCGTGGCACCGCGTCCCGTTCGATCAACACCCCATCGATCCGGTAGCGAATCCGCACCCGATCGGCAAAAGGTTCAATGTGGATGTCTGATGCACGCATCGACACTGCTTCCTGGATCAGCAGGTTGCATAATTTCACCACCGGTGCGTCCGAACCATCGTCGCCTGCTGCTGCAGCCGCAGCGGCTTCCGTCTGAGTGAAATCAATTGCAGTATCTGTAAATTCGCTCAGCATCGAGTCCATCGACTCAGTTTCTGTCTGACCATAGTTCCGGTTAATCGATTCCCGAATCTGTTCAAGGTCAGCCAGCACTGGCCGCACATCCTTATTCAGGATGAACTCCAGTTTTTGCAAAACGTCCAGGTTGGTGGGGTCTGATGTTAATAATTTCAGTACGTTCCCTTCCAGCGATAGTGGCAGCACGTTATTTTCGCGAGCCACCGATTCTGGCACCAATTCAATGATGGCTTTGGGAATTTCCAGGTCGGTCAGATCCTGGAATGGCAGGTTGTAGAATTCGGCTACGGCACTCATCACATCTTTGAGGGTGGCGTAGTTCGATTTAATAATCGCATCCTGCAGTTTGATCCCCGACGCACTGGCGAGGCGATCCGCTTCGGTAAGCTGGTCGTAACTGATGACACCATTTTGAATTAAGACATCGGTGAAATCACCGCGTTTACCGGCCATGGGTAACTCCAAGAAGGGAAAACATGCCACCCGTTCGGCTCAGTCGGCTTTCAGAACGATAGAATTCAGGCAGGCCAGCCAGATATCGGCAGGATTCGACGAACGTCATTGAAGACCTGGATCAGTCGTAAACACTTTCCACGAACGGGTGAAAACATCTTCTTTCAGATTAATTGTTCATGAAAGCCAATGCAAGCAGAAAGTTGGTCGAATTCATGATAAGTTCGTGAGATTTTGCGGAGAAGTGTGCTGGATAAAGGCTATTTGGCAATACTTAATATACAAAAGTATACATCTGTTTGCTATTTTGGCAATGCGCTCTATCTGACGATTGCGACTAATCTTTCATTTTCTCAAAGGTCTTCACTAGCCCGATAGTGGGGGAAAACTCCAGATTTCCATCTTTCAATTGTTTGAAATTCGACCAAATAATCGCACCCCGCATCCCTTTTTGAGTGATGTGCAGTGCGTTGCCTTTCAGTTCATAAGTTCCGGTTTTGGTACCGAAAAATTTCCATTCGAAGGTGCCATCTTCCTTGAATTCGATTTCCTCTTTGATGTCACTGGCTTTCCCATGGTTCGTAGTGATTACTTTCCATTTACCAACGAAAGTTTTCGCTGTGATTTTGCCTTTCTGTGCAAATGCAGGCGGAAGTACCAGCAAACAAACAATACCCAACAAGATCGTTCTTAACATGGAATTCACCCTAATAAGACTGTTAGACAATGCTTAAAGCATAATGATTTTGCCGTTTCCGGCCATCAAGGCAGATACATGTTACAGAAAAACCGAAATATTGCCTGAATGGAACTGTTAATGAGTCAACTACAGTAATTTTCAACAGGGTTATTTGTAGCAGAAATCACTATTGAACGAATCGAGATCTGATGGCGAGTGAGGTGCACTGATGGATTCCCGCTCAACCCAGGTCCGGTGGGAGAATCAGGCCCGCTATTGGATCGCTCATTACTGGTGTGCTAGAGATGGTGCGGAGCTTGTTTTCGCATCAGTAATCAATTCATCGCCCGCAGCGCCCGAGAAATCGACTGGGTTATTTTTCTGATTTCTCTGATCGCTTCCGCAAAAAATCGCTTAGTTCAGTCAATTTATCAGTGTTGATCAGATCAACTTTCGCATCCAGCAACGTTTTCCATGCGGTGGGTGGGTCGGGGATTGCCCAAAATCGCACCATCCGACCCTGTTCGTGGGCCTTGGTCACATATTCGTTCAACTGTTTCAATTGATCTTCCGGAATCGGCCCGGTTCCGTTCCAACGAAACATCGAACCCCAGCGGGCACTCACCCAGGGAATGAGTTCTCTGCTTTGCGGATCATCTAAATCATCAGGGCGACCATCGATCGCTACCAGTCTGCGTTCCTGCGTGCGGATGGTTTTCACATCGCGGTTCCCGCTCAGAATCACCGTGATTGCTTTGATTGACACTTTACCCTTCACGATGGTGGTAATCTGTTCGGAATAACCTTCCAGCACCTTGGCCAATGCTGCATAAGTTTTTGCTGCATCAGTTTTTATGTCGATCATTAAATAAAATGTGTCTAGTTCTTTATAGATCTTTCCATGATTCAACTTTGCCCGCTGTGTCAGTGGGTCGAGATACAGTTTTTGCAAGGTGCGTTCTGGCTTGAGAGAAAATGGCGTGTGACCAACCAGCAACTTGCCATCGACAAGGAAAATATCTGCTTCAACACTGCCAAAACCCGCATCCAATGCATCCAGCAGTGGGCGAGGATGTTCATAATCGTTGTGGGCGTGGGCCTGCCGCAATGGAACCACCTGGGCAAAGACTGCGGCATTGGCCGAGAATAAAAATAGACAAATATAGACATAATTAGCAATTTTCATACTGATCCAATGTTGTTAAATTGCGTTTGGCACTTGCAAGAATATGGTAACGGCTCCCGACCAAATCAGCCAGTAAGCCTATCGTAACTTGTAGCACACATCGAAGAGCACAACCACAGTATCGTAAAACGATATATAGTATAAACTCGAACACTCATCACGATTGCCGCATAAAAATTGAATAATTTCTACCATTTTTGAAAAATTTTCTAAATGGCAACAACTTGCTTGCGAAATACAAGTTGACATCTGATTTTATTTACAGGATTCAAGTATGGAAATACTAGCAGCAATAGTTGGTGGGCTGGCAGTTGCGGGCCCAATCGCAAAGAATCTAGGTGAATTGGCCCAGGGTAGTTTGCGGGTCATCAAGTTGGTTGATCATATTTGGGATCGTTTCCGAAACAATGTACCAGAAAACAAAAGAACTTCGGTCATTCATCAGGAATTAGAACAAATTACACAAATGTCGATTGAGGAATACGAAGCCAACGTAGTGAACACAATCAATTCTGAACTTGTCGCGCATTCCGATGAAGATCGCTCTGCGATGAAAGATTACTTATCACTCCTCCCTGCTCAGTTAACTACAGCATTCGCAAGGCTGGAAGATCCATCTGGCAAAACGGTTCCGGCTACTTTTCAAGTCACTGAGGCACTAGATTTATTGGCGATTCTTCCACCAAGGCCGCCATGTTTTCACGAAGGCGATTCGGTGCCCGGAAAACCAGGCTGGGTTTTCGTCAAGCGTCTTGGCGTTGGTGGATTTGCGGAAGTCTGGAAAGCACAACACAGCCGATTTTCCGGTACTTCAGCAGTAATCAAAATATGCCTCGATCCTCAATCGCAGGATCGTTTGATCAAACATGAGGCAACGGTCATCAATCAGGTGATGCAACACGGTAAGCATTCAGGCATCGTAGAATTACGAAACGTGTCATTGGATTCAGTCCACCTTGGCTTGATATGAGTTTGTTGATGGAGGTGATTTATTTTCAGCATTTGATCAACAATCCTTGGCCTGTTGAAGACCGCGAAATCCGCTGCAAAAACTGATTGCAGTTCTTGCAAATACAGTGGGATTTTTCACCGGTTGCATCCGCAAGTGATTCATCGCGATTTAAAACCTGGTAATATCCTGTTGCAGCATAATACAGAAGGAGAGATTGCATATCGTATCAGTGATTTTGGGATTGGTGATCTGACAGTGAACAACGAATTACGCACTGCGGAACAAATGAAACTTCCAACACTGATGGTGAGTGGATTGTCCACACGATTACGAACTGCCCATACCACCCTTTATGCAAGTCCGCAGCAACGTTCTGGACAGCCGTCCCATCCTACTGATGATGTCTATTCGTTGGGTGTGTTGTGGTTTCAATTGTTAGTTGGCGATCTTACCCGCCCCTTGGACCATGAATGGCGTGACGATTTACAAATGCAGGGTATCTCGCAAGCGGCAATTCAATTAATTGCAGAATGCACAAGAAAAAATGCGGAAAATCGTCCTCAGGATGGATTGCAACTTGCCAAAAAAATGAAAATAGCAGAAGCAAGCGATAAAAGCTCTTTGCAATCAAAAATTCATGCAGATTATGCAGATTATAGCAATATCGCAACGTGCATGGCAACACGAAACGATGGTTGAATTCAAACATCACTTCATTTTCAGAGTGGGAACAAGCTGCCAATAATGGCATTGCCGAGGCGATGATCCTTGTCGGAGATTGCTTTGAAGAAGGTGTACTTGTAAAGCAAGATTACTTCGAAGCGATGAGGTAATTATCCGCAAAGCCGCTGATCTCGAAATGCTTCTGCGATGGATAGTATTGGTGATTTGTTTTACCATGGCAAAGGAGTAATCCAGGATTACTTCGAAGCGATGAAGTGGTATCGCAAAGCCGCTGATCTCGGAAATGCTTCTGCGATGTATAGTGTTGGTGTGTGTTGCACCAAAACAGTTACGGGGTAACCCAGGATTACTTCGAAGCGATGAAGTGGTATCGCAAAAAGCCGCTGATCTCGGAAATGCTTCTGCGATGGATAGTATTGGCTGGTTTTACCAAAACGGTTATGGAGTAACCCGATTACTTCGAAGCGATGAAGTGGTATCCTGAACCGCTGATCTCGAAATGCTTCTGCGATGTATAATATTGGCTGGTTTTACCAAAACGGTTATGGAGTAACAGGATTACTTCGAAGCGATGAAGTGGTTTCGCAAAGCCGCTGATCTCGGAAATGCTTTGGCGATGAGTAATATTGGTTGGTTGCACCAAAACGGTTATGGAAGTAACCAGTTACTTCAAACGATAGTGGTATCCAAAGCTGCTGATTCGGAAATGCTTCTGCGATGAATAATATTGGTTGGTTGCACCAAAACGGTTATGGAGTAACCCAGGATTACGCCGAAGCGATGAAGTGGTATCGCAAAGCCGCTGATCTCGGAAATGCTTCTGCGATGAATAATATTGGTTGGTTGCACCAAAACGGTTATGGAGTAACCCAGGATTACGCCGAAGCGATGAAGTGGTATCGCAAAGCCGCTGATCTCGGAAATGCTTCTGCGATGTATAGTGTTGGTGTGTTGCACCAAAACGGTTACGGGGTAACCCAGGATTACGCCGAAGCGATGAAGTGGTATCGCAAAGCCGCTGATCTCGGAAATGCTATGGCGATGAATAATATTGGTTGGTTGCACCAAAACGGTTATGGTGTGAAACAAGATATAGCGATCGCAAGAGAGTGGTATCAAAAAGCAATTGCTGCAGGAAGTGAACAGGCGAAAAAGAACTTGGCTACTTTGTAGTTAACTCTTACCCCTTGATCACCCCGATGGGTCTCATGCGGGCGACTTTTTTCGACAGGCCAGCACCGTCGACCACTTCTACCACTTCATCCACGTTTTTGTATGCGTCTGGTTGTTCTTCCAGCAAACCTTTCTTACTTTGGGCCATTGCAATAATCCCACGCGATTCCAGTTCTTTATCGATCCGTCTCGAACCGGCGTGTTTAATCGCTGCGGTGCGGCTCATCGCCCGTCCTGCACCGTGGCACGTGGTGCCGAAGGTGCGTTCCATGCTGCCTGGCTGACCCACCAGTACCCACGAAGCCGTTCCCATGTCACCGGGGATGATTACTGGCTGACCGATCGCCTGATAACGTTCTGGCAGTTCTGGGTGGCCTGCAGGAAACGCCCGGGTGGCACCTTTCCGGTGCACCCACACCTGCTTTTTGGTGCCATTTACCGTGTGTTCTTCCAGTTTGGCTATGTTATGGGCCACATCGTACAGCATTTCCATGCCCAGATCGAACCAGCTCCGCCCAAAAACATCCGCAAACACATCCCGGGCCTGCTGCATCAGCAACTGACGGTTGGTAAAGCCATAGTTGGCTGCGGCACGCATCGCACCGATGTACTGCTTCCCTTCCGGACTTTCCGCCGGTGCACAAGCCAACTGGCGGTCGGGCAGGTCAATTCCGTACTTCTGTGGGCAGTTCCGGAACAGCCGCAAGGCATCGTCGCACACCTGGTAACCCAGCCCACGCGAGCCGGAGTGGATCATCACGCACACCTGCCCATGTTCCAAACCAAATGCTTCTGCCACGTGGGCATCGTAAATCTGGTCGACCACCTGCACTTCCATAAAGTGGTTGCCGCTGCCCAGCGTGCCGCACTGCTGGCTGCCCCGCTTGATCGCAATTTCCGACACCAGGTCAGGTTCGGCATTGTCAATTCGGCCGTTGGCTTCCGTCAGTTCGAGGTCTTTGTTACGTCCCAACCCACGCTGAATCACGTAACTGGGGCCCTGTTCCATCAGCTCCAGCATTTCCTTTTCATTAAAACGGTACGCACCACCACGACCCACTCCCGCAGGGACAGTATCAAACAAGGATTTGATTAACGTCCGCAGGTGGGGCTTGATTTCCTGATAAAACAGGTTGGTTTTCACCAGCCGCACCCCGCAATTGATGTCGTAACCCACGCCACCTGGGGAAATGACCCCACCTTCGGCTGGGTCGGTCGCAGCCACGCCACCGATGGCGAAGCCGTATCCCCAGTGAATATCCGGCATTGCGATGCTCGCCACCTGAATACCGGGTAACGTGGCAACGTTCGCCACCTGATCGGGCGCTTTGTCCTTTTTCACCTGTTCCAGCAGCGTATCATCGACGAAAATCAGGCCGGGCACCCGCATCCCGTGCTTGTAGCTGGTGGGGATACGCACGCAGCACGGATCGATCCGTTCCAGCGGCACGTAAGGAATATCAGACTTTGCCATGACAGCATCCTTCCAGGCGAGCCAATCGCCGTAAGTTAAATATCCACAATCACTTCCGCAAACCACTCTGCCCCACGCTGTTCTACAACAAGATCGTGGTAGGTGATCGCTTTTACTTCCCGCCCACGTTCATGGGAGGTGGGGTCAAACATCAGCCCACCTACGGTAGCATGCAGGCCATCTTCATCAAATGCCACCTGAAACTGGGTTCCAATAAACCCATCCATCTCAAACAGCATCAGCAATTCGTGCAGCCAATCAAACAATAACAGATCTGCCTCGGCCGTGGTGCCCTGCACCACAAGCTGGCGGGTTTTCTGCACCACATTCGGCTGCCAGTTTTCAATAATCGCGTGCAGCAGACCGCCCGCCATTTCCTGAAACAGTTCGGGCAGCGTGAGTGCTGTTGCCCGCAGGCCCAGGTCCGCAGTATGTTCAAAAAACTCAAACATGCCAATCTTCTCCCTGCAGCCTGGTGGCTAATAGGACGGTGACTTCCCCAACAAGGTTCAGTGAATGCACCAGAATCAATGAAGATCATTGATTGAATAACAGCTGTTTTACAACCGATCCAGTGAACTTTGCACAATTACCTTCATATCACGCAGTGCCAGCAAGGGAATTTCTTCAGATTCTTAAACATTCTCACGCAAAGCCGCGAAGACGCAATGAGATTCTGAAGACAACCGTCATTCCCCTACAGTTGGGAATCGGGCTAATATTCGAGGTTGATCCAATAAGCTGACACCCACCGGAATTGTCATTCCCGCGCAGGCGGGAATCCCGAACAATAACCAATATTCTGAATGAACCTAATCAGTAATCCGAAACCACCACAACCGTCATTCCCGCGAAGGCGGGAATCCAGGGCAAGTGGTTGGAATTGGCAACCCAAACAACTGACTTGTGAGCCGACGGCGTTAGCCGGTTGCCAAAAGACGGTTGTGACACTAACCGTCATTCCCGCGTAGGCGGGAATCCAGTTTTACCCATATTCTGGTTTTTCATTGACCCCACGATTTGATTGGGTAAATTATTGCTAAATGAGGGTACCTCATTCTGTACCGTTGTATGCGCAATGGTACATTTTACACAACAAGTGATAGACAGAACCGCCGACGGAAAAGGCGGAATAAATTCTGTCTAATACTAGTTAGGTCGCTGGGCATGTTCGATATTTGCTTGCTATCCGCTTCGACCCTTGGACCAGACGGACAGCGGCTCGGCACAATCACTGTGGGCAACCACACGGAAGATTTTGCCTGCTGGCCTACGGATCACCCTGTTGAAGATTTTCCAAGTTTGTGGAGACAGAAGCTAGGTGTGCTTGTCGCAGGCCAGCCGGGAGTCGCACTTATTCACGATCCTCGCTTTGCTTTCATCGTTTATCGCGACGGGCAGCAATGCCTCATAACGCAACGGCTATCGCTCGATGGTCAGTTCGATCCCGTAGAAAAACCGCCGCTCCTGACCGAGGACGGAGAAAAATACGATCTTTGGATGGTTGATTTCGAGTCCGTTGCCAAGTTCGTGGCGACCTAACCAGCGGATGCAGTTGACCGGCTGCGCCCGCGATATGATGTTGTTGTCGGTTTGGAGCCTGCTCTCCGCGGGCGGCTGGCAACTGAGCCTTTTACGTTAGGCGAGTATGCGTTTTTCTGTAGAATCTGGCTTTGTGCTCCGTGAGGCGGAACCACGATACTTCGTCCGCGTGCTTGACGAGTCGGACGATGGTTGGAAGTGTGGTTATCGATGGCAAATTCAGCTACTTAATGAGGACGGTCAAGGCGCAGCGACCATCGAGTTCGGACCATCTGACGATGAGACGTTTTACTCTATGCTGGCGGGAAGCCTTCCACGCGAAGTGATTTCGGCTGCGATGGAAGGCTTTAGCGAATACATCGACAGCTGCGGTCAGCGACGACAACCCTTGTTTCTCGGTGGAAGGCTCGCCTAACCACTGGCTGCAGTTGACCGGTGACGCTGCGGGTAGAATGTTGCTGTCGGTTGCACGCTTGCTTCCGCAGGCGGCCTAAGTGAGCGATTGGAGCAGGAATCTCTTCGTATCAACTCCGCGTTTTGCTAAATCGCGGACGCTATACCGGATGTTATTGAAGACGATGATGAACAGCAGGAGGTATTTCCCCATGGATCCAGAATACATATGTGAAATCTACATTCTATACTTGATTGATTCATTGGACAACACAACGCAGCAGCAATTCATGAAGATGCTTCAAAGTATGAATGCACCCTACGATTCAATTGACAAGTTCTTACGGGAATATGAGGCGGAAGAGTCAATTTACGTCGACCTTATCAAATGGATCAAAGATGAATGGGCAAGCAGCCAAAAGCATCACCCGAACATCAGTGCAAAGCAATTTGCAAAAGAGAAGGTTCCTGACTTCATGTCTAGCCTCTCATAAATGAGATAATAATTCAGTTTTACTTGTTGGCAGAAACAGATGATTTTTATGAAAAATTCTCATCGTGAACTGTCGACTTCGCATACATTACAGATGTTGGAAACAGGCAGTCAGAGTGAGCGATTGGAGCAGGAATCGCTTCGTATCCACTCCGCGACTCTGCTCAATCGCGGACCCGTTAGGTGCAATTTGACCCACGACGAACTCGCGACGCGGCTTGATGCGATCTTCGCCAACTGCTTTAACAGCGGACCCGTCAGTGATGCCTCCATCGATGATGCTGAGCGTGAACTCGGGCTGCGTTTCCCTGCCAGTTATCGCACCTATCTTCGTCGCTACGGGGCCTCCTTTGGATCGGGATTTGAGATACACGGCCTGCCACCAAAGCCCGCTGATGATATACCACCTCAGTGGTCAGACGTGGTAGCGTCTACGATGAGACTTCGGCCTAGTTCGCTGCCGCAGGATTCGGTGGAGATATCGCACGATGGCATGGATCATGGTTACTTCCTCCAATGCTCTCCAACGGACGCTCGGTATGAGGGGCCAGTCATTGAGTGGGGCCCCGATCACGACGGCGGCAAGGAGGTCTGCTCCGACTTCCTAGAGTTTGTAACCACCCGGTGCTGCACCTAACAACCGGTTGCAGTTGACCGGCGACGCCCGCGAGTAGAATGTTGTGGTCGGTTGGTAGCCCACTTCTGCGTCGGCATAACGGGTCCGCGATTGAGCATATAGTATAGGTGACGGCTGCAAGCGGCCTAAGTGAGCGATTGGAGCAGGAATCGCTTCGTATCACTTCCGTGACTCTGCTCAATCGCGGACCCCGTTCGGCGGCGGAGACCCAGTGATGCCAAACATCGTTTGCGTCGGTCGTGATGGGGTATCGCGGACCTTCCGTTATACGGTTGAGAAGGACCAATTCGAAGATACTTGGAACTTCCGTGTGTTCGCTGATCCTCTGCCCGCTTCGGGAGAGTTCTTAGACTTGGCCGTCTCTGCTGTCGATGAGACGACCGTGCGAGTTGTAGCTATGGCCCACCACAATAAACCCGTCTACATCGCAAAGGGTATTCCTGAAGCGCTATTGCCTGTGGTGAAAGCGACTTTGGTAAAGGATGTTGTTTCGAGTCCGACTGCGGGGGAAGCCGGAGTATGGCGGACACAGGCTGCGACAAAAGTTTGGAAGCGGCTGCTAACCTCTGGGCGGGCTATCTACGACGCACCGACAGACGTTTACAAACTCGTCACTCCAGAAACTTCCCCTACGGAAGAATAACGTTTCAACACATCGCGGTTGAATCATCCAAACTGTGAAGGATAAAACTGCTTATTCCGCGCGTAAGGATACCCGACACCGTGGTGATAATGCCAAATTTCTGCGTACTGGTGGAAACCTGGTGTTCTATGGCCAAATAGTGGAAAAATGCTTCAATGTCGCAAACCCATGTTCTTTGGGCGCTTGTTTTGATGGATCTGATTAGTTGCACCATCCAATCGAAATAAGCTGTTGCTGTTTTGGTATGGATCGAATCGTGCAACAGTACTTAGCCCCCACCCGATCAAGGAGTTTGGGCGACTTCGAAGCTGGCATTTATTCACCCATCGTCGAAAAGTTGATGAGAAAATGATTGTGAAACTGACAGTTACTGCTTGAGGGACGCATTTCACTGCGATAAGATGCAATTATTCGTCATTAGGTACGATGTTGGGTAGTTGGAATCTTATCCAGAACAGATAAATTACCTTCTATCCAATGTCCGTACTCGCTTCCGCATTCCCTGGAGTTTCATGACCCCCGTCCCTGCTTACCCACCTTCGTCCGGCTTCTGGTCGCACCGCCGTCTGTACAGGATCGTGTTTGTGCTTGTTGTCTTCATGCTCGTTCCGGCTCTCGTGTTCGACGATGAAGTGGATGCGTACTTCGGTGGGGAGGAGGGGCTTCACAGGCTTAGGCAGTTTGGAGGGTGGGCATGGCTGGTCGGGATTGGGTTGATCGTCGCCGACCTTGTTGCCCCGGTTCCCGCCACGGCGGTAATCGCGGGGCTGGGGATGATTTACGGACCGGTCCTGGGTGGTCTGATCGGTGGGGTTGGGTCGACGCTGGCCGGGTTGGTAGCATATGGTGGCTGCCGCGCGGTTGGGCCACGGGTGGCGAACCGGCTGGTGGGTGAAGCCGACCTGGCGATGCTCCGACAGTTCTTCGAGCGATATGGTCTGTGGGCAATCGCCATGTCTCGTTGGATGCCGCTGTTGCCAGAGGCGCTCTGCTGTCTGGCTGGGCTGGCCAGAATGCGGGCAGGTCCGTTCATCGCCGCCTTGGCGTGCGGCAGCTTCGCCATGGGGTTCGCGTTTGGGGCACTTGGGCAGGCGTATCTGAACCGCCCAGCAGCCGGGCTGCTGCTCAGTACCGCCGTCCCGCTGGCGGTCTGGCCTCCAGTGCATTACCTGCTTCGACGTCGGCCCGTGGTTGTACCTCCAGCAACTTCCCAATCTGAAGAATAAGGTTTCAAAAAATCTCGGTTGAATTATCCCATCCGTGAAAGGAAAAAGTGCGTATTCAGCGAGTAAGGATACCCGATACCGTGGGGTATTTTTAAAATTTTCCACAGACTGGCCCGCGATTGAGCATATGCTTAAGGTGATGGCTGCAGGCGGCCTAACAAGCGATTGGAGCAGGAATCGCTTCGTACCTACTCCGCGACTCTGCTCAATCGCGGACCCCTTAGACGGCGGAGCGATCGCGTGCCCCACGAAAGCACTTGGACACAGATCGCCGACGTCCTTTGGGAGATGATTCCCAGGATCGAGGGTAAGCCGTGTGTCCACGTCTGTCGGTATACCCGGCAAGTTTTCGTCTGCCAACGGATTTACGACCTCCGCGTTGAGATTGATTCGGTCCAGTTCGATACCGTTTCGGGGAGGACCGACTGGGTCGACCCGCCGGAAGCAAGGCTCGATTTCCTGACCGACGAATTCAGGATCGGATTCGACAACCTTGAGGTCGGTCCCTGGTGCTGGTACGACAACTACTTCCAGGCATGGTTCGTCTTCGATCCCTCGATGGTCACCCGATCGATGGAGGGCGACCACTCCTGGGTCGGGCAATACCTCGGCCTGGACAAGACGCCCTGCCCGGTCTGGGCTGGGGACTATCCGTGGCACCCGCCGGGAATCGACACTGCCTAACGAACAAGACTACTGTATAGTGCCCAAGGGGCTAGCAGGTTGCTGCAAAGCGCCATTGTTTGGCAAATTCTTTAAAAATCGTAGCGATTAGAACGTTGCCAGAAAATCCGAAGCTCTGCCCTAAATGCCTGATGTGTAATCATATTACATGTAATGGATTCGCCATTCTATGGAGATGTTCCGCACCTTTGACTATTTTTCTGCCCACAAGGTGGTTACAATTGCCACATGAAAGATTCCTCCCCTTCCATGATGCGGACCGCCTGGCTGGTGGTGCTACTGCTGATGCCCGTTGCCACCCTGAATTATCTGGATCGCCAGATGATGGCATCGATGAAAACGTCCGTCATGACCGACATCCCCACTATTGAATCCAATACCAACTGGGGGTTCATGCTCGGTCAGTTCAAGTGGGTGTATGCGTTTCTCAGCCCGATTGGTGGCTATATTGCCGATCGGTTCAGCAGGCGCTTCACAATCTGTGGGAGCCTGTTTGTCTGGTCGGCGGTCACCTGGTGGACCGGAAACGTCACCACCTTCAACGAATTACTGTGGGCCAGATCGCTGATGGGGATCAGCGAGGCCTTTTATATTCCCGCAGCACTGGCACTGATTGCCGACTACCACATTGGCACCACCCGTTCGCGGGCAGTGGGGCTGCACCAGATTGCGATTTATTTTGGCGTCATTGCGGGTGGCTTTGGTGGTTACGTGGCGGATGCACCGATGCTGGGCTGGCGAATTGCCTTCATTGCGTGCGGCATCTTCGGCATGTGTTATGCCTTGCCACTGGTGTATCTGCTGCGGGATCCCCCACGTCAGGCGGGGGAAAATGCCCATAAAGCCTCCCCGGTGCGTGCTACGCAGGAATTAATGACAAATCTCTCATTTATTCTGCTGGTGCTCTACTTCACGTTGCCCGCACTGGCAGGCTGGGTGGTCCGAGACTGGATGCCCGACATCCTGAAAAAGCAGTTTGGCATTGGGCAGGGTCAGGCAGGTGTCGCAGCCACGTTGTACTGGCAGGTGGCAGCCATCGTGGGAGCGATTTTCGGAGGCTGGCTGGCGGATCGCTGGATGAAACGCCATATTCGAGGCCGGATTTTTGTCAGTGCGATTGGCATGTCGCTGATTGTCCCCGCAATCTTTGGCGTGGGGAATGCAGGCACATTGACGGTTGCTGTTGCATTTCTGATGCTGTTCGGGCTGGGCTGGGGCTTTTTCGATTGCAACAATATGCCGATTCTATCGCAAATTGTGCGTTCTGATCTGCGTGCCACTGGTTATGGAATTATGAACCTGGTCAGTATCAGTTGTGGGGGCCTGGCCGACTGGGGTTTTGGTGCCCTGCGCGATCGCAACGTCCCACTGAATGTGATTTTCAGCATGTTTGCTGGTTTTGCCATCATTTCAATTCTGCTGGTGCTGCTGATCCGCCCACGCCGGCAACTGTGAATTGTCGATTCTAACAGCCCAGGGTGAACGAAGTGAACCCTGGTTTAACAATATTTCAGTGGAACAAACCATGTATTCCCGCATGCGCGGGAATGACGGTTTCTGGTGGGCGTTGGATTATTGGTTTTATGCTGGATTGCTGCAATCGCGGGAATGACTCATTATCGGTGGGAATCAGTCGATTGGATGTACTTCAAGTTTTCTGTACTGGATTCTCGCCTGCGCGGGAATGACGGTTTCTGGTGGGCGTTGGATTATTGGTTTTATGCTAGATTGCTGCCTGCACTGGAATGACGGTTGTTAAACAACCGTCTGAATGCAAAAAATGCTTCAGGCACGAAGTGCCGTCTAGTTTTAGCCTGGTCCGTGAGGGCCAGGATTGGAAGTTTTCAATTCCTGAAGGCCTGTAAGGCAGGGTATTTCTCAACCGTCTTTAAAAAAGCTCAAGCACAAGTGGATTGCTATTTTCTGCGGGCGGCACGGCGACGGATCGTTTCATCGACAATCGTGCCCAGCAATAACGTCACACCGATCACCGCTGGGATAATCGCATCCGGGATCTGCTCAAAGCTCAACAGGTTTTTCAACAGTGGCAGAACCGATGCACCAAGCAATGCCCCAATGATGGTGCCTTCCCCACCTCGCAGGCTGCAACCACCCAGCACTGCACCGGTAATCGCATACAATTCCAGTTCGCTGCCGGTAATACTGGGGTTTGCATCGTTCTGGTTCAGAATATCCAGCATTCCAGCCAGTGCGGCACAGGCAGAACAGATCATGAACGCAAAGATCCGCATTCGATCGGTTCGGATGCCCGAAAACCGTGCGGCAGATTCATTATACCCCACTGCATACCAGTACCGGCCAATCGTGGTTTTGTGCAGAATTAAGCCAAGGAACACCGTGATCACCAATGCCACCACCAGCATCCCTGGAAACAGCAACAGACCATCGAAATCCTTGCCAATCAGGTAATGCCGTAAAAAGTTAATACCGCTTTCGGTATCCGGAAATTCGTTCTTAATGCTGACGAGACCGACTGGTTTGCCATCGCTTAAGTAGCGTGCCAGACCACGATAGATGAACATGCCGCACAGGGTGACCAGAAAAGCCTGCAATTTCAGGCGGGTGACCAGCAAGCCATGCAGCAGGCCGATGCACGCCCCACCTGCCATGACGATAAAAAACGCGATCACTGGTGGGACTTGCTGTTTCATCAACAGGCCAAAACCGATTGCCGATAAACCAACCACCGAGCCGATCGACAGATCGATGCCGCCCGCGATAATCAGCACGGCGACCCCCAGCGTAATCACGGCGGCAGCACCCTGACGGTTGGCCACATCAATGAGATTGCTTTCTTTCATGGCGTTGGGATTGCGGGCTGCCAACAGCAGATACAGCCCCACCACCAGTGCCAACACACCAGCAACACGAATCATCATCAGCGGACTCCCATGTGGGTCGCAGCAAAGCGGTTGCCTGTGGCAAGCTGCATCACCGTTTCTTCGCGAAATTGGTCGCGGGACAATTCACCCATTAATTGGCCTTCATGCAACACCAGAATGCGGTCACTCATTCCCAGCACCTCTTCCATGTCGCTGGATATCATTAATATGCCCACTCCCGAAGCTGCCAACTGGTCCATAATTTGGTAGATTTCGTTGCGGGCACCCACATCCACGCCACGGGTGGGCTCATCCAGGATCAGCACGTGGGGCTT
This sequence comes from Zavarzinella sp., assembly GCA_041399155.1. Classification (NCBI taxonomy): domain Bacteria; kingdom Pseudomonadati; phylum Planctomycetota; class Planctomycetia; order Gemmatales; family Gemmataceae; genus Zavarzinella; species Zavarzinella sp. Next base: position 718,214 of record JAWKTI010000003.1, read on the forward strand.
GCGGGCCAGCCATTTGCCGAGCACCACCTTTTGTTGATTCCCACCAGACAAAAAGCCGACAATCTGGTTCATGGAAGGTGTCTTCACATTCAATTTGACGATCATTTCCTGCGTCATCTGCTTTTCCTGCCGTGCGGGCAGCCACAGCCAGCGCCGAAACAGATCTAGGTTGGGCAGTGCGAAGTTAAAGCGGACGCTTTTTTCCAGCACCAGGCCGTTGAACCGGCGATCTTCTGGTGCCATCAGCAAGCCACGCTGGATCAGATCCGATGGCCGACGCACGGGAACTTCCATTCCCTGTACTGTTACCTTGCCTTGCAGAATCCGGCGAATGCCAAAAATTGCTTCCGCCAGTTCCGTGCGGCCTGCACCGACAAGGCCTGCCATGCCGACAATTTCGCCTGGCTGCACACGAAAAGACACCCCATCTGTGGGGCCACCTTCAAAGGTTAAATCTTCTACCTGCAGTGCGGCAACACCACTCCACTTTTCCCGCGATTGGTGGGGGTAAATGTTCGCCAGATCCCGCCCCACCATCAGAGAAACCATCGCATCATGAGAAATCTCTAATTTTTGCAGTTCGCCCGCGTTTTTGCCATCGCGGAAGACTGTCACACGATCTGCCAAACGTTTGACTTCCGCCAGACGGTGGGAAATATAAATGATCCCCACCCCACGTGCCCGAAGTTGGTCGATGACTTCGTACAGGCGGTCGGTTTCTTTCTGGGTTAAACTGGACGTGGGTTCGTCCATAATAATCACGCGGGCATCCATCGACAGTGCACGGGCAATTTCCACCAGTTGCTTCTGGCCTGGTGCCAGTTGCCCCACAATCCTGCGGGCATCGCTGGCCAATAATCCCACCTGTTCCAGCAATTCACCCGCACGTTGATTCATCTGGGACTGCCGCGTCCAGAACTGTGCGGCACAAATTTCGCGCCCGAGAAACAATTTGAGGCCACAGATAAATTTTCGGCCAGATTCAGTTCCTGGTGGATCAGGCAGATCACGGAGCCCATGGCATCACTGACGTTGCGAAAGTTGACGGGATCACCATTCAGTAGGTATTCGCCTGCATCTGGTGGTTGCACCCCAGCCAGAATCTTCATGAGAGTGGACTTGCCGGCACCGTTTTCGCCCACCAACGCCAGGACTTCGCCTGCGTGCAGGTGCAGCGATACACCATCCAGCGCCAAGACGCCCGGAAATTGCTTGCGGATCGACCGCACTTCTAAGAGAGGTTTCGACATGGTGGTGTATTATCGTCCAAGTTCAGTGAAAATTCATCTAAAAAATTCGCTGGAAACGCACCGATTTCTGCTGCCTACAATAACAGGATGAACGAAGCCATCTGGCCCACCGATCTGGGGAATCGCAAACTGGCTGTCCTTTGCAGTGGCGGACTGGATAGTGCCGTATTGCTGGGGGAAGCCTGCCAGCGCTACGATCTGGTGCAGCCGATTTACATTGCAACCGGCTCCACGTGGGAAACGCTGGAATTATCGGCAATTCGCCAGTTTATCCAGGCTACACATTTTTCCCAGATGCAGCCACTGAAGATTCTGACGGTCGACACGCGGGACCTTTACGACAATCACTGGAGCCACACCGGCAAGAACGTGCCAGACCACCTGTCGCCGGACGAGGCCGTTTATTTGCCCGGTCGAAATGTGGTGCTGCTGGCAAAATCGCTGATCTGGTGCCACCTGCAGGGGATTACCACGATTGCGACAGCCCCACTGGCAGCCAATCCGTTTCCGGACGCCACTCCCACGTTCTATCGTGATTTTGCCCACGTGGTGGGGGTAGCAGTCGGAGACACCTTGAAAATCATTCGTCCGTATGAATATCTGAATAAGTCCCAGGTGGTTCTACGCGGGGCCGGTATGCCACTGGAGCATACGTTTTCCTGCATTGCCCCGATTTACGACCACCACTGTGGTGCGTGCAATAAATGTGCAGAACGAATCGCTGCTTTTCAGCAGGCGGGGGTGCCCGATCCCACTGTTTATGCCAACTGCAGCAATAACTTACCTCCGATCCCCGTGTAATTGTAAAGGTGCTTTCCGTGTCGAATCCGTTGTTTCAGGTGACCCGCGAGTTTGAATTCTGCTTTGGGCATCGATTGATGAATTATGATGGCAAATGCCGTAACCTGCACGGCCACAACGGTAAAGCGTGTGTGACGCTGGCTGGCAATCAACTCGACGAAATGGGCATGATCATCGATTTCGTGCAGATGAAACGCTTAATCGGCACCTGGATTGACAGCACGCTCGACCACACGCTGTTGCTGCATCAGGATGACCCACTGGTGAAGATTCTGCAACAGGCACAGGAAAAGGTGCTGCCACTGCTGGTGAACCCCACCACGGAGAACATGGCAAAACTGATTTACGACTATTGCTTGACCCAGCGCCTGCCGGTGCTGGAAGTAACGATGTGGGAAACCACGTATTCATACGCCACGTACCGTGGGGAAAACCTCCCCACCACGATCGTGGCAGACGACGAACAGTAGATTCGGTTATCCCAGTAAAATGCCGATTAATGCTTCAGCGGCATTGTCAGATGCAATCCCAACGAGCGAACCTTCGTAACATGTGCTTTCTTGCTGATCAATCACCCTTTCGTACCAGGTATTGTCGTGAAACTGAATCACCTGAAACCAATCTGGTAATTGTTTTCGGATATTTTCAGCGACTGTTACTTCGCCATCCAGATACTCTGCAAGGTCAATTTTCGTGCGAATTCCCTGAAGGCCAGTCATGATTTCATTATCCTGTTTGGACACTGGCACGCAACAGGTATACACACTCCCTCGTGTGGTGCGGATGCGAATCAATCCAATAAGCGTCTGTCTTGTCCTCTGACAGAGAGGGCATTCAAAAGCATCAAATGCCTGACCCCACTTTTTGGCATCCACCACTCTGTTCAGCAACTTTCGAAGTGCGTTACCTGGCTTGGTTTCCGTTTGCCGAAACGCTTTCAGTTGTTTTTTTGACCAGCGACTTAAACAGAATGCCAAGGGCCTGTTCAACGTATGAGAATCCAGAATCTTTTCCTTGATCGCCTGACTGTACAGCGGATGCAGAATCTTTAACGCAGACTTCCATCGCTGATCGAGGGCACATTCCCTGCTGGCTTTGAATGCCGCACGCCACGAATAAGGAACTCGGGTACCCTCACCCGTTGGCCACCAGTCTTCCAGAGTACTTGCGAAATCAACGTTGGTAACGTGGGTGCTCTCACCAGCAAAGCCATAGGTTTCCACGTGCTCTAACTCTGAGGTTGTTTTGGGTTGTTGCTGATGAGCAACAAAAACCTCACGACACCTGGTGCAACGCACCCGCTTACCGATGTGGGCCTGAGTTACTTGAAAACGAGCCTGGCACTTTTCGCAACGAATTTCAAATGCGTCCATTGTAAACCCAATTTGAGCAGTGCTACCAATATAACCGCAGATGTAGAAGTAATGAAGAAATTTTGTCCCTCTACAAGGGGGATTTTATTTTTGAACTTCCTCGGACAGGCGTTTGACTTCAGCCAACGGACAATTCAGAATCTGTTCCATAGGGGCGATGAAGATAAAAAGCAAACCGCGAACCACTGGCAAAGTCCATCGTTAACGCTTCCAACTCGTTTAGTCCCGTTTTTCTTCGTGTCTTACCGTACTGTTTGTTGTTCAAAAGTACGAGAAGAGTAATTATTGAAAAAGTTCCGTAACAGGCTTTCCACGTGACAGGCGGTCGATCAGTTTGCTTGACAGATCGGTATCGGTGCGTAGCTGGGCGACGTCCAGCAAACTGTGATAGAGCGTCGCATGAAGATCATCAATCGTGATCGGATTTGTTGCGGGTGCCGCCGCTCTGGCATCTGATTTGCCGATGACCTGCCCGTGATTCAGTCCCCCACCTGCAAAGACCAGGGGGCAAATACGTGGGTGGTGGTGCCTGCCAGCGTTTTTGTCCATGCCACTTCTGCCGAACTCGCCCGTAATCACTAACAGGATCTCGCGTTCCAGCCCGCGCTGGTGCAGATCATCCAAAAAGGCCGAAACCGCATGATCCAGTGGTGGGCCAAAGACGCCCATCCCTTCCGGAATGTTCGGTATCCCTTTGCGGGCATGAAAATCCCAGTTGGCATTGACCACGGTGACAAACCCAGCACCCGCTTCGCACAATCGGCGGGCAAGCAGCAATTGCCTGCCCAGTGAGAAACCGATCGAAGGGGTATTCCGTTGAAAACGAGATTGATCGTCACACTGCCAGTTGCGAAAATGTTCTGTGTCATAGGCTTTCAGTGTGGCAGGATCTTCCAGTGTCAGGTCGAACGCTTTGCGAATCGCCCCACTGCTGAGGAGATCCAGGGCCTGCTGACGATAGGCATCCCGCTGGTGGGCGGCACTCCCCTGTACCTGGCGGTTCAAATCATCGAGTTCTTTGAGCAGCGTCAGTCGATCCTGAAACTGCAAAACAGGTGCTTTCAGCTGCAGTGATTGTAAAAAATCATCACCTGTATTTTCGGAAGAACTATTCGGTTTTTTGTTGGTTTTCGGTTTTGCTTCCGTCAATCCGCTGGCCATTGGTACCTGCACCGGGATCGGTGCATACGTGGTGCCCAGTGTTGCTGGCTGTATCCCTTCAATCACCGATTCAAACGCACCTGCAAAGCCTTTGCCCGCACCAGGATACCTGGTCGTGGGTGGGATCACCAGATGGCGTGGCATTCCCGTTGCACGGTTCATCGGACCGGCCATCCGTGCATAGATGGCCCCAAGCCCGGGTTCGCGGATTTCCTGACCATCTTTCACAGTCAAATCAGCCGTCAACAGTTGTTTGTGGGCACCATTATGCTCGGAATGGTTCGTCTGGAACGATTTGACAATACTCAGGCGGTGGGCCTGTTTGGCAAGTTTTGGCAGGTACGATGAAAATCGAACCCCCGTCAGACTTGTTGCAATGCTGCCATTAATCGATCGGTGGGTTTCTGCACCTTCAGGATTCGGGTCGAATGTTTCATATTGGCTTGGCCCACCTGCCAGAAACAGGAATATCACCGATCGCTTCTTTACAACACTCGATTCCGTGCCCGCCAGGCTTTGGAAACGCAATTGATCGGCCAGCGTCAGTCCACCCAGGCCCAGCATCCCAACGCGAATCAATTCCCGACGCGACATCGGATGATGTGGGTGCTGTCTGATCATTAGGTCGAGCATCGTTTGATTCCTGAAAGCCTTCTCATTATTTCCCGAAAGTGCACTGAGACAGTGACTTATGCCAACAATTCCGGCACGATTCCTTTCTGATCGATATCTTTCAGGCCAATATCTTCCATGCCAAAAGAATCGACCGGTTTGCCCACAGAGTGCAGCAGGGTGGTGTAAAAGTTTGCTAAGGTGCGGTGGTTCTTCTGGCCATACCCGGGCAATTCAAGGTAACGGCCCGGTTTGGCAATTTTGCCACCCAGGTTGCCTAGCAACACCACAGGCCATTCATACAGGCTGGGGTGGTGCTGCTCTCCAGAATCACTCAGATATATAATTAATGTATTATCAAGCATCGTGCCATTGCCTTCCGGCACCGCAGCCAGCTTCTTTGCCAGCCCAGCGATTAATTTGGTGTGGAATACCCGCAGATCAATGAAGCACTGTGCGGCAGGTTTGCCGTTCTGGGCCTGGCCGTGGCCAATTCCGTGCAGGCCAGCGATTCCCATTTCTGGGAATTCACCAAATCCCTGCCCACCACCACCGGATGTCAGCAGTAGAACGTTCGTCAGGCCAGCGATCATTGCTGCCGCACCGATTTCGAACTGAGCTTCCAGTATCAGACTGGAAACCGAGGCTTCCAGTTTCTTGCCCAGGTTGGGGGCATGTTTCTTCAATTGCTCCCGCATGCCAGCAATCTGCTTTTGCCGCTGGTGCAAGGTTTCAAACGCAGAAAGATAACCATCCAGCTTGTGGCGTTCTTCACCTGCCAGACCCGCCTGAGCCCGCTTGATATCGTCCGTCATGAAATCAAGCAGGTTTGATTTCTGGTCAAAGCTTTTGCTGCTCTGATCATCGGCAACACTGCCAAACAGCGATTTGAATGCGAGATCGGGCGAACAGATGATGGGACAGGCTTTGCCCGGTCCATACGCCGAGAGCTGGTAGTTCATGGTGACGCCCGGATTCGCCCCCAGCCCCAGCGCCACGTGGGGAATCACACCCGGCAGTGCCCGAGCTACCGCATGGTCAACGGTTTCGCTGATTGCCCCTTTTTTGGCGGAACAGGCACCCAATGCCCCAAAATTGGCCGAGTGGTCGCTCAGCCCCACCCGACCGGAAAGGTGTTGAATCAGGGTCAGGCGATCCTGAAATGGTGCTAGTGGCTGCAATGCTTCGTGTAACTTCTTATCCCGTAAGGAGATATCAACTGTTTTGTCATTGGTGGGATACTTGCCACGGTGGGTCTTTTCGATGCCCACCGGACGCAGGTGATCGGGGTTCATGCCGTTGCTTTGAACCACGAATACCACACGCTGCTGATTGACCGCCGTGCTGCCGGCGGCGTGCAGGGCCAGGCGTTGCAGCATCGGGCTGAGTACTGTTGCCCCAGCTCCCAGGCTGTATTGCAATATCTGACGACGGGTGCTGGTCATGGTTCTACCCTGGCTATTTGTTTGCGATACAAGAACGAATCGGAAGTAAAGATCGACTCGAGCAGTGCGTTGAAACTGCCCCCACTGCGGACGTAGGCTTCATCTGCGGCCTGAAGCGTGGAAGCATCGGCCAGTGATTCATTACGTCCCATGAAAAAGCGAAAAACATGGCGAATAAATACCTGTCGCACCCGTTCTGATTTTGCCAGACGGTGCATCATCTCGCGTGGGTCAGCAACCACCCCATCCAGTTCCGGATCGCCACTGTCAGCAATTCGGCCAGTGGTATCTAATGCCACCTCACGGTAAACATCGCCTTTCGATTTTCCTTTGATGTCCAGATTCTTTGCGGTGGCTTCCGGATACAGCACTCGTTCCGTGGTGCGAAAACGCCCGTAGTGGTCAAATTGTTCCAGCGGAAGCCCCAGATCATCCATACGCTGGTGGCATTTCCAGCATTCTGCTGCCCGCGTTACCTGTAGGCGATCCCGAAAGGTCCGGTGGGGATCGTCGGGCACCTGGGCCACCACACCAATGGGCAGGTCTGGCACCGTCCCACCGAGCAGGCGTTCACGAATCCAGCGCCCACGACGAACAGGATCGTTATCGAAGTTGGTGCTCCAGGAAATCAGCCAGCTTGGCTGCATCAGAATGCCGATGCGGGTATTTTCCGGCATCACGGCGGGTTGTTTTTCCGGCCATTTGTCGAATCCATAGATTCCCTCCATCGACAGCGTAAACTTGCCCGTTTTGGGATCTACCCCACCTGTTCTGGCTTCGGCACGCTGGATGACATTTCGTTTTTTGTCGTAACGAGCATTCGCAAATGTGGTTTGGGTGGTCAGCAGTTCCCGCAGCACCTCTCGATCCTGCTTCAGAATGTGGGAAATCAGTAATTCGGTATCGTTGATGTGGGCACGCGGAAAATACAACGAATCTTTGGGATTATCTTTGAAAACATCAGCCGCCAGATCATATTCGAAGTATTCCCGAAAAAACTGCATGATGCGGCTGGAATCGGTCTTCGGATTTGCCAGCACTTTTTTGATCGCCTGAAGCATCTCGTCGTGGCTGGTCAATTGCCCTTTTTCCAGCATTGTCTGCAGGTCGCGGTCGAGCCGGTAGCCCAGGCTGAAGCTGATCGCCCGCACCATTTCCGGTGGGGTGAGTAATTTTCGCTGCCCTTGCCCACCACCCATTTCGGTGCGGAAAATCGTCTGAGAATTGAGCAGCACCGCCTGCAACATTGTTCGCACCGCCGTGGGTGAATCGGCCTGCCGGCGACATTTTTCGTACAGGGCCAGGTAACGTGCCACATCCTGTTCGGTGGGCTGCCAGCCAATTGCCATGCGAAACTGGGTTCGCACCGCACGCTGTAATTGCTCTGGCGTGGGCTGCGCAGTTTCAATCAGTTGCACAAACTCTTTAATCGCACGTGGGTTGGGTCGACGTTCCGGCTTGGGCAACTCACTGGACTTCGGGTCCCTTCTGGGAATGATTACCATTTCTTTCGTGGTCTGTGCGGTCACCACAGCTTCAGCATTCCGCACCAGAATTTCGGTACTGGGGATGTCAGCAGCGTAGAGATTGGCAAAATCACGGATCCCACGTTCATCGATGAGCGTAAACGGCTGACTGATCCCGGGTGCGTCTTTTGCCCAGCTTTGCACCAGATTCATGTAAGCCTGTGGGTGAATCCGCCAGATCCGTGCAGGTGTGGCGGCATCTTCGGCTGGTTTTTGCTGAAAAAGCAATTCATGAGGAATGAGATTTCCTTCATTTGGCAGGCGGCTTGGCTGCTGAGCAACCAACGCACTGATCCAGGCCACCACTTGACGCGACTGGGTCTGGTTGGGCCGTGGCTCTTTTTTGGGTGGCATCAGGCCATCTCGAATCTGATCGCGAATACCTGCCCACGTGGCAACGGGAATTTTTCCTTCGATGGCCAAACGGTCGAGGCGTACATCGCTCGCTTGTTTCATTTCCCCATGGCACTGAAAACAGTGCTGGGTCAGAAATGGTCGAACGGTTTTGTCGTAAGTGCTTTTGAAACTGTCACTTAACGGCTCTGCTGCCTGCGAAACGCACGCCCAGACCCCAAACGCAATGACAGTTGCCCAACTGTTTGACATTCATGCCCCCTGCCCACGCACGGACAAAGGTAAGGACGCACCGCCCCACGTTTAGGCAGGGGAAAGATGAAATATTTTTAATGATTGCTGCCAATCTTGCCGATTCTTTTCGTAACATCCTGTGCATGGTTGCGGGTAAAACCTGCCTGGTGCGTACTTCCGACCGCACATCGATGAAGAACATCACCGGGCCGGCTGCCTGGCTTCGTGTTGTACCGCAGTATTCATGTGCAGCGGATTTGTTCGGTCGTTTATTTATTGCTGCACACAAAACCGATATGTGCTCGGATCGAGCGGATGACTTGCCCACACATTAAGGAATCCAGGATCCCATGGAAATCCCTCAATAAAATCCCCTCCCACTTCGCCAATTTGTAAGAGATGCCGATACCCCTCTTCCTCCAACCGTTTCACGTCGTCCCGGACTTGAACACGCTCGACATAGCAGTGTCCTCCGAGCGTGCATCCCGTGATATGAATTAGTCGGCACTGATCGTCATGAGTAAGATCGCTACCAGGGTTATGAAGTTCAAGTGCACGAGCTTCAAAAATATTCGGCGAATCCTCCGATCGGAAAGAAACTGGGTGAACCGCTACCCAGATCAACTCGCTGGGCTCAAGAATCTGATTGTTGAAAGCAATGATGTCACGAGCCGCATCATTACCAAGTCGATCGAAACGATGAAAAATGGAAAACTCGGTCTTTTCAAACTCAATCAGGGGGAAGGTGCCAAAGTATTGAGTCAGCGAATCTCGGAACTGCGCTTTGAGACCAACTGGGCACGGACCGCCGATTCGACAGCCAGATACCGCATCTGTCGGAAGGAAACGAAGCGGGACCATATCCATATCAGACAGCCCCTACTGGGTCCGCGATTGAGCAGAGTCGCGGAGTGGATACGAAGCGATTTCTGCTCCAATCGCTCACTTAGGCCGCCTGCGGCCGTCACTTTTACTATATACTCAATCCCGGACCCCGTGAAGCCGGCCGCAGGGAACGTGATGTCTCGAAAAACCGTCATAACGGCCCGGTCAAGTGCAAAGCGTGGTTAGTGGTTAGCTGCTCCCTCGCGATTCCTCGGCAATGACGCGAAGGATGGCTGCACTCTCCATGAAGAACTCACGTTCCGCGCCTTGTTTTTGTTGTGCTGTATTGTCACCCTCAAGGACGCAAATCTGCAGCAACTCATGCGTTTCACCATCAAGCGCGACTTTGCCCGTCGCAGCGTACTCGGCGATAAACCGCTCGGAAATCGAGTCCGGTACATACGGCATTCCCTTTGGAATAGGCCGTTCAAGAAATGCCTTTGCGCGCTGTTGTAGGTTCATGGCCAAATTCTTTTGCTCTGGTTTCTGTGAGGGAGTGGAGGGCGGCGGTTGATTGCCGCTGCAACCAGCAGACGGCGTGCTTAACAGCGTGACTAAAAACAACCGATCGCGGGCGACACCCTTACTATATGCTCAATCACAGACCCCGTTAAGCCGGCCGCAGGCCGCGTGGTTTGGTGACTTCGATATCATTTGCCACGGCTCTGGTGCAATGTGTGGTTCGCCGCTACGTGGTATCATCTGGCAACGATTACTCAATCTCGTTGATCGCGTTCGCAAATGCCACAACGTCCTTTTGAAACTGACCTTGAAACTTGCCAAAGTACAAGTGCGGTATCTCTGGGTGACCTACAACATCACATACAATACTCTCATCGATTGATTCGTGGAGGAAGTCACCATACGCACCATAAAAGCCTTCTGTAAATTCGAGGGTTAAAGTTGAGTCTCCGTTTGGGCGTGCAATTTTCCAATTCAATGAAGACTCGGTATTGGATATTTTGGTTTCCGTGATGATCTTCCAATGTCGGCGTTCAAGTTGAGTTCGCAATTCTGCGATGTGTGAAAGGCTCATAGCGTCTGAGATCTCACGCCGAGGCGGTCTTCAATAACCTTGCCGCCGAACGGGTCCGCGATTGAGCAGAGTCGCGGAATGGATAAGAAGCGATTCCTGCTCCCATCGCTTGTTAGGCCGCCTGCGGCGGTCACCTTTACTATACGCTCAATCGCAGATACGGTTAGCCGGCGGGATGCCGACATTTCGAGCATTTGATACCCTCAATGAGAGTAAGAGCCTTGTCGAGGTTAGCCGAAATCTCATCGACGAGCGCATCGACCTCCACACCAGTGAAGACTTGGTTGACTTCGTCGAGCGTGACCCCCGCGGCGCTTGCACCGTTGGAACCATAATTGACTTTGAGCGCCGCCAACTGGGATCGAACTAGCCGCACATCCGCTGGGTCGGGCTCCCCTCGGTAGAGCAACAAGAAGGACGCGATGTGGATCGGACTGAAGTCGTAGGCATCGATCCCGCAGCACTCGGCAACGCAGATGGTCTGACATCGGGCAAAGAGACCAGATAGTGGATGCTCGAGTTTCATGAATCCGGCTAACGGGTCCGCGATTGAGCAGAGTCGCGGAATGGATACGAAGCGATTTCTGTCCCAATCGCTCACTCAGGCCGCTTGCGACCATCACCCTTAATATATTAAATGCTGAATTGTGGACCCGTGATACACCGGGTAGAAGTCAGTGACAGTGACTTCAAATTCGACTTGGCTGGAAACTTTGGTACATTTTGTTGTTAGCTTCAATCAAATTGGCTGGCGACGGCGTACAACTTAAACAGGCCAGCGGCGTCAATAATTTAAACACTAAACCCAATTTCATATGAAAATCGGTGTTTTAACGTCTATCAAGCGAACCGCGGCTGATGTTGCACTGATAAATTCGTTGGCAGAGGTGAGAAGATGGCGACCGTAGAGGAAGACAGGCAGGTGCTTGGGATGGCTGGGTCTTGGCGAGCGACTCCTGAAGACTATTCGAGCCTCCGCGTCCTCTGGCTAAACGAAGACGGGTCTGGGGAACTTGTTTACGGATATGGGCAGACGATTTATGCGTGCATCCGTTGCTGTTGGGATGTTGCCAGCCCCGGTCGGCTTCGTCTCAACTATCTGGAGTCGCCACCGTACCAGCGTTTCCAAGGGTACACCCCGACGGCAGGAGCCTCTGTTCGTGAGCTGGGGTACACCCTGATCAAGGGCGAGGTTTCTGGCGTGGAGAGCGTGGTCTGCCAACCATACCGATACCAGTGGACGATGAAGCTGTCGGAGCCACCGTGGCCGCCAGAGTTGCTGTTTCCGTACGATGTCCCGCAGGTGTTTGTGGGGCACAGCATGGCGGCTGATGACTCAAAGAACGAACCAGGTGATGCACCAGAAAGCCGGATATGATTCGTTTCTGAAGTTCATTGCTGGGAGTGCCACGCTGATAAGTCCATTTGAGACATCAGTCTGAAGGCAGCTTCAAGCCATGCAAGAAATTAGTTGGGCCGGCCCCACTGGGAGTAGTAAACCCGTAGTCTGCATTGTTATTAATGGAGTTTATTCGCCATAATAGTTATCCAGCACATTTGCAGAGTTCAATGGGGGATACAGTTGGGCGAATGGTTCATCTGGGAAGAGGTTTCTGCTCACTACCAACCGTGGCACCACTCCCCAACGTGTGATGCCGCACTCCTGGGCAAAGTAGCTGTTCCAGTATGGGCCCAGAAACTCCGGCGTTTTTCGTTGTTCATATTTTGCCACCCGCCAGGGCCAGATCAGCAGTGCTGGAAAAGAGATTCCGGTGCCCAGACAGAAGCTGCATAACATGGTCTGATCAGATTTTAGCAGATGCATCAGGATAAATCCTACTGCTGCGATCAGGCCAATCAGAAGAAATAATCGATGCAGATAGCGGAAGCGGGAATAATCGATGTCGGAACCAATTCGACAGCATTTATCGCAGCAGTTGCAGCGATAGTTGATCCAGTTATTACGGGAAACGAATTTCATCTGTGGGGCACCAACCACCCGAAATGTGGCTGGTGAAACAGATTCTGTTGTTCCACAAATAATGCAATGTGCAGCCATGACCTGAACTTATTCTGGCACAGGGCCTCGCAGCACGCGGTTGTTCGTGCTGTCGGCAATGTAAAGCAGGCCATCCGGCCCAACACTGACTCCGTGGGGCTGATTCAGTTCTACTTCTTTCCAGGAGGGGCCCACTTTTGTCCCTTTCTTGCCTGTGCCAGCGATCCGCTGGATGGTGCCATCTTTCACCACCACTCGGCGAATGATGTGGTTTTCGGTATCGGCAATCAGAATGTTGCCGCTGGCTTCCACCCACAGAAACTTGGGGCCATCCATGGAAGCCTGTAGTGCTGGCCCACCATCACCCGTGCCTGCTTTCTTGCCATTACCCGCCACGGTGCGGATCTTGCCGTTTTCCACCACCCGCAGACAGTGCCCCCCACGTTCCAGAATCCAGATGTTGCCTTTGGCATCAACCGTCACCGCCCGTGGGTCCATCAACGGTGCTTTGGTGGCTTCTGTCCCGTCGGCAGGAACCCCACGCTGACCATTCCCCACCACTGTAGTGACCGTTTTCTTCACCAGATCGAGGGCGCGAATCCGGCGGTTGCCCAGATCGGCCAGATAGAGCGTGTTTTTGTCGGCACTTAAGGCCACGTGGTACGCCTGATTAAATTTCGCCTCTGCGAACGACCCACCATCACCCGCAAAGCCTTTTTCAGAACCCGCCAGGGTGGCCACGGTCTTCTTCGAGGTATCAATCACGCGAATGGTGTGATTCATGGTGTCCGCAACATACAGCAGGCCGTTGTTTCCCACCACCACATTGTGGGGCTGGTTGAACAATGCTTCTGCTGCTGGTCCATCGGTGGTTCCCACCTTCGGGCTGCCTGCAATCGTAGTGACCTTCCCATCGGGGGTAATCGCCAGAATGCGATGGCCTTTGTATTCTGCAATCACCATTACTTTGTCCTGATAATCCATCCCGAATGGAGCCATCAGGCCTTTCGCCCACACTTCAATTTCTGCCGATTGAGCAGATACCGTCCACAATCCTGCCAGAAGTACCAAGAGTCTGTTCATCGTTGTTTCTCCGGAAGAGGTTTACCAGCCTACCTGGAAATCGTATTCAGCAATTACTGAACAGGCCGTTCATGTTGTGCAGTCGATCGTTGATAATCTGCACATAGTTTTCGGAAAGCTCCATTCCAAGGTAGTCCCGTTGATGTTTTTTCGCCGCACAGAGCGTGGTGCCACTGCCCGCAAACGGATCGAGTACCAGGTCGCCGGGGTTACTGGAAACCTGCACAATCCGCTCGAGCAAGGCGATCGGCATCTGGCATGGGTGGCTGGAACGCTCTTTAAACGTGCCACAGACCCGTGGGACATACCACGTGTCGCTCTCTGGGGCAAAAAACCGCTCATCTTCCTGTGGTCGCAGCACCCAGGTATCATCAGGTAGTTTGCCAGTGGAATTGGCCCGCTTGTCGTTGTAGGTGGTCTGGCGGGCAGAGGGCACCCGCACCGCATCTGGATTAAAGGTAAACTTTTTGGGATTTTTGACGTAATACAGAATGTGGGCGTGGCTGCGATTAAACTTCAGTTTACAATTGACGCCAAACGTGTAATGCCAGACAATCCAGTTCCGCATGGAAAGCTGTAACTGATCGAGGCGAATTTTGAATTCTGCTACAAATTCATCGCCAATGGCCAGATAAAACGACCCATTAGGGGATAAAACCCGCACCAATTCCGCCAACCACTGCTCGCACCACTGCAGGTAATCTGCCTTGGTGCGTTGATCGTCGTAAGTATCGTATTCGTAACCAATATTGAACGGTGGGTCGGTCACAATCAGGTCCACCGATCCCGCAGGCAGGTGCTGCAGGTGGGTCAGACAATCCCCAATCAGAATCTGGTTACGCGGAAGATCAGCGGTGGGTGTTTTTTTCATCTTTGTTTTATTTTTTCTGTCGCAGTTATCTTAATGAGCCATCGCTAATCTGTACGACGGGAAGTACGAATCATGTGTTCAATTTTGTCCCGCTTATCCTGTGGTACCATCGTGGTGAGATTTTTCTCATAATCCAGCGTGATGTCGAAGTTCCCCAGCTCGAACGCACGACGAAACACTTTCTGCACATCCAGAATACAGTCCCGCTCATCAGCAATCAGTGGGCACCGCACCCTGGGTAGGTGGTGCTCCAGCATGCAGGGGTAGATTTCGTAATTTTTCGTCGAATTGTTCGATCGACTAACGGAAAGCAGGTAGTCGTGTTCGGGAAGTTCGCGAATGTAATTCCGCAATGGCTTCCCCTGCAGCACCAAATCGAGTTCGACCAGGTTCGCCCGCAGTGCCTTGCTTTGCTGCCGGGTGGCATGATAAGCCGCACGCCCCTGGGCCTGCAGGCGATTGGTGGGGGAAACCAGATCGATGGTGGTCACCAAGGTGTCGTTGTTTTTGTGGCGGATTTCCAGATATTCTTCTGCATGATTCTGGCGAATAATCGATGTAAACAGCGGCTCTTCGGTAATATATTGTCTTACCGAAATCTCAAGTCGGTAGTGATCCACCAGCAGTGGCAGCAATGTCTGGTATAAGGCAGAAATAAACTGGTGTTGAAAGGCTGGCCAGCAGCTTTCCTGTTCTAAAAAAGGATCCATTCCTGGAAAAGGGGAAGGCATCGTCCTCAGGTCTCCCACGGTACCGCACTAAGTTCAATTGTACCAAATACCTGTTCGCCCCAGGAACTTTTACAAAAAACAGAATCAAGTTGTCTTCGTGGCGTCTTGGCGGTCAAGACGCATGTGTGCGACTACTTTTGAAAATGAAGAAATTCCCTTGCTTGCGCTGCGGGCGATGAAGGCAAAAGGCAAACCGCGGCACACGGGCAAATTCCATCACTGACGCTTTAGCCTCGTTTTGTACCGTCATCAACCCTTCCGGTTCGTTTTGTGCCTACGTTGACCTTCCGTGTATCTGCGTGGTTGTACTGGCAAATTCACCACGGTTGGCTAAGACGTAAGTGTGCATCAATAAAGGAGTATTGACATGTTCCTGCACCCGTACTTCCGTGGCATCATGAGTCTGGCACCCAGAGCACTGGCCGTGGGGTGTACTTTCTTTTTTCTGGCCATTGCCTGGTTCGATTTTGGGCAGGGCCTCAATATTCCTGCACTGATGTGGCACGATCGACCTGTGATTCAGGTCATTTCAGGCTTCAGCATTGCCTGGCTGTTCGCGTACGTGTGGCTGCTGACCTACATCAACGATGCACGGTATCATCCGGAAATGCTGGCCCACGCACAGCAGCGGGCTACTTTTGTGGGTCGTGTGATGGGCCTGTGTATCCCACGCTCGCCCGTGGTGGAAGATCAGCCCGATCTGAATGCTGCCGGCGATGGCCTGCGCTGGTACCTGGGGGTCACCTTTTTGCCCAGTGCTGTCTTGCTGCTGGTATCGGCTGGGTTTGGGATTACTGGTTCCGCACCGTTTGTGCATCTGAAAGACCCGCAATTGGGTGAAAATGCCCCACTTTACATTGCCAGCAATTGGCCGTTTCTGGTGGGCGTGGTGGTGATGCTGTTGTCGCTTCGTTTGTTTGCGGTGCTGTCGCGGAATGTCCGCAATCGCCTGCTCGGTGCAGAACGAGGCACCCAGTTCGCACAAAAATACTGGCTGCATATGATTGCTGGCCTGTTGTTTGTGGTGTTGCTGGCAATGTACGCAATATTCGCACTGTTGTCCGATCGTGACTACTGGCAGGCACCACCGATCACCACGGTATGCCTGTTTTTTGGCATGGCAGCCACCTTTAACGCGGTGCTGTGGTTCTATCTGCGTAGTTTTGCCATTCTGGCGTTCGTCGCACTGGCTGTGTGGGTGGGAATCTGCAATCAGGCTCCGTATCGGCTGCATTTTCCCCACCTGGAGCCGGAATATCGGGCAATCACCAATCTGGAAGATTTCGAAGAGCCTGCTGCCTCGCTGGAGGATCTGGTTTCGCTGGACAATGATCCCACGGTGAAGAAAAAAGAGATTCAGCGGGTGGTGCACATGGTTGCTGCGGTGGGCTCGCAACGAGTTCCCGAACGCACGGTGCAGGAAGGCATTCAGGAATTAACCAGCAAAGGTTATGCCGACGAGGAAAATTACAGTCGGCTGCTGCGATTGTACGAAACCGCTCTGCAACGGATGGATGCGGATGAGCGAAATGCTTTACGGACCTGGAAAGAGCAATTCGGCCCACCCGTGCCGGAAGGGACGCGGATTCCCCCACCGTTGGTGATTGTGACTGCCACAGGTGGTGCGAATCGATCGGGATTGTGGACAGCCAAGGTGCTGCACGAACTCCATCAACGTATTCCTGGATTTCCAAAGCACTTACGCATTATTACCGGTGCGTCAGGTGGTATGGTCGGTGCCACCTATTACGTGGGCAGTGTGCAGCCCGATGGCAGTCTGCAGGAAGGCTTTCAGCCCACTGATATTTCGCAGGATTTTCTGACACCCATTATCAACGCACTGGTTTACCGCGAAATTCCGTTTTCGTTTCTTCCCACCAGCCACTATACCCGCGACCGTGGGGAAATGCTCGATCGGGCGATGGAAGGTGAGGTACCAAATATTGACCCGTTTATCCGCAAACGGCTGAACAATGTCTTCGCCCGCACCTTCGCGGATTGGGCAGAAAGTGAACGGATTGGCTGGCGACCGAGCCTGATTTTTTCGCCCATGGTGGTGGAAGATGGCCGACAACTGCTGATCAGCAATCGTTATGTACCGTACCTGACCGTGAATCAGGGGAACTTTCTGCTGCCTAACGGGCCGGAATTCGGCTCCGAAGACGCACCAAAAGAGAAGTTGAGCAGCAGTGAACGGATTCAGCGGGAAATCAAACGTGGGCGACAGACCAGACGCCGACAGGGGAAAGGATCGGAAGACATTTATTCCCGCTCGGCCATTGAGTTTTTCCGCGTTTTTCCGGAATCCCGTGGGCGATTTCACCTCAGCACGGCAGCACGGATGAATGCCACGTTTCCGTTCCTCAGTCCGGCGGTCTCACTGCCCACCAATGGCGTGCGACGGGTGGTTGATGCGGGCTACCTGGACAACACCGGCGTGAAAGTTGCCACCTCGTGGATTTACCAGTATCGCGACTGGCTGGCCCGCAACACCAGTGGGGTGATTGTGGTACAGATTCGCGATTTTGCCAGCCATCAGGAGAACCGGAACCTGTCGCTGCCACTCACAGAAGGTGGGGCGTTTCTCCCAGGTCTGACGGGACCGTTTTCGGCAGTCGACCATGCCCGCTCTTCATCAGCCAATTACCGTAACGATGCAGAACTACAGCAGTTAGGAGAATTTTTCCAGTCCTGGTTCGGTCAGGCAGCACAGGCGGGAAAAGGGGAACTGCCCACCTGGACGAAAGACTTTTTCACCACCGTGGTGTTTGAACGCTACTCCGATGTGGGGATGAACTGGTACCTGTCGCAGGCCGATAAACAGTTGATTCTGGACAGTTGGGACAAAGGTGAAAACAATTTCAACCCCGCCTCGCTGAAAAAGATGCTGCAGTGGTGGCAATCCCGCGATAATCCCCCACCGGAAGCGAAAATGCCATAAAGAGTAGCAGGAAATCCACCACTCAGATGGAGTCTAAGCATCAGGGCGGTCATTTTTTGATGAAATTTGACCTTGAGACAATGGACTTGCGGCCAAAACACACACAACCTTCATCATTAGTGATCCAACTCCCACCAATGGCTGAATAAGATACCACCAAACCAGTTCTAATGGATTCATGGCAAATGAAGTCGATTTTGTTTGTGTGCATTGAAAACAGCAACCGCAGCCAGATGGCAGAAGCGTTCGCACGGATACATGGTGGGGATCAAATTGCGGCCCATTCGGCAGGTTCCAAACCGTCCGGCAAGGTCAATCCGCGGGCAATCCAGTTTATGGCAGAAAAGGGCTACGATCTGTCGGTACATGGTTCGAAAGCACTGGATCAGTTTAACGGCACCGAAATTACCGTGGCTGTGACCATGGGCTGTGGCGATTATTGCCCACTGGTGAAGGCAGAGCGGCGAGAAGAGTGGAACATTCCCGATCCTAAAGAGCTGCCCGATGATGAATTTCGGAAAATTCGCGATCTGATTGAAGAGAAAGTGAAGCTGCTGATTGCTGAAATTCAATAACAGCGTCAGGCTGAATGCCCTGCAGTGACTTCCAGCAGCCCCCAGTTAATTCTGCACCAGATCCCGAATCCGGTAGAATGGCTGTCTCAGAAAATCTTGACGCAGGGGTTATTCATGCGAGTTATCTGGATCGCATTTCTTAGTAGCTGGGCACTTCCCGGTATTCTTCCCGCCTATCAACCGACGAATCTGTTAATTGTTACCGCAGATGATATGAATGCCGATTCTGCAGGCTGGTGCGGAGGCAAGCTGGGCATCACCCCCAACCTTGATGCGTTTGCAAAGACGGCCCACCAGTTCATCAACAGCCATGTAACCGTACCGATTTGTCAGCCGGGAAGATCCGCACTGATGACAGGACGGGTACCCCACCGGAATGGTGCGTTGGGCTTTCAGCCGATTCGACGGGATGTGCCCACGTTGGTCGAAATCCTGCGGGAACAGGGCTACTATACTGGGGTGATCGCCAAGGCGGTGCATATGGCCCCACCGGACAAGTTTCCGTGGCACGCCATCGGCGAGCAGGCACTGGGGAAACAACCTGCCCAGTTTGCGGCAAAATTCCGCGAAATGCTGGCTTCTGCTGCAAACGAAAAGAAGCCATTCTTCATTAATGCCAATATCTGCGACCCACATCGGCCTTTTATCAATGGAACTGGAAAAAAAGCCAAACTCGAAAAGCTACCAGATGGGGTGCGTGTTCTGAAGGCCAGCGAAGTGACTGTGCCAGCCTTCCTGGAAGACCTCCCACGTGTGCGGGAGGAAGTTGCTAATTATTACACCAATGTCAGCCGATTCGATCTGGCGTTTGGCCTGATAATGAAAGAACTTACGGCTGCTGGCCGCGATGCGGACACGATTGTGGTCTTCTGGTCCGATCATGGGATGTCTTTCCCATTTTCTAAAGCCACGGTCTATTACAACGGCACCTGGTCGCCGATCCTGATTCGCATCCCGAAGACCAAAGAGCCACAGGTGCGTACCGAATTTGTCAGCAGTGTCGATCTGATGCCTTCGTTGCTGGAGTTACTTGCGATCAAACCACCTGCAGGCATGGATGGCCGCTCCTGGATTCCTCTGCTGAATGGAGAAAAACAGCCCGACCGCGACTTTGTTGTTACCCACGTGAATACCCTCAGCAGTGGCAAGTCGTTTGCCCAGCGGTGCATCCGGACCAAAGACCGAGCATTCATGTTCCACGGGTGGGCAGGTGGGCCAGATAAATTCCGTGCCGAAGCTCTGAGTGGGCTGACCTTTCCGGCAATGAATTCTGCTACCGATGAGAAAATTCAGGCCCGTGTAAAACAATTGGTGGAGGGGGAGCCGTTGATGCTGTTTGATACCGCCAAGGATCCCACCGAACGGAAGAATCTGATTAATGATCCCACCTATGCCCGTGAACGTGCGGAACTGAGTAAAAAGCTCCTTGCACATATGCGGGCGACAGATGACCCACAGACGAAAGCTTTTCAGGGGATTCTGGAGAAAAAAGAATAACCCCCATTCTTCGATACTGATTGACCTGAAACTGGATAAGACAACGAAAGAATGACATTGGAGTCTTTTTAATGAAGAAAAGTTTGCTGGGTGCCCTGCTGCTGGTAGCAGCGATGGCAGCCATAACTGGACGTGCGGCAGAACCTAATCCGCGTAAAGCGGAAATGGCGGGCTACCTTCTTGTTCCCCACGAGCGGGTGGACAAGAAATACAACGCAGGTTTTTCGATGTATGTTGCCGCCTGGCCACTGCTGAAAAACTACCCAGGTGCCGAGTTCCAGAGTGGGCTGTTTGGCACCTGGATGTTCTCTCAGTTTGATGGCCCCAAGCCCGAAAAGGCTTATTCCGACATAGAAGGTGGTCTGGGCTGGTGGCGGGATACACGGTTCGCCACCGAAACCCCCAAATTCATCATGGGTGGGGTGGCACTGAATTTCAGCGAATGGGCAAACGGCCCAGGTGCGGGTAAAGGTCGCGACTGGAACAATCCCAAAGGACATTATGCGATTGCCCAGCTGAGCCCGTGGGTGCTCTGGCCGCCTGATGGTCTGAACTTGAAGCAAGGGACCTCCGGCGAACTTTTTGGTTACGGCTATCTGCCGTTGCCACTGACAGAAGCCAAAAAGACTACTGCAGGCAAAAATATTCCCACGGGCAACCAGTGCTGGACGTTGTTTCTGAATTCAGGCAACTTTAAGGGGCCTGTTACCTTCTTTCTGCCCAACTTCTGGACGAAACCCACCTTGGAGCGGACCGATCTGGCAGGGATGTTCCTGGATACCCGCCCATCCGACCCAAACAAAGCGGTGCAAATGGAAACGCAGCACGTGCCAGCCTTTACCGCAGTTGATTCGAAAGGAACCATGTATGCCCGCGTGGCACCCACACAGTTTCCGACCAACAAGGGTGCAGATGCCCCACTGATTCACCGGATTACGGCATATACCCGCGCTGCTCTGTGGGATGAAGTAGAAGCCTGGTTCCAGGGTGGGAAAGAGGCTACTGGCACCATTAAGCCACAGGAAGCAGCCGTGCACACCTTCAAAGGTAGGGGTGGGGCAACCTGGAGAATCTATCCGCCTAATGCAGAACGCGACAAACGGATGCCCCTGGCCTGGAATTCCTTCGCCACGCCGACCGCACTGAATGAAACCACATACGGCTATCAATGGGACAAAAACCTGGTGACCAGAACAGATGCACTGGTGACCTTACCACAATACTATCGCCTGCAGAAAGACAAGAAAGGCCGTGATCAGTGGGTAGTCATCACCGAGAAAGAAGTTCCCGCAGAAACAGGACTGGACAAGGTTACCTTTCCACAGCGGTATACCGCGAAACCGCAACCATACGTGACACCGGACAGTCCGGACAGCAGTTGGAAGAAACCCGGACCGGCGGCAGGTCCTTTTGAAGCGAAACTGGGTGATGGCAGCACCGTGATCTACTATTGGTACCGCTTTGCAGATCAGCCTGCACTGCAGAATGCCGATTTGTCTGCTGCCGAGCGGGAAACCCTGCAAAAACGGATCGAGATGCTGCACCGAAAGTGGACAAAAGAGAAAGAATACCTCCCCCCACCGAGCATTGGCAAGCTGGCCGATCTTGATCCTGCGGTGCTGGTTAATCCACCAAAAGGAATGGAAGTGGGTTATGTGCCAATTGTCACCCGCCAGGGCAAGCCGTAGTGCTTGGCGATCGCGATTTACAAAACAATTTTCTCTGACACAACAGCTTATCAAGTCGGCTCTTACAAAAATCAGCCTGCCGCATTTTTGCCGCACAAATCAAACGAATAGCAGTGTTCATTTTTCTTGTGGATCTGCCACATATTAGTGAAAATGTTTTCACACTATGAAAATTGCCAGGTGCGGTGGTTCAAAACACAATTACCTGATTAATCAACCATCCGCCATTTCACGCTTTTTCCCACCATTTCTGTATTTTGTTCCAAATAGTTGATCAATCGCATCCCCCAAAAGGCAATATATATTCACGTGGGGAAAATTGAGTTTATTTCTTCCCCTTCCATGATGGATCATCAGGCCAGTTTCATCTGACAATTCACTTCCAGGAGAAAGTGCAAATGAACAAGCTCAACATTTCAACTTGGATTCTACTTCTGAGTGCAGCTCCAATGCTGGCTCAGCCACGATTTCATGCCGGTGGGCCTGCCCACGATGGGGAAGAAATTACCTGTTACTTTCCCACGCGGGAACACCTGCGAAACGATGTAGGCAAGGATGATTTAGGACTGTGCGTCTTCACCAGCCTGGAAATGGCAGGGATCTGGTGTGGCAATCAATCGCTATTGGGCCTGCGAGACTTTATGAAGAACCACCCAGGAGGTGGCTGGCCAGAAAAGGTTGATCGCTATTTGAAAATTCGCGACCCTCAGCACACCATCCGTGTGCTCCACCACCTGGACGGCGATGCTGAGTTTTTACAACGGGCATTGGCCGCCCGGCAATATGTGTGCGTCACCTACGAAGGACGCGACGGCATTTTCTATCGGTCCCGCGTGGCACACATGGTTAATCTGGTGCACTTCAGTAAACGCTGGGCAGTAATCCAGGACAATAACTATCCTGGCAAGTGGCTGTGGATGTCGCCAGAAGATTTCCTGGCACGCTGGCGTGGCATCAATGGTGGCTGGGCAATGATTTTACTGCAACCGGGGCCCCCACCTGCATTACCACAATCAACTCATGTGGTTTGCACAATAACAGCACCACACCCAATCATGCCATTAGCGGCACCGGTATCTGGAGTAATCTGCGGCCAGCCCTCCAGGAATGATGAATACATGCTTGGCGGACAAGCGATTTCTCGCCAGGAGGTATTCGAACGTCTGGAAGCATTGCAAGTGCAACAACAACGCCCCAGCCTGACATTCCTGGGATCGATGCAGCAACAATCTGCATGGCACGCCGTGTTACAGCAACCGACGTTTCGCACATTGCAGGAACAGTGGTGCATTCGAAAGTTCCCCCAGGATAGCTGGTTGATTCGCCAAGGATTTCAACCAGGAGTCGTACTGCAGAACGCACCTGATCGACAGTATCGGGCAGCAATCCGCTGGCATCTTGCTTCACCTGCAGGTGGGAAGTCACTGCAGGATCAATTGGAAAAAGAACTGCACCCCAGGTTGCCGGAACCGGTAGAACCAGAACCGGATCGGGTGCCTGAACGAGAAGACAGATTCCCACAGGTGCTTTCGCAGTGGGGCAGAAAGGCACTGCACCCCAGTGTGGCCTGGACTGTTCTGGGCTACCTGCTGGGCAACCAATTTTTTGTACGGAGGAACAGACAATGACGATTGCAGCAGAGTTGATTTTTGTAGCGGCAGGAATTGCGGCAGCAGTGGCAACGGATTGGGTATATAGCCGGGTGATGCAAAGCCGCACACAGCACAAAAAGCAGATTCCGCCGTAAAGATGGGTAATTGAGGAAATCTGTAGCGTTTGTAATTGTTACATTTGCCGCAGATTTCCAAATCTACCTTTTCAAGGATACAAGTTTCGGTTATGGGATGGTTTGATAGATATAGGTGATTTTTCACAGTCTGCTGACTGTGCAACAGGGAACTCCAATGAAGAAGATCTCAATACTGTTTTTGCTGGCGGGCATACTTTCACCTGCGTGGTCGCAAGTGGGGCCAATGTCCGAACAGGGCAAAGCAGATGTGAATAAGGCAGCAAACATGATGCAGGTGGCCCCACCTGCCCTGGCACCATTAGCCCCGCAGGTGGCCAACTTCAGAGATGGCTATCTGAAAGTGTGGGAACAGGAAATGAAAGCCCTGGATGGTATTGAATCCAAAGTCTTTCAGACAGTGGAATACCTGGAAGGCCAGGGCGCTAACCAACGTCTGGTACGTGAAGTATATGTCGGCCGATTAAAAATGCTGAAGCCGAATATGGCCCGCCTGGAATTGTGGAATAACCAGGATCTGGAAAATAACAAGAAAGGCCAGTTTATCTATGCTGATGGCAAATATCTGTGGGAATTTGATCATAAAGCCAAGAAAGCTTATGTTGACAAACTGGCAGCAGAAGGTGCCGGAGATAATAATCTGTTGAGTATTCTGTTTGGCACCAGTGCCGATAAACTTCGCGATCGTTATGATATTCGACCGGATTTATCCGATGCTGCGGTGAAAGATATCAAGAACCATGTAGTATTTGATATTCTCCCCAAGATGCCTGGGGATATCCAGGAATTTACCAAGGCGCAGATGATACTTTACACCAATCCAACCCAGGACAGCTTTATGCTGCCACGTCGCTTGTGGTTTATGAATCAGCGTTCCAAGTATTCGATCACCTGGGAATTACGCGATATTGTGAAAAGGAAGGATCTGGCAGCAAGGGATTTTGCACCACCGAAATTGCCAGATGAAACATGGAAATCGGAGTGGCGTACGAAACCAGCTCAGACACCCACGGTTTCAAATCCGAAATAATCCTGTCGTCTGACTGCATCTCCGTTCGCTGTTGCAACTTCCCTGTCTGTATTCGTTAAGATATTCTTCACCTGATCAACGCTTGGAACGATAGAAGATGATTGTACCCGAATATTGGGCAGAAGCACGTATCCAGATAAAGCACCAGGGTAGAAGCATTACCGTAAGGCGCTTTGGCTGGTCGGATGAAAGCCAGGAAGCAGCCCAGGCCCATGCCCAGGCACGTGCGGAAGAGGCACTGGAAATTATCAAAGCGGGTGCAGATGCCACGCGTCGCGAGCCCAAAGTTCCGTACAACGGAGCCGAAGGGGTGCCCATTCGGGAAGAGGTGATCGCACGATATGGCGATATGGTGATTACCCGCAACAGCTACGGTGCCTGGTGCATCAATACCCCGGATGTACTTTTTGTGGATGTTGATGACGACCAGATTGGTGATGATGCTGGCTGTTGGATTTTCCTTGCACTGATCGTGCTGAGTATCTATCTTGGGGTCCGCAACGAATCGTGGAAGATTGGCTTGCTTTGTGTGTTTGCATCATTTCCATTGACAGGCGTCCTGAGCAATATTGTCAGTCGGATGAAGCAGTTCTTTCAGGGCAATTTGGAAACACGCTATTTCAAGCGATTGGAACAGTTTGTTGCGAATCGACCTGACTGGAACATTCGTGTCTATCGCACACCGAATGGCTATCGCCTGCTGGTAACGCACCGAACATTTCAAACGACCGATCCGGAAGTGCTGGAATGTTTCATGCTTCTCAGTGCAGACCCCACGTACGAAGCAATGTGCATCAACCAGCAGTGCTTTCGTGCCCGCGTCACACCCAAACCATGGCGAGTGGGGATAACGCAGCACATTTATCCTCGGCGGGGTGTCTGGCCAGTTGCACCAGAGTATGCAGAGGCCCGCCAGCAATGGATTGCAGAGTACAATCTGGCATGCCAGGATTTTGCATCGTGTGAATATTTAATGGAAATTGGTTCGGGGAAAATTGATCGAAAAGTTGATGTCGTAATTCAATTTCATGATAAACTGTCGAAAGCGACCAGTGGACTGCCCATCGCCTGATGGACCTGGTTGCCGCACATTCAGAGTGACAATTTAAAGGAAACGCCTCATGTCTGATTCAAATGTAAAAAGTGTTGAAAGAAATCCGCGCTGGCACCACATCCTGTTTGTGGGATTGCTTGCCGCGATTGCCTTACTGATCTGGGCCTGGACCAGCAACGACTGGGCAAGTAAGCAACTCAATCGCCTCTGGTGGGAAGATGTTTTTGGTGTGATGCTGACTGGGTTCAGCGTATCGCTGGTTTTACCGTTGTTGCTGGGTGCTGTGGTAGCGATTGTTTTTGGACAGCCCAAAGCATTTGGCATTGTCAAGCTGTTCCTGCACCCCAACCCATGGCGACAACTGTGGATTGGTGTTGGCTTGGGGGCATTAGTCTGGCAGGTTTTTCTGGCTGGCTATCTGTTTGAACCATTGGCAACCAACTTCACGCAGGACCGCCCACCGTTCTGTGAATTTCAAAGTGCGGAAGAGTTACGCACTCAATTTTCTGAACACAATAATCAGTACCGATATGAACCAGTTACCATCGACAGTATTCTCTTCTACACATTTCACGTGGTGATCGGTGGAACTGCAGTAATCGCCATCGGGCTCATGATTGGATGGATGGGCTGGTATCTATCGCAACGCCATCGTTTGCCCGAATTTCAGAAAAGATCCGATAATCAAGGCATCACGGTACGTTGGAAGTTTTACCCGATACTTTTTCTTGGAACTGTGCTGGGTTATTTGTTGTTGATGTTCATTACCTATGGATTATTTCATGGAGAGATAAACAAAACAGAGCTCAAAGAATTATCTCATGCTTTTGGTGAAAGCATGGTTGAAACTGCTGGCTGGGGGAAATCCGAGGCCAGATCAGATTATGTGAAACTCTATACGAAACCAAGTAACAACGGTCTGGCGACAACTATCCCACAGGTTGAATTTGCAGACTATTACCATAACAACTTTGCAAATAATTATGGGAAAAGGTTGGCAGATTATTTTCCTGTGTTTGGTGCGTTCATCATTTGTTCGATATTGATCATCGCAAACTATCTGTTTTATCTGATATTCCGTCCAAAATTGTTCTCCCCAGCATCCGGCATTACGTTCCTGTTGCATTTCCTGTTGTTCAGCCACGTCATTATTTCTTACTTCGTGGCGGCACCAGATTTGATCAGACTCTTCCTGTTCCTGCTTATTCTGGGTGCTGGTGTGGTCTACAAGTTGCGTTTCCCTGGCCTCAGCTATCACAAGAATGATCTGGTTTCTTTGCAGGAACATTACAAACCTGCCCAGCCATTGCTGCCAGAAAACCGCCTGGATCTGATTGAATCCAAAGCAATTCCCTATGGTGTCAATGAAAACACCAAGCTGCCTGAAAAGAAACCGATGGCGATCATCTGCCTCAGTGGGGGTGGTTCCCGTGCAGGTGCCTGGAGCATGAAAATGCTTTCGGAACTTGATGCCAGCTTTGCGAAGGAAAATATTGCCTTTCCTTACCATGTGCGGCTGATCACAGGTGCATCAGGTGGGATGTTTGCAGGTGCCTATTATGTTTCCACATTGAATCAGCCCGATCTACAGGCACCAGGCAAAGTACAACGCGCGGTATCGTTGTGTGATATGAACAGCGATGTGCGACAGGATTTTCTATCCCCCATCTGTCGCATGCTGATACGCAATGATCTGCCTTCGTTGTTCTTGCCGCTGATCGC
Source organism: Zavarzinella sp. (assembly GCA_041399155.1). Lineage (NCBI taxonomy): Bacteria > Pseudomonadati > Planctomycetota > Planctomycetia > Gemmatales > Gemmataceae > Zavarzinella > Zavarzinella sp. The sequence continues at coordinate 745,829 of JAWKTI010000003.1, forward strand.
CCAGCAGGACCGTGGGACAGCACTGGAAGATCTGTGGCAGTCCGTTTTTCGCGGTCATCTGCATACCAGTTTTGCAGATCTGCATGCGGGGGAGAAAGCTGGCTGGCGACCTTCAATTATCTTTTCTCCCATGCTTGTGGAAGATGGCAGACAGTTATTGATCAGCAATTTGAATCTGAAGCACACATTGATTAACCGTGCCAATGAACTTCGTGGACAACATGACCTGTATCAGGATGATATTCTGTCGAAAGAAGGGATTGAGTTTTTCAAACTGTTTCCGCAGATGCACGCCCAGTTTAAGCTGGCGACTGCAGTTCGAATGAGTGCCAGTTTTCCGTATCTGTTCCCTGCGGCAGAACTCCCCACGAATCCCCCACGTCGCGTAGTGGATGCGGGCTACTACGATAATTTCGGCGTGGGGATAGCTGCAGAATGGATTTATTCCAACCAGGATTGGATTCGAGATAATTGCAGCAAGCTGGTGATCATCCAGATTCGTGATGGGATTGATGAACCCAACCGCCGAAGGGAATTGGTTAACGATGCACTACCCAGCGCACTGATGCGTGGGATGAGCTTTCTTACTTCGCCTGTGGAAGGGCTGTACAATTTCCGAAATTCTTCAACCAGTTTCCGCAACGATTCGATGCTGGATATGCTGACGCGTCTTTACCAAGCAAACAATTTTGGTGAGGATTTTTTAACCACCTGCACACTGGAATTTTCCGGCAGCCAGCAGGTGGCAATGAATCTGATTCTGAATCAGGAAGAATGCCAGCGAATTGACGATGCCGCCAAAGAAGAATTAATCCAGGGCCGGATTGCCAAACTCATTCAGTGGTGGAAAAGCTAAAAAAAAAGAAAACAATGCCGAGGAGAGGACTTGAACCTCCACCCAATTGCTTGGACTAGTGCCTGAAACTAGCGCGTCTGCCAATTCCGCCACCTCGGCATCGGAAGTAACTATCATAATGGAGGCGGGAACGTCGTCAAGGTTCGGCCAGACAAACTGGTAAAATTTGTGGCAGTGATGACTCAGCCGATGGCGCACTGGCTGAGGTGAGAAGGGCGCGAAATGTATACATATATACACTAAATATATGCACTTATTATCGCCTAGCGACTTGTCTTGTCGCAGACCGTACAATAATCTAGGGTATTTCAGTATTGGTGGAGTTCCCTGCAAAAGAGGTTGTAGCTATGAAATGGATAGAGAATCCACCTGTTTGTGTGCTGTTGGCTAACCAGTTTAATCCAAGTATTTTTACCTCTAATTGGCTAAGTAAACATGGAATTCTAGACGAGCAGGGTACATATAAGCCGGAATCAGTATTTACAAGCCAATTGGTTCAAGTAGTCACAGAAGATTTCGCACTTGTGATAACACAAGACCAACTACAATTAATGTTGCTCAAACCGGAAGAATACAGTAATCCTGAACAACAATCTCGTATGATTGAAAAAATTCTTGGGGTTATAATTTGCAAACTACCTGAAATCCCTTACGTTGCTCTAGGACTAAATTTCAATTGGCACCTGCAACTTAAAGCTGAAGATATCCCTGCACAGTCAAGAATGTGGTTTGGCAAACAAAGTCAAGGTATTTTCAAACGATTCGATAGTTCAGATGCCAAGTTTGGAGCTTATTTGAGTAAAGACATCGGGCGATTTCGAATGAAACTAAGTGCGCTCCCAATTATCGTATCAAGTTTGCGAGAGGAGCGATTCCAATTCAGCTTTAATTTTCATCATGACATTGCTGAAATAGAAGGTAAGCCTGATCTACTTGCAAGTCTGATCGCAGATTGGAGTAGCGTGAGAATTGAAGCAATTGAAACTATTAAATTAGCAGCATTCAGGGAGAGCTAGTGACTACCTTTATGTTAAGACACGATTCTAGCACAGATTGCTCCGATACATCTGGTGTTCCACAACAGCACATGCACAGAGTGCCTGAAGAAACATCAGGAACTTTGCAATCTATTCTCAACAAATTACGTGTGCGCTCTGTTAATGCAAATGCCTGCACTAGACATCCACTGGAAAATAACAGTGCTTTACAATACATTGGCCAACACAACATAAGCACTGATTATTTCACCTATGGTATTTCTGGCATGCCATGGAATCTGCTCAAAATTTCTGAAGAACCGTCAGGCACTTTGCAAGCTGTTCTCGAAAAATCACATGTGTACTCTGTTGGTGAAAACACATGCACTAGACAACAGATTTTTTCGTTATTTGAATGCAGAAAGCTCTATTCTCGTATAGATGATTTTAAGTTGCTTAGAAAAGGTTGGGACAGCTACAATGCTGAACCTCCGAGCGAACAGTCACTAGAACATGCCAGAAGATTTCTTGATTTTCTCAGCCGAATCGACAGGTTTCCCTATGCTCTCAACCCCACTGTTGTTGGTGGGGTAGGGTTTACTTTTCGCAATGACAAACGTACGGCATACGTCGAATTTCGCAATACAGGAAATTGCCATGTTGCTTTCATGGGTGCAGGTAAGCCGCGTGTAGAAAAAATCGAACAGACATTTTTCGGGTTTCAGCAGCTGATGAACCAAATTGAGAAGCATTTGAATGAGCAAAATGCCCAAACAACCTGAGGCAATGAAACGATCTGGCCGCCCTATTGTAGCCGATTTTCATCCTGAAGAGTACCTTTATCGACGAGTGCCTACAAGAATCTGGCCTGCCAAAGATAGTATTTTGGATATTGCTGCAATTGAACTACCAGATATTTCCACAGCGCGAAGTGAGTTCGGGCATCCTGAATGGCTTCGGCTTGATTACGTGAATCAGAGAGTTTTCAAAAAATGGGGAATTATTGGAGTTCAAATCAAGAATATTATCCCAGCTTCATGTTTAGACAATGGCAAAGTGTTTACCTACCGGGTTTCCCATGTGCCTTTAGAAGTTGATTATCCACATAGTGAAATCCAGGCATTCGATGGAGAACAGCATTTGAACACAAGTGAAGCTGTTTTACCTGAAGAATTACATCTGGAATGGCGGGCGAACTTGCTAGAAGTGTTTGAAACGTTCATTCCACCTGGCGAAGATTGGGCTATTCGTGAAGAACCACCTGGTTCCCATGTCCCCGAAACTCATCCAGATGATTCTAGAAAGAGCTAGAATCTGGATTCCCCGAATTGATCATGTGAACGGGTAAGCCAGTGTCATGCAATTTCATGGATCAAAACGTTCTGCAGACAGAGATGAACGGGTTGATATAAAAATACCCAGCTCATCTATTCTGGTGTTTTCATGAAAGCACGTATTTTATGTCTCGTTTTGGTGGTATTATCTGCTTCCTTTTCGGGGTGTGGGGTTGGTAACGTCGAATCGAACAGTTCCCTCAGTAACAATCGGGGGAAGATTGAAGGCACCAGTTGGGTCAGTCGGAAAACTGAGATCGATGGTAAAACGATCCCTGCTGGCACGGTGCAGTTGAATTTTTCACCAAGTACCTTCCTGGTTTGCGAGTGGGACGGGGACAAATTCCGCGGTAAGTATATTCTGGGGCCTGGTGATACGGTAATCTGGAAATTCGATGAGCCGTTGAACGGCAGCACGGAGCATTCTTATCAATGCATGTTCGATGGTAATCAACTTACCCTGAAAGACCAAAAAGAGACCGAAATCATCTTTGATCGTGTAAAGTAACCCTGTTGGTCATGTCGTTTTCTGAGAGATCGAGCGATTTTGCAAATACTGGTTGCTGGGCTTAACAGGTCCCGAGATTGAGCTATCATATGTGACGGCGCAAGCGGCCTAAGTAAGCGATTGGAGCAGGAATCGCGAACTCCGTTAGCGAGCATGGCGAACGCACTTGGAAAGATCGTCGGTTCGGTCACCGTGCTGCGCTACTCCGTGCGGCCCGAGGATGGCACCGACGTTGAGGCGATTCTTCCCAAGTCAGTGTTGCGCAAGATAGGATGCCTGTTTGGGCCGTTGCCAGATGGACGGGTCGTGACGGTGAGTCTTCACGAACCACCGAAGCAGCACCGGATAATCAACGTGGCAAATGCTCGCTAACCAAACACTGGATCGGGGCCACAACCGTCCTTGTGATCCGAACGCTGGTCGTCGGCCCCTGCCAGAGAATGTTGGTCCGCGATTGAGCATATATTAAAGGTAACGGCCACAAGCGGCTTAGCGATTGGAGTAGTGATGGCATCTGAAGCACCAATTCAAAACATCGACCAAATCGACATCGTCGGCAAGCGTAAGGATGGGGGCGTGGATCTCGTGATTGTGGCTTCTTCGCCTGTAACGGCATCCCCAGAGCACCAACAACTGCTACTCGACAAGATTCAAAGCTACTTGGAGCAATGCAATTCCCCCGGCTTCAGAGACGAGTTTGGCTACGATGCAAAGGTGCGTATCCTGATCAACTTCTCCCAGCAGCCCGATCCGGTGATTGTTGAACTCCTAAAACGCTCAGCGTCTTGGGTGCTTGATAATAATGCCGAACTTGCCGCCAAAGTGGGTCACTAACTACCTGTTAGAGTGACCCGCGAGTAGAATGATGTTGTCAGTTGGACGCTTGCCCCCCGAGGGCGGTCGCAACTGTGCCGCATTACTTTAAGCCAGCTTGCGGCGGCTAACAGGGTCCGCGATTGAGGATATATTAAAGGTAACGGCCACAAGCGGCTTAAGTGAGCGATTGGAGCAGCAATCGCTTCGTATTCACTCCGCGCTCTGCTCACTCGCGGACTCCGTTATGCTAAGGAGTTGACTCGATGGCGAAAGTCTTAGACCCGTGTTGTGGCCAGCCACCCAAGAATTACTGGTTTGGCACTTACTGCCGCTGCTGTGGGGCCGAGTTGCAAGCCGGGAACGGCATTATTGTGGGCTGCAACCGGCCCCACTTCGGCCTAGAACCTTGCGAGTACTGCGGTCAGACCACCTGCGGGCCGCACTCGCACAATGGGACCGGGCCGTGGCAGGTCCGGCGTTTCTGTGAGCAGTGCGGCGAGCAGTGCGAGGAATCTGGAGCGTGCCCATCGCATGGCATGCAGCAAGCAAGGTAAGGCGACTTCGCCCTGGAATTCCTTTATTTGAACACGGATCTATGCACGTTCGAAGGAAATCAACTTACCCTGAAAGACAACAAACGGACCGAAGTCATCTTTGATCGTGGCAAGTAACCCTACGCGCGATAGGCCCCGTCTGTTTCGGGGTGGTAGGGGCGTTCCCATTGCAGCACCTCAATGCGGTTGCCATCCGGATCGTTAATGAAGAAGCGTTCTGCACCAGGGATTTTAACCGTTTCGGCAATCGGAATCCCACGTTCCTGCATGTGGGTGCGTGCCTCCGCAATCGAATCAACATGCAGGCAGAAGTGCCGTGGGCTGATCGTATCGGCTTCTGGTTTCAGCAGTAAATGCAGGTAAGTGCCGCCCAAATCGTACCACAGTGCCACAAAATCGAAGCTCTTCGGTGCGGGAATCTCCCGCAGCCCAAGCAGTTCGCCATAGAAATGCCTTGACGATTGCACATTTGTAATAATAACAGAGCAATGATCAATGTGGCTGACTGGAAAGGTCATGCGGCACCACAGGTGGGTAAAATATGATAAATCAATGAGAATCTGACGGTCTTACTGCTTCGGCTTCATATCCATCATGTCGGCTACTGCGTTAATGATTGGCGTGGTGGGCTTATTTGGCTGTTGATACCCCCACACATAGTGGATCAGTTCGTATGCCATCAGCCCCACCAGTACCAGCACAATCATCGTGGGCAGCATCATCAACGTGGGGAACAGCCCCCACTCTGCAGGTTTGGCAACGGTAATCACCTCACCTTCGTATTCATCATCATCGTCGTCGCCTGCAATAGCTGCGGGTTTCAGACCTTTCAGTGCCATGCTGGCGGAAGGGCCATCGTCCAGCTCCAGATCATCCAGATCGATCACGTCGTCATCGTCATCATCGGCAGGTTTTTTCTTGGATTTTGCTTTCCCTTTGCCTTGTTTGCTCTTCGCCTGCACCAGATCATCATCGTCAATGGCCACCACTTCGGATGCACTGGCATCATCGTCGCCATCAATATCCAGTTCCAGATCGAATTCCGAGCTTTCCAGGTCGGTATCATCGTCCAGCGAAATCACTTCCGATGCGGAATCATCTTCCAGAGAAGGAATTTCAAAGTCGGTGGCTTCAAAAATATCCTTGCCTTCATCCCCACCGTCGGCTTCGATGCTCAATTCCAGAGAAAGATCGCTGGGCTCTTCAATTGTCAGCTCAAATTCGCTGTCTGAATCTTCCACCAGCAGTTTTTTGCTGGAACCCAGACCTGCACCCGAACGGCCCACGCCAGGTGCGTCGAGGCTCAGTTCAAAGTCGATTTCATCGTCGGAATCTTTTTCCAGCGAAATCCCACTGTCGGCGGGTTTGTTCAGGTTCACGCCACTGGGGGAAGCACTGGGACCGGGATCATCACCCAGTGAAATTTCCGCACTGGAATCTGGCTCAATGGTCAGTTCAAAATCATCACTGTCGCTATCCAGATTCAGCTCAAATTCGCTGCTGTCATCTTGGGGTGGTTGGGGCAGTTTTGTGCCCGAATCACCTTTCTTCAAAACGCCCGATTGCCCAGCGTTAATCTGTGCAGAGGTCAGCTTACCGGATCGACCAGTCAGTTTCCCGCTGCCACCCAGCGACATCGGAACTTCAAATTCGTCGGTCAGGATTGATTCATCGTCGGAATCAGTATTCGGCTTGGGTGCGTCCTGTTTTTCCAGTCGCACGTCGCTGTCGGAGCCGGACTTTATCTTGCCGGATGCAGAAACGTCTGGCAGCAGGATAATGTCGTCACTGTCCATTTTGAGGGAGCTGTCGTCATCGTCATCCAGATTGATGATGTCGGGTGCCAGTGATTGAATCTGAGTCGGTGGGGTAGAATCAGCCACCACAGGTGCGTCAGCAATCGTTGGTTCATCATCCATGTTCAGCACAATGGCAGACGAATCGTCATCCGAACTGCTACCGCCAGTGGTACGCAGAAGATCATCGATGTCGTTCGCACGAAACCGCAGTGTGGAGCCATCCCGGAAGGAACGCACATGTTTCCATTCCTCACGGAGACGACGCTTGAACTCGTCAACCGACAAGTTCAGTTTTGCGGCTGCTTCGTCTAATGTATATGTTTGTGCCATTCAAATGCACCCCCGACGTGGTAACGACAGCGTCGCACCGTATTTTGATTCCGGTGAATATCTTCCATTGATTTTAAACGGTTTTGCGATCATTACAAGCAAATAAGTAAAGTGGACAAACAGGGAAAGACTGCGGAGTGAAAAGAATGGGGCGACTGTAGCGATTATGCGGGCTCATTCCGTCGAAGAATCGAACAATCCTGGTCCGGCGGCTGAAGAATTGCGCGGCTTTCTTTTTCGTTCCGGCGGCGAAACAACGAAACGAACGTTGGATTGTGGCAACTGGTGGCGGGATTCCAACTGTTCCAGAATCACCTGAGATCGTTCTAATACGGTGGGGGGCATTCCCGCCAGTTTTGCCACGTGAACGCCGTAACTTCTTTCGGCACTGCCACTTGCGATCTTATGCAAAAATACCACGTCGTTGTCCAGTTCCTGCACCTGTACGTGGTAGTTCCGCAGGTAGTGCAGCGATTCTGCCAACTGCGACAATTCATGGTAGTGGGTGGCAAACATACACCGACAGCGGATTTCATCGTGCAGGTGCTCGCTGATCGCCCACGCCAGCGACACACCATCGTATGTACTGGTGCCACGGCCAATTTCGTCCAGAATCACCAGGCTGGATGCGGTGGCATTGTTCAGGATGTTGGCGGCTTCGGTCATTTCCACCATAAACGTGCTGTGGCCTTTCGCCAGTTCATCGCTGGCACCCACGCGGGTGAAAATACGATCCACCAGCCCGATTTTTGCCGCTGCTGCAGGCACAAAACTGCCCATCTGAGCCAGCAGTACTATCAGGGCCACCTGTTTAATGAAAACCGACTTTCCCGACATGTTGGGGCCAGTGATCAGCCAGAACAGCCCAGTATCGGGTGTCAGCACCACATCGTTGGGCACCAGTGTTCCTGGTGGGAGGGTCTGATCCAGCACCGGATGCCGACCTTCACGAATTTCTAATAATTCGGGCTCATCCACTAACAATGGCCGCACGTAGCGTTTGTTGGCGGCAAGTTCTGCCAGACCGGCGAAAAAATCGAGCAGTGCCAGCAGATCGGCCAGTTCCAGCAGCCGAACTGTGTTCTGGGCAATCTGTTCACGCACCTGTTGAAACAGATCCAGCTCCAGTTGCAGCGACTTCTCCTGTGCGGTGACTGCCTTTTCTTCATATTCCTTTAATTTTGGCGTAATGTACCGCTCTGCGTTCTTTAATGTCTGCCTGCGAATGAAATCGTCCGGCACCTTTGCTGCGTGGGTGTTGGTAATTTCAATGAAGTAGCCATGCACCTGGTTAAAGCCTACTTTCAAAGTAGGGATTCCCGTGCGGGCAATCTCTTCCGCCTGATAATTGGCCAGCCACTGTTTCCCTTCCCGATTGATGACGCGGTATTCATCCAGCGTGGGGGAAAATCCTTCGCGAATCACCCCACCGTCACGTGGATTGTAAGGTGGGTCATCTACTAACGCACGGTCGAGCAGTTCCCGCAGGTCAGGGCATAGTTCCAGCTTATTCCCCAGATCCACCAACGGTGCGGCCTTTCTGCCCGCAATTTTCGCCTTTAACTTGGGCAACAGACGCACCGCACGCCGAATGGCTGCCAGGTCTTTTGGTGTTGCTCTGCCAGTGCTTACTTTTGTAGTAAGTCGTTGAATATCAGGAACTTCGGACAGAATATCGCGGATTTCACGCCGGGTATTTGTTTCTGTCAGCAGTTCTGCAACGGCATCGAGCCTGCGTTCGATTTCCTGTCGTTCTGCCAGCGGTGCCACCAACGCATCGTGCAGCATTCGGGCACCCATCGGTGTTACCGTGCGATCCACTACGCTCAGCAAAGAACCATCTTTCTGCCCATCGCGGATGGTTTTGGTCAGCTCCAGGCTGCGACGGGTCACCGCATCGAGTCGCAAATGCTTATCGTGATAGTAGGGATTCAATCTGCGGATGTGGGTCAATTCCGCTTTCATTGTTTCCTGCAGATAATGAATCAGTCCACCAGCAGCCACAAGGCAAGGTTGCTGATCTTCAAAGCCAAACCCACTGACAGTCAGCACGCCAAAGTGCTTGAACAGGATTTCGCGTGCGGTGTGGTTGTCAAAGGTCCAGTCGGGCCGTTTGGTAATACCCACGGGCAGTGCGGCAAGCAGTTCTGAAGGTAAACGGCTACTGTCAGCTTCGCCCACCAGACATTCTGCCAGATTCAGGCGGGAAATCTCATCAATCAGGGCACTGGTGCTGAAATCGGCAGCGAACAATTCCCCGGTCGTCGCTTCCACCCAGGCCACACCCAATTGATTGCCCACAGGAATGATGGCAGCAATCCGATTCGGCTGGCTGGCATCCAGCAGACTGTCTTCAGTAATGGTGCCGGGGGTGACAATACGGGTCACTTCCCGCTTGACCAGTCCCTTGGCTTGGGATGCATCTTCCACCTGATCACAAATTGCCACGCGGTGCCCACGCTTCAACAGGCTTCGCAGATGATTTTCCAGTGCATGGTGGGGGAAACCAGCCATCGGAATCTGTTTATCGCGACTGGTGAGGGTCAGACCGAGCACTTTGGCCACCAATTCCGCATCTTCCTCGAAAGTTTCGAAGAAATCGCCCATGCGAAAGAGCAGAATCATCCCGGGATGGCGTTCTTTCGCCTCCCGGTACTGCTGCATCATTGGTGTGCTCATAATTTTTTCATTTTTTGGTGCACTGCACCACCCACGGTGACCTCTGGTATTGGTTTCAGGATAGTGCCTTTGAGGAAAAATGGCGAAAAATCGGGAATAATGGGGCCAATTAGTTTACATGTAAGCTAATTGGTTTGCTTTCCACCGAATTTCCAGCGGTTTCACCTCAAATCCAGAAAAGTCTGCCTTTGAAATCACGTACTTATGAGAGAAGATGGTCCGCTACCTGCAATTATGTGTTTGTTTTCATATTTGATTTTTACCAGACAATCGACTTAAGTTCTTTTTAAATAAGTACTTAAAATAATGAATGCAACTCGGCTGTTAATTATTTGTTAAATTTCATTAATTTTTCTTGACACAATATTTAGATTTTGTTAATTTCTTGTTGTCTTCCAAATCTTGGCAGGCACCGCACACTCTCGTGCTCCTTTCTCTGCGAGGTTGTATGTGATGGTTCGTCGATATTGCCTTATGTCCATTGTTGTTGGACTTGTACTATCTCTGTTTGGCTGCAGTTCGGCTGAAAGCACGAACGAAGATCCCACCCAACTGCGCCTGCAATCGATCAGCGATGCTTATGCGAAATTTCTGGAAACCAATCGTCGCCCGCCAAGTTCGACCGAAGAGCTGACAAAATATCTTCCTGAAGGTGTTTCTGCTGCAGAAGTATTTGTTTCTCCGAATGATGAACAACCTTTTGACATTATCTGGGACATCAACCTGAACCGCGACAGCAGTGTTCCAGGCATGGTGGAAGACGATTCGGAAATGCAGAATCTGCCTGAAGAACTTGCCAGCACCAGTGGTAAGGTGCTCGTTTCGGAAAAAACCGGAAAAAACGGCCAGCGCTATGTTCTTTTCACCGATGGCGTTGTGTTGCAACTGGATGAAGAGGTGTTTGCCAAGGCACCGCGAGCCAAGCCGCAAGGCAAAAAAAAGCGTATCCAGTAATCTCTTAATCAAGGTGAATATTTTCTCATTATTTTGGAGTATTTCTCATGAATCTCTCATCAAGGAAATCGCCTCAGGGTTTCACTCTGATTGAATTGCTGGTAGTGATTGCCATCATTGCCATTTTGATTGGACTGCTGCTGCCAGCTGTACAAAAAGTACGTGAAGCGGCGAATCGCGCATCCTGCACGAACAACCTGAAACAAATCGGCATTGCTTTCCATGCCCACCATGATGTGCTGGGGGTATTCCCCACTGGTGGCCGCCACTGGAGTGCAGGCCGCAGTCGATCCGGAAGCAACATTTTTTCGGCCCCACAGCAAGACTGGGGCTGGGCTTACCAGATTCTGCCATATATCGAACAGGACAATCTCTACCGCAACACCAGCGATGCATTTGTTCGGCGGACACCAGTAAAAACGTATTTCTGCCCATCCCGCCGTTCCCCAAGTGTCATCAATGGTCGAGCATTATGCAGGTTGCTGGGGCTGGAGTTCTTACACCAATAATTCACGAAACGGGATTCTGATCCGTAACAGAGACAATACCACCACCACAAGCTATCGCACCGTAAATATTGCCGCAGTAACAGATGGGCTTTCCAATACCCTGATGGTGGGTGACAAACGATTAAATGCCAGCCGCCTGAACGTGGCACAATCAGACGATAATGAAGGTTACACATCCGGCTGGGACCACGATATGGTGAGGTCAGGAAATAGTCTGCCCGCACCTGATTTGCGATCTGGAACTGGAAATGGTGGGGGTCGCTTTGGGTCTTCCCACACAGGTGGATTTGTAGCTGTACTGGGCGATGGATCAGTGCGATTCATCCGCTATAGTGTCAACCTGACTGCGTTCCGGAACCTTTGTGCAAAATCAGACGGTAATGCCAGGAGCATTGACTAGCATCTGCATGGATTCCAGGGGGAAAATTGTGAGAACGATCCACCGAAATGGAGAAGACTATGTGTTTTTGTTAATAATTTGAATCTTTTTAAATTCGTCGCAAATGATTTTCCAGCAAGCATTTGCGCCTTTTGTGCAATGCAGAAGGCGTAAACATGTGTGAAATTTCATTCATTTTCGATTGACAAAATATTAAGTTTTGGTTAACTTCTAGATCATCTAATGTTCTTGAGCGACGACCGCGCACTCTTGTGCACCTTTCTGGCGGGGTAGTTGGATGATCGGTTTCCGTAGATTTTCGCTTAGCGCAATTGCGTACATCTGCCTGACCACACTGGGGTGTAGTTCTGCTACGGATACCAGTGAGGATCCTACGCAGTTGCGGCTGCAGGCAATCAGCGATGCGTACGCGAAATTTCTGGAAAACAATCGTCGTCCGCCAAATTCCAAAGAAGAGCTGACGAAATATCTTCCTGAAGGCATTTCAGCCACCGAAGTCTTTGTTTCTCCGAATGATCAGGAACCATTTGATATCGTGTGGGGGGTTAATCTGCACCAGGACAGCAGTGTGCCTGGGCTGGTTGCCGACGATCCGGAAATGAAGGATCTTCCCCCAGAACTTTCCAGCACTAGTGGGAAAGTGCTGGTTTCCGAAAAAACCGGAAAAAACGGCCAACGCTTTGTTTTATTCACCGATGGCGTTGTGCTGCAACTGGATGACGACGTTTTTGCCAAAGCCCCCAAGGCCAAACCAGGTGGGAAGGCAAGGCGTTCCCAGTGATCGGATAAGGTGAATATTTTCTCATTTATTTGGAGTTATTTTCATGAACCTCTCTCATCAAAAGACCCAGCGTGGGTTTACCCTGATCGAATTGCTGGTGGTGATTGCCATCATCGCGATTCTGATTGGATTGCTGTTGCCAGCAGTTCAAAAAGTACGGGAAGCAGCAAACCGCTCGAGTTGTACGAACAATTTGAAGCAGATTGGGATCGCATTTCATGCCCACCACGACATTTATGGTGTTTTCCCCACAGGTGGGATGCACTGGAGTGCCAACCGCAGTCGTTCCGGCAACAACATTTTCTCCGCACCTGAGCAGGATTGGGGCTGGGCCTACCAGATTCTGCCATTTATCGAACAGGACAACCTGTATCGCAACACGGATGATGCATTTGTCCGCCGCACCCCAGTGAAAACCTACTTCTGTCCATCGCGTCGGGCCCCCAGTGTAATCGGTGGCCGTGCTCTGCTGGACTACGCCGGATGCTGGGGCTGGAATTCTTATAACAACGGCTCACGAAATGGTATTCTGATTCGAAATCGGGATGATGCCAGCATTACCACCTACCGCACTGTGAATATTGCCGCAGTAACCGATGGGCTTTCCAACACCCTGATGGTGGGCGACAAGCGATTGAATGCCAGTCGCCTGAACGTGGCACAGTCGGATGATAATGAAGGTTACACATCGGGTTGGGACCACGATATGGTGCGTTCCGGCGATAATCTGCCTGAACCGGATTTACGTTCAGGAACCGGAAACGGCGGTGGTCGGTTTGGTTCTTCCCACACAGGTGGATTTGTGGCGGTGCTGGGCGATGGTTCGGTTCGCTTCATCCGTTATGGCGTGAATTTGACCGCTTTTCGCAATTTGTGTGCAAAAGCAGATGGTAATTCTACCACCATCGACTAACTTTGTGGTTGATCGCCCGAAGTATCGCGTTTTTTGCCTGGCAGGTCGGTTGCTAATTCTACTTTGCGGTAGCCCAGCGAAACCAGCACTTCCAGCACTTCACTCAATGTGGGAAATGGTCGGCGGTTTTCTCGTTTGTAACGTTCCATCGCCTGCATGAACTCAATTTCAGCCTCATTGTAGTTCCGTTCGCAAGTGGCAGGATCGATTAATCGCCGGCGTTCGCTAGTCCTTCGTTTTTCAGCAGCGTTCTGCTTGCGACGGTCTTTTGCAACTGGAATATTGCGTTTGCGGCGATCATTGGCGTCATCGCCTGAAATTTTACCTTCTGCTTTATCTTCCGTCATCGGTGCCCCATTCGGTGGTACGGGTTTTTCTAGGTGCAATCTGCAAAGGCAGAGCGACTGATACCGCAGGCACAGCCACTGGAATAACCATATCCGAAATAAGCCTACCCGCTATTGGGCTCTTGTCAAGAAAATGGGGGAGTTTTGTGGGCAGAAAAACCAGAATAATTGTCAATTTTACAACTTAGGACAGATTAGTGCGGCCTGCAGGCCAAAACAGAAAAAAACGACAGGATTTTCTTCCTGCACCGGATCACCTACCCGCGAGAACAGGTTTACCACCAAATCCAAAGCCTGCTTTCAGCAAAGAATCGGACCTTTGGTGCGGTTCGGCGATTACTTGACATATCAGCTATCTGGCTCATTTTGGGATAGAAAAATGAAAGGTTTATGAGAGCGGGCGAGTGTAACGCACATGTAACAACAGCGCAAACAAATTCAAGTTTCTTCGTTTCATAAAGATAGGCAATAAATACTGCACCTGGAGGGGTAATGAGCCAATTACTGGGATGGACCACCATTATTCTGGGCATCGTTGCGAGTTTCGCTTCGATTTTCGCCCAGGAAAACAAAAAAGAGCCGGAAGCCGCTGAAATTACATTACCGCTCAAGCGAATTGTCATCAGCAATTCAGGCATGGGATATTTCCACCACGAAGGTGAAGTGACTGGCAAGGCCACGGTTACCTTGCGGGTCAACGAAGAAGATGTCAACGACCTGATTCTGACCTTAAACAGCAGCGATCCCAAAGGGAAAGCTCAGACGGTGGTTTATGATAACCCCGCACCCGCCGACATTACGCTGAAGTCTTTTCGCATCGATCTGACAGAAAACCCCACCCTGGGCAACCTGCTGCACCAGGTGCGTGGCGAATCGATCGATCTGATCGATCTGAAGGACAAAAAACAAACTGGCATGATCGTCAGTGTGCACTTCTCACCGGACAAAACGGAAAACAAGTCGCAGGAACTGGTTTCGCTGATGACGAAAGACGGTCTGACCACAGTGCCTGTAGGGACGATCAAAAATGTGAAGTTCAACAACGACGACATTCAATCGGAGTTTTTGAAGGCACTGCGGGCCCTGGCTGCCGCACGTGGCTCGACGGCCAAAACTGTTTCGGTGGCATTCCCAGGCGAAGGGAAGCGTTCGGTCAATCTCAGTTACATCACCGATATGCCGATCTGGAAGCCCACCTACCGGTTCCTGCTGGGGAAAGAGAGCACCCAGGTCAAGGGGCTTGCGGTACTGGAAAACACCACCGAACAGGATTGGAACAACGTGCAGATTCAATTGGTTTCCGGTAAGCCAATTACGTTCAAGATGAATTATTACTATCCCATGTTTGTGGAACGCTCGGTCATTCAGCCCCGACTGTTTGGTTCGGTGCTGCCCCCACTCTACCAGGCAGCATCCACCGGCATGCTGGGTGGGGCAGGATGGACTGGTCCAAATTTGAATCTTGGATACCAGACGTTCGATCCGAACAATCCCAGGGCTAATACTTTAAATACTGGGGGGCAGTTCGGTGGTCAGTTTGGAGGTGGGGGTTTTTCTGGACAGCCAATGCTCACACCACTGAGCTACAATTCAACTGCACACTATGGTGGAATTAGCCGGCCCAGTTTTAAGCAGTTGTTCAATCAATTTTCTCAGAATCTGAGCACTCCTGTAGCAAAAGGCGATCCGAAATTGACGCCTGCAGATGCTTTGAAAACGGGAAGTGTCATTGATCTGGGGGAAAACTTTATCTACAACGTTTCGGAACCTGTGACCCTGCCACGGTTGAAATCGGCGATGGTACCGATCGTCAATGAAACTGTGGATTCCAAAATGATCTCTATTTACAACCCCAGTGTCTTTCCCAAACATCCACTGAAAGGGTTTCGAATTACTAACACGAGCAAGCAGTATTTTGCTGAAGGGCCCATTGCGGTGTATCAAGGCGATCAGATGCTGGGACAGGCCCGCCTGCCTGATGTCAAACCTGGAGAAACACAACTGATTGGCTACGCGGTCGACCTGGATACCATTGTCAGCATGAAAGAACCGAAAGAAGAGTCTACGCTGGTGTCAACCACCATTGTGAATGGAAATTTGGAACCGAAATACCGCAACAAACGCACCACCACCTATCTGTTGTACCACAAGGGCGATGATGGCGCCACCGTCTGGTTGACTCAGCCCATTGCGTACGACTGGAATCTGCTGGCACCTGCGAAGGCAACCGAACAAACAGCCGGGCTGTACCGCTTTGAAGTGGTGGCACCACCACGGAAAGAAACCACGTTGGATGTGGTGGAAGAAAAAGAGACTCTGCAAAAGGAAAGAATTAGCCTGACCATGAACCTGGCACTTCTGGAACGCTACAGCCTTGAACCCACCACCCCACCAAATGTGAAACAGGCGTTGGCAAAAATCATCAACAGTATTCAGGAGATCAATAACAACCGGAAACAGTTGGCCAGTGCCAATGCAGTCATCAAGACCATTTTTACGGAACAGGACCGCATCCGAGAAAACCTGCGGGTCACGCCGAAAGAGTCCGAAGCTTACCAGCGATACCTGAAGAAGTTCGATGAACAGGAAACGGTAGTGGAAAAAGAACGCAGTACGATTGAAAAGCTGAATGCCGACCACGACCGCATGCTGCAGGAATTCAACAAATACACCACCGACCTGAATGTGAAGTAGGCGGTGGTGGCATTCTGTAGATTCCCGCCTTCGCGGGAATGACGCTATTTTGGAAGGTTCGAATCGCTGAATACCACTTTGAGTTTTCTGCTCTGGATTCCCGCCTTCGCGGGAATGACGCTTTAGCTTAGGGTCAGTTAAACTGGAATCAGTTTGAAACTCGGCCAATAATCGAACAGTTACCAAGCCTGTCTTCATAGCCCGCAGCGTAAAAAAGGGAATTTCTCAATGAGATCTCACTGCCTTCATAGCCCGCAGCGTAAGCAAGGGTATTTCTGCTCAAACCCTTGCTTACGCTGCGGGCTATGAAGGCAAACTTAATGAATTCGAACGGAGTGTCAGGAAAGGCCGATCGTCCATCCGAACGAAGTTTAGTTATGTGAACGGGGATTAAGGAAAACTGATTTGCGTGCCAAAGGTTTTCGTCGGTTTCATGAAAACGGTTGTGACAACAAACGACATTCCCGCGAAGGCGGGAATCCAGTGCAGTAAACCCGAAGGACAACTCAGTTAACCGTTGCCCACATGAAAACTGTCATTCTTTGGATAGTCGGGAACAATAAACGTCATTCCCGCGAAGGCGGGAATCCAGTGCAGTAAACCCGAAGTAGAAACAATAAACCGAAGCAACTCGAAATCCTTCATACCACCGTTACTTCGGTCCCTGTGAGTGCTGAAAACGAAAAAAACCGAGGATGTTATCCCCGGTTTAATCGCTCTGGCACCATGAGCAGGTTTCACAATTCAGTAACAGGCTTCAGGCAGATCTCTGCTGATTAGCGGATTCCCATGAAGCGGATCTGGAAGAAGGCCATTGCGGTATACAGGTCATACTCGCTCGAAACAAAGGCCCGGGCTTCCGCACCAATCGTCAACCAGGAGCTGATGTCATAGTTCACCAGTGCCTTGGCATCATGGTAGGAAACCATGTTATTATCGGTGCTGATACCATACTGCAGCGAGTAATAACATTGATTACTATGGACAAAGTAATCGCGGCTTAACCAGTGCCACCACTCGACCCGAATCTCGCCCGAGGCAAAGATATCAGGTGCGAAGTATGGGTGGATCGTCCCAAACAGGTTGTTGGGATTCGGTGGGAAGCTATTAAACTGGGTTTCTTCCCGATACCCATACACATTAAACCGTTTCACCAGCTTCAACATCTTCGGTGGCAGGGTCAGTGCCACTTCGTTGAACAGATACCCGAAGTGGGAATCGTTGTCGTCGTCGTAGTGAGCGTAAGTATAACGGCCACCCAACATCCAGGTGCGGGTTGGCTTCAGGTCAGCCCCCATGTATGCACCGTAGCGGAAAATATCCTGACGAATCGACTCACCAGACTCTGCCACGTTTTCCAGGAACAACCCGGTGGTGGTCCGCAGGACATCGTTATGGTCGTACCACATCCCCACATCAAAGGTGGGTCGGGTGGTGAAGCGATCCTGGTACTGTTCGATATTCACCTGACCATAAGTCATCAGGCGATTATCATCAAACTTCTTCTGAAAGCGGGCAAATGGTGCGTTCCCCCACAACCCACGATCATCGGTGGGTTGATAGCCAATTCGGGAATAACCGAACTGCAGGTATTCGTTTTCATCACCCAGGGGCAGTGATGCTGCCATGGTGTAGCGATGGCGATCCATATTCGCCACACCAGTCCGCCCACGTTGACTCATAAAGTCGTAGCGACCATCCAGTTTCGGGCTGATTTCCGCCAATGCTCGTTCGCTGGCAGCAATCGACTCGCGGTGGGTGGGGTCCACAATCAGGGTATTGGAATACCATGTCAGGGCGGCATTGGTCATTCTGAGAGCCCCATACACCTGACCCTGATCAAACAAAGCTTCCGTGTTTGTGGGTTCATATGCAATCAATGCATCGTATTGCGGCACCGCCATATAGTTGCGGTAACCTTTCAGTTCTTTGGCATCCCGTTCCAGCCGGAAAGGTTCCTGCCAGGCCAGAGTGGCATCGTATTCACACAACAAGCGGTGGGCCGCCAGTTTCACTTCAGGATCACGATGAGTTTTGCTCATCATTTCCAGTTCTGCCCGCAACGCAGGTCCAGACATATGCCCCTTCAGGTGGGTGCCAAAGGCCTGCATCATCCGTGGGTCCTGCTGAGCATTAAAGGCCATCCGGTTCAATACCACTTCCGTGGGGGAAGGTGATAATACCGCGTTATACTGCGAGCGTGCCGCACTATATTGGTGATCGCTGAACAACACCCGTGCCCGTTCCCGTGGTGGGATGGTGAAGGTAGGGTCAATGCTCACCAGTTGATCGTACTGCACAGCCGATTTCCGGTAACTTTGCGTAATGGCAAACGATCGGGCCATTGCCAGGTGCCCACGAACGTTAGTGGGGGACTGGCGAATAATCTGCTGACAGGTGGCAAAGCAATCGCTTGGGTCGCCGGGCCAGCGTGCGGAGCGTTGCTGAGCATCTGCAAGACGAATCAGCACCGCCAGGTTGTTGTTATCGTAACCGTTGAAGCTATTGCAGATTTCAATGACCTTATGATCATCAAAGTCTTCCGAATAATAATCCGCCAGTTGCAGCCGACCACGCAGATCGTTGCCAATGGAAGTATTCAAGGATGACAGAATCTGATTAGCACGCTCTGCGTTCCCCAGGCGTTCTGCAGCGCGGGACAGGCCGTAGTAGGCTTCCGTAACGCGGCCAGCGGGTTTTTGCAGCGTGATTTCATACTCACGGCTGGCATCCAGATTTCTACCTGCTTCCAGCAAGGCGCGGGCAACTGCCAGACGCACCACGGTGGCAATCCGATCATCCTTTGGATCGGTGGCCAGGTAACCTCGACCCACGCTGATTGCCTTTTCAAACTGACCCGCTTTCGCCATCGCACGAATGTACAATGCCAGCACTTCCGTATTGTTGGGGTCATCTCGCATCATCTGCTCGGCAATCTGGGCTGCTTCCACGTGCTTCCGCTGGTGCAGCAGGGCATAACCAAACCACAGTCGGGCGGGACGAGACATTTTGTCTTGTGCGGGAATCATCGCGAATTCACCCTTCGCTTTCTCCCACTCTTTCGTATATTCGTACAGGCGTCCCAATGCATAACGGATTTCGTGGTCGTTGGGGTTGTTCGACAGCATGTGCAGATAGATCTGCTTCGCTTCCGTATATTCCCCCACGGTCTGGTGGTAGGAAGAATAGGTCATCAGGTACCCACGGCGGTTCTCTGCGTTGGGCACAAAGCTATCCAGAATCTGCTTGGCAGGTACGGGCTGAAACGTTGCCAGGTAGACATTCGCAATCCCAATCAGGCCGGAACCATTGGCTGGATCAACTGCCAGCACCTGGTTGTAAACGTGCCCACTCAGGTCGTACTCTTCCAGGTCATACAGAATATTACCTAATGCGTTGCGAATACCCGTTTGCGTGGGAACCCGGCCAGACATTTCGGTAATGGCTTCCATCGCCTGATGGCGTTCGCCGATGCGGGCAAAACCACGCACCATGCTGGCCAGCACTTCCAGAATCCGCAGTTCGTGTTCATCGCGGTCTTTGGGGTTGCTGTCCCGCAGTAATTGTTTCCGTTTTTCAATCAGGTAAGGCAACGCATCGTAAGGGCGATCCAGATCGAGCAGCATCGGCCCCAATGCCAGTGGTGCGGCTTCTGAATCGGGACGAATGGAAGCCAGGTAGGTATCCACAATCTTCGCTGCCTGCAGGATGTTATTATCCAGTGCGAACGCACGTGCGAGGCGGATGGCCACCTCAGGAGTGCGGTCAGCATAGCGTTTATCGCTTTGAACCATTTCCAGTGCAGTCTGGAACACATAAGCAGCCGCACGATAGTTCTGGATGCTCATGTAGGCATCACCCAACTGCAGGCGATAGCCAGCAGAGTTGGGATCCATACGAATGGCCTGTTCCAGTTCAACAATGGCTGCACGAGGATTGCCGGCTGCCAGGTAGAGTCCTCCCAACTCTGCCCGCAGATCATATTCCTTGGGATTGTCGCGGATAATTTCCGACAACAATTGTGCCGCACGACTGAAATCTTTCAACTTGGCAGCGTTTTGTGCTGCGTTCAGTTTGATTTCATCTTCCTGCGAAAGAGTCCCCACCACTTTCCGCTTGGGTGCGGCGGGCTCTTCTTTCTTTTCCTTGACAGGTGTGGGCGGCACAGGAATGACTTCCGGCTGCTGCAGGGTAGTCAATGTGCCTGGTACCTTCTTCGTGGGAGCAGGAACGCCCGGGATGGTGTAGTCTTTTGGTGCACTTGGAATCGGTGGCACTTCTACCGGAGAGGTCTTCACCGGAAAGCTGATCGGTGGGACTGCTGCTGGTAAAGGCAGGTCGTCTGGCTTTGCCGTAACCACTTTCTCTGCAGGCACTTCCGGCAGTTTCATTGCTGGAGCAGGTGCGGCAGGGACCTGATTGGCTGCGGGAGTAAACTTGGGATCTTTTACCGCAGGTGGCGTGGCAGCAGGCATCACCAGTGCAGGACCTTCCGGCACGCTGGTTTTATCCAGAGCCTTCAGCACTTCGGTTACCTGTTTGGGTAACATCACCTCTTTGGGTGCGGGTACCACTTCCGGCAATTTCGGAACTTCAGGAGCTGCCGGAACCGGTGCGGCCTTAAACGGATCCTGCTCTGGTTGACGCGGTTTCAGCACCAGCTCTGCAGGCTGCGGAGCTGGGGATGCCTTCCATTGGACCCCCGCCTCAGGCGTTGGTGTTGCCGCTTGTAATGTTTCGGCGGGGCCAAATTGCCAGTGTCCAGAACCTGTCAGATAGGCTGCAGTAATTGTGCAGGCCAGACCTGTCCAGGAGTACCACTTATTGGCCACCCGAACGAGCCACGACCGGGGAGGTTGGCCGAATTGGTGGGTGGAACTCATAGTCTCCGTCCTTCGAAAAAAGTACTTCGAAACTTACCGATTGTTACCCGATTGCCCATATTGCCCATACGATCCGCGCAAAAGTGCGAATTCAAACAACTCATGCAATCGGGCAATCCTATACAACATGTAAGTTCGGCACATCTTAACATTCGGGTTGAACAAAATCTGACAATTACACCGCATTTGCCGATATGAATTATTTCTCCAAATTGCCCAGAAATCCCTTTTTGCCGTAACGTCTGATTTGAACGCCACGCACAATGACCAGATTACGCTGGGTATTTCGATTTCCGCCCGAATGCCAGCCAAGTGGTATTAAAAACTGCTCAAGATGGTGGTGGAAAGAAGTGCTGGATTACCTGGAACCGGTGTGAGAATTGCGATTCCCATCAGGGAAATTATTCATCAAGCAGCAAGTATTAATGAACAAATATTCATTAAATCAATGTGAAAATAGTGAATTATTGTTCATTTTTACGATTCCCACGGCACGGTTCTGCCTTGAGATGTGCTGTTTCTGCCAGAACCCAGGATCCGACCGTGGATCACGCAATCCCTTCCACTGGGTTTGGAACCATCAAGAAACATTCTGGCAGGTGGAAATCTGGGATGGGCATCCCACAGTTGGGCAAGGTAAATCAGCCGCCATTGTGCTTTCGGATCAAATTCGTCTTCATTTCCCATATGTGCCAGAGATTTGCGGAGGATCTCTTCAAACTCCACCCGCGATTTTGCCATACAGGCAATTTCTTCCAGTTCAATCGTAACATATTGATAAGGAAGATTTTCCAGTGCACTTCGAAACAGCTGTGCGTATTCGTCTAACTTGCCATAGCCGTAGAACAGTTCTTCCAGATAGGGAATTGCGGCATCCAGTTGCCCCACCGCACGGCGTAGGTCGCACCGTGGTGCAATCGCGAGAAGCGTTTTGCCTTCCTGCGTGAACGTTCTCTGAATCAGGTCGCTTTCGCGGAATAATGCCAGCCATAGTAGTGGGATGGAATATGTCTGGCTGGCAATCGTTTGCTTACTGGCATCGTAAGGTTGATCCCCAAAGCTGGGGTAAATGGTTTCTCGATCTGTTGCACACAAATACGCCCAGTTGGCCATTACAGCACTCCGGATAGGGCTAGGATCTGATCAGTTTTCTAGCAGATCCTACCAAAACGAACACTTAAAAGAATTGCAGAAGGGTAAACCTGAAGTATCGATTATTTTGCAGCAGGGATCGTTGCGGGTACGGCGAGCTTCGATGAAATGGATATCTGTGCTGATTCTGTGTAGTTGATGTTACTTTCGATCCGACTGACCCCTGAATTACGCAGAGTTGCTACTACTTTGAGTATTTCCTGGTGATGTTGAAGGTTATTTGCGGCACCTGATAACGACGCAACACCGTTTTTAACTTCGATCTCGACTTTTCCACTTTGAATTACACCAGATTCATTGAGCTTTTTCTTGATCGCTTCCGCTAATTGCTGATCGCTCATATTTGGCGCAATTGGAGAATTTGAACCCGTAAACTTGTTTAAACGTTCGTTCATCTTTGTACTTGGTTGATGGAATTCCCAAAACCTTGCCCATTCTTTGCGAGCCTGACGCAGATCTGCTGATTGATCAGCCATATCCTTCGGATTACTATCATTCAGCACATTCTCCTTTAATTTCGTGCGAGGACCTGACAGAGGATTTGTCGTAGGTTGTGGTCCAGATGGCACAGTTTGAGCAGGCTGGACAGGCAAATCCTGTGGTTGTATCGGGCCCTGTTGCGGTGCAGGCATTGCAGGAATTGTTGATTGAGGTTGATGCACTGGTGGTATAGGATGCTGTTGAATCGGCCCCTGTTGCGGCACAGGCATAGCAGGTATTGCCTGCATTGGTGGCGGTACTTCTTTTGTAATACCTGAAGGAAAGGGAGATGGTTGAAACGGTACATGTAGTTGCGGCACTGGTATTTGTTGTGGAGGTATCGTAGGAGTTTGTCCTGCAGGCAAAACCTGCGGTGACGTTGGCCCCTGTTGCGGTGCAGGCATTGCAGTGCCTGGTAATTGCAACGGCACTTCAGGTCCTGCAGTAGAAGGTGTCGGTACGGGTTGAATCGGTATCGGCTGCAGAGATTGAGCAGGCAATATTTGTGGTTGATACGCAGGGATTTGTTGCGTTCCAGGCATGACAGGTGTTGTTTGTGGCGACACCCCTGGTGCAATCGGTTGCATATACTGTGGTGGATGTTGCAGGTACTGAGGCGATGGCAGGGTCATGCCACCGATACTGTTTCCTGAAAGCTGCTGGATCAGTTCGATCAGTTTTTTCGGATCGGACTTTGGCTGCTCATTGATGTTCAGTTCGCCAGTGTATTCTTTGTAGCTACCTTCAAAAATGCGGGTCGCGTTGATACCGGCTATTACAGGGATTGCTGCCTCACCCATTGCAGCCATCATTCCGGTGGGCAATCCGTAGAACAGCACTTTCATATCGCTGATAATGTACTTGCCATCTACTTTGCGCCAGTGATAACTGAAAGGCAGATCCAACATCAGATCGTTCAGCATCGGATCGGCCAACTTCCATAATTCAGTGAAGTCATTCAATGCAGCAATTTCAGGGATTGGGGGTAACTGAATGCTGACAATCTCCCCACTGGTGATCACACCGTGAACAACAGACTGGCGGGTAATGGAATATTCGCCCGTCAGTCGAATTTCCACGTATGCCCCACCCACATCGACAAACAGGTTCGCGGAAAAGTCCTCTTCTCTGTTTTCCAGAATAATTTTGATTTCGCCGTAATCTTTGAAATCAAATCGTTTAATCCATTTCCCGGTGGGCATCTTTGGGCGTGGTTCCAGTGCCTGCATTTCTGGCCGTGGGCTGGGTTTCTCTGTATTTGTCCTCGGCACTACCTGAATCGGTGTGGTAGGGGGATTCGATTGCTTCGTGCCCGATGTTTTTTCCTCTGGTTTAGAAGGATCATCTTCCTGTCGAATCAAACACCCTGTTAGAAAAATTGTCAGTACAAACCCGATGGCCAGGGGTAACCTGGTGAATGCTCTGCGTATCATGCCCATTCCATGGAAAATTGTTGCATCCAAAGCTGCCCAGTACTTTTGAACCATTCGAAAGTGACAGGCGAGCGGAATTGTATCCTGAAACAGAAAATCTGCACAAGAGCGAAATCTTTCCCAAATTAATGAACATATTTTAATATTTGAGCTGGCTTCGCACGGTCCAACAACGTCTTACTTGACCAATCGCTGCCTGAATCATGCGGCTGACATTGGCCAAAACTTCAATTCCCCCGCCCGTAAGCTCCCCTTTCGTCTTTTTTCGCTTTCCCATACAATTGCTGTTCTTAGAAGGAACGCTGGTGGGTGCTGGAAACATGGACAGTGGCGATGATCTGATTGAATTGCTCGAACACGCAGGCACACCTCGGGTGCTGGTGCTGGGCGATTGCATGCTCGACCGCTATGTGTGGGGCAATGCCGAACGGATCAGCCAGGAAGCACCCGTTATTCTGTTGCGGGCAGATTCCCGCGACGAGCGTCTCGGTGGGGCTAGTTCTGTAGCCACAATGCTGGCCGCACTGGAAGCCGAAGTTACGCTCGTCAGTATTACTGGTGCGGATGCCAACGCCGAACATGTCCGAAAATTATTGTCCGACCTGAAAATTTTATCCGACAGCTTAATTCCTGACCCTTCTCGCCCCACCACAGTGAAAGAACGTTACGTGGGACGGGCCCAGGCACGCCACCCACAACAGATTCTGCGGGTGGATTACGAAACCCGCGATCCGGTGGGGCCGGAAATCAGCCAACAATTGAAAAATCGCCTGACGGAACTGATTCCGACGCACCACGCGGTGCTGATCAGCGATTACGATAAGGGAGTATGCACTCCCGAAGTGCTGCGGTGGACAATTGATCTGGCAAATCAGCACCACATTCCGGTGATTGTGGACCCGATTCGCAGCACCGATTATTCCCGCTATCGTGGCTGCACTACGATGACACCGAACCGCCTGGAAGCGGGAATGGCATTGGGCATGCAGATCAATTCTGTTGCCGACGCCCTGCACGCCGCCGAACGCCTAAGAACCGAACTGGCAATGACTTACGGCATGGTAACGCTGGACAAAGACGGCATTGTGGTGGCAACTGCAACCGGTGCCCAGCACTTCCCCACGCGGGTGCGACAGGTCTACGACATCACCGGTGCGGGCGACATGGTTCTGGCCATCATTGGGCTGGTGCTGGGGACACGGACCGACATTCCTGCTGCCACCCGACTGGCGAATGTGGCTGGAGGGCTGGAAGTCGAAAAAATTGGCGTGGCTACCGTCACGCGGCACGAAATTATTAACGATCTGCTGCATTCCCCGTCCCACGTGGATAGTGGGGCACTTTCGCGTAAGTTATGCTCCCCACAGCAGTTACAACAGGAAATCCACCGCCGCAAGCAACTGGGCCACCAGATTGTGTTCACCAATGGATGCTTTGATGTGCTGCACGCAGGCCATGTGGATTACCTGAATGAGGCAAAGCACCAGGGCGATTGCCTGGTCGTGGGGCTGAACAGCGACCGCAGTGTGGCAGAATTAAAAGGCCCAGGCCGGCCTGTGAACCCACAGGAGGCACGTGCCGCTGTGCTGGCAGGTCTGAGTGCGGTTGATTATGTGGTAATTTTCGACGAACCCACTCCCATCCAACTGATTGAAATGGTGCAGCCCACGGTGCTGGTGAAAGGGGCCGATTATCAGAAAGATCAGGTAGTGGGCGGGCCATACGTGGAATCGTACGGCGGACGGGTTCATCTGGCGGGTTTACGGGCAGGTTATTCCACCACCAATCTGATTTCGCGGATGAAATCTTCTGATCAGTGATGCAGTCTACCAATTACCAGCGGATCGCCTTTTTCCTTCCCAACTGGATTGGGGATCTGGTGATGGCCACGCCTGCCATTGCTGCGGTAGCCCAGAAATATCCCCAGGCAGAACTGATTGCGATTGGCAAACCATACGTGTTTGCCACCTTATCGGGCAATCCGTGGTTCTCCCACAATATCATGTTGGATAAAAAAGGCCCACCTGAACAGCGGGCGAGGGCAGTGATTCGCCAATTGAAGGCACTCTCGCCCGATGCTGCCGTGCTGTTTCCCAATTCGTTTCGTGCCGCCTGGATTGCCTGGCGGGCAGGGTGTCGGCAGAGAATTGGCTTTGTGCGCTACGCACGTGGGCTGTTACTGACCGACAAGTTCTACCACCAACGTGGGCGATTTGGCAAACCGATCCCCATGCCGGTGATCGACGATTACAACCGCCTGATTGCCCCACTGGGAATTACGAATCCCGATTGTCGAATGCAATTGTTCACCACAGCAGATGAAGAACAATCTGCCGATGCCCTGTGGACAAAACTTGGCCTAAACCGTTATAAAACAGTCATTTGCATCAATTCTTCCGGTGCCTTCGGTGCGGCAAAACTGTGGCCCAGTGCCCACTTTGCAGAGTTAGCAAAAAAACTACTGCAGCACCTTCCCGATGCTGCCGTGCTGGTGGTGTGCGGGCCGAACGAAAAGAAAATTGCCGAAGAGATCACTTCCACGGCGAATGACCCGCGGGTGATCAGTCTGGCAAACGAAAAAGTCTCGATTGGCCTGACCAAAGCCTGCATTCGTCGTTCACAGATGCTGATCAGCACCGACAGTGGCCCACGTCACTTCGGTGCGGCGTTTGGCATTCCCGTGGTCAGCCTGTTTGGCCCCACGCACATTGAATGGACTGACACCCACTATGTGGATGAAGTGCACCTGCAAAAGAAGGTGCCGTGCGGTCCGTGCCAGAAACGGGTATGCCCGCTCGACCATCGCTGCATGACGCAACTATCTTCAGAAGAAGTACTTACGACAGCACTTGATCTGTTTCAGCGTGCCAAACGCAGGAAGGTGCCCCTTGCCTGAGACGCACATATTACGCACGGGGGTATCCATGTCGTGTGACTGGCTGAAAATCCACCCGGACTACCAGGAACTGCTGCACGGCTGGCAGGCAAGTGATCTATTACAACTGCCCGGTGTGGTTGTCAGTGGGCATGTCCGGCGAAATGTCACCCGCGTTGAAATCGCTGGCGAAACCGCCTACTTGAAACAGGAACATTTCGTCCGCAAGCGGGATCGCTTCAAGAACTGGTGCGATGGCTTTGGCTGGTGCTCACTTTCCGTGCGGGAACAGAACGTACTGGCCCATTTACAGAGGTTGGGCTTTTGTGCACCCCAATGGATTGCCTATGGCGAAGCGGAAGGCAAAGCATTCTTACTATTAAAAGATATTGGCCCGAATATCCCACTGGCACAGTGTGACGATGTATCACCGTATATGATGAAGTTGGTGCAATATGTGGCACGACTTGTTGACAGTGGAATCGATTTGCCAGACCTTTTCTTAAAACATTTTCATCTGCTGCAAAATGGTGAAATCTGCTGCCTCGACTGGCAGCGAGCCAGAAAAAGTCCACCTGGGGCGGCTCATCTTCAAAAAATTGCAAAGAAGCTGGCACAATTACTGGTCAGTGGGTTGCAGCAAAAGCTGTCAATTACCTCCAAACTCCGATATTTTTTGAAATTTTCAAAATTATTGAAACTTTCTCACCTAGAAATGCGTCTACTATATCAGAGAACGGTTCAGTGCGTGAATTCACTGGACCATTCCAGGTACGCCCGTCACAAGGTGGCGAGCACTTCGGTGAATCAGGAATTGCTGCGCATTCGTGGGGAATACGCATGCATACGGCCAATGTATCAGGAAATTATTCCCCACGTGGAGGACTTTTACAATGGACAAAACAGCACATTCAAATCACTGTTAGGAAATAGTATTGTTATTCAGCGAACATTGAATGGCAGTTCAGTTAGAAAGTTCGTCGCGACATGCCTCGGCAAGCAATGGCGTTCACAGGAACTGGTTGTGGCACGGATGTTGTTTCATCTGGAACGTGCAGGTATCGCCGCACCCACACTGGTGGGGTATGGCTTGCAGCACCACTCTGGGATGCGGTATTCCAGTTTTGTCTGCTACCTGCCCGTGCCTGAGCAAGAAGGATCCATCGCACAACAGGCAGCACTGCACCTAATGCAGCAACTACATGCTGTGGGGGTCATTGTTCAGCAGGATAATCACGGCAAGGTGCCGTTTGCAGCAGGTGGAAACCGCGTCTGGATCACGAATCCTGCGTGCCTGGTCTTTCAGAAAAACATCTGCCCCAAGGTGACGATCCATCAACTGCACATCGTTTGCACTGCAAAGAATGTGTTGAAGGATGGCACCGCGTGATTCCATCGTTCTGGAAACGTCGCACTCACGGCTACACGAAGCTGGAAGCCACAGACCATTGGCGTTCCATTGCACCTGCTGGTTGGGAAAGCACGGTGATGGCCAGTGAAGAGCCCAAAGTGTTTGCGGCGAAGCAGGGCAGGTCGATTGCCACCTGGCAATTGCACGACCGTGAAGGGAAGCCCACGCTGGTCTATTTGAAGCGGCACTACCGCCAGCCCTGGCGAACGCGCCTTGCAGCACTGTTTTTCCCCAGGCGTGCCTGGACACCCGGACTGCAGGAATGGCACCACTTACAGTGGGCTACAGAGCACGGCTTCGCAGTGCCCACTGCTCTGGCAGCAGGAGAATATCTGTTGCCTGATGGCCAGTTGCACGGCTTTATTGCCATTCAAGAATTACAGGGCATGGTGGCACTGCACGAGGCAATTCCACGTGCGTATGACACGATGGCACCTGGCGATTTTCGACAGTGGAAAAGACAGTTGATCCGCATGCTGGCCGAGATGAGCATTGCGTTGCATCGCACTGATCATTTTCATCGCGACTGGTATCTGTGCCACTTTTACATTCCGGAAAACTGGATTGGTGCCACGCAATTTCCCGCCCACGAACAGATGTATGTGATTGATTTTCACCGTCTGATTCACAAACGCTGGCGGCGTACGTTTGGCATCGCGAAAGATCTAGGCCAACTGCTCTATTCCAGCGATTTGCCTGGCATCAGCACGCGGGACCGCCTGGAATTCTGGGCCCTGTATCGCAAATCGGTGCGTTGGCCACGATGGCTTCGCTGGTTAAGCATTCGCAAATGGCGTTTGTATCAGCGTCACGATAAACCCCACGGGTAGCTGAGATGAAGATCGGTTTGTGCTACGAAACAGTATTGCCCGCCCGAGGTGGGTGCGAGCACTACATTGGTGATCTTGCTCGTCGCCTGGCGAAAGACCACCACGAGGTGCATCTGTTTGCCTGCCGCTGGGAAGCAGCATCGTTGCCACCTGGCACTATTTATCATCAGATTCCCACCGTACGTGGGCCACGCTTTCTGCGACCATATCGCTTTGCAAAACGGGTGCTGCAGGCCCTGCACGATCAACCGGTGGATGTATCGATTGGATTTGATAAAACCTGGGGGCAGTCGATTCTATATCCGCAAGGTGGCCTGCACTCCGCTTCGCGCCGGCAGAATTTGCTGAAGTATCCTTCGGCTGGGAAACGATTGATTGCCAGGTTGTTGCGGGTATTCGATCCCACCAGTTACACGTTTCGATGGATTGAAAAGAAACAGTATCTGTCCGCACCACGCCCACTGGTAATTGTGAACAGTAAGATGGTGCAGCGGCACTTCCAGGAGATTCTGGGCTTTCCCGCAGATGCGGTGCGGGTAATTTACAGTTCGATCGATCCGGAACGCTTTCACTGTGAAGAGCGGGAACAGGTACGCCAGCGAGTACGGCAGCAATTGAACATTCCCCCTACCGCACCCGTGGGGTTGTTTGTGGGGATGAACTATCGGCTGAAAGGATTGCAGCAACTACTGAATGCCGTGAAGGAAGTACCCGAATCGCTGGGTTACCACCAACTGGTGATTGGTGGGAGCAAGTTTCAGGGGTACCAGGAACAGGCAACGAAGCTGGGCATTGCCCACCGTGTGCATTTTCTGGGGTTTCAGACCGATCCGAAAGACTATTTCTTTGCCAGCGATTTTTTGACGCACCCCACGTTTTATGATCCCTGTTCGCTGGTGGCACTGGAAGCACTGGGCTGTGGGCTGCCGGTGATCACCACGCAATACAATGGGGCCAGTGAATTTATTCAGCCTGGCAAGAATGGTACAGTTATTGCCGACCCCCACGATGCAGCAACGCTGGGGCAGGCAATTGCCGATTTCTGCCAGCCCACACTACTGCCGAAACGGAAACAGGCTGCAGAAGAATCCGCCCGCGGCTGGACGTTTGAAAACCACTACCAGCAGATTCTGGAGGTCATCGAACAGGCTGCCAGGCAAGGTGTCGAGCAAATGACTTAGATAGATGATATCTGTATGAACCATGTAACAAACATTTCACCAAAAGTGCTTGAAAAATTGGACAATTTCTTTGAATCCCCAAACCAACGTCATTGGTAGCAGTATTTGAATGAGCAATGAAGGGAAAGCAAGCAGATTGGGGCGAATCGTTTGCCGCAACCCGATTTCAACACAACCGATTAGGTGAAGTAGATGATCAACTATCGAATCAGTTTGGTTTTCAGTTCGCTGACGATCAGATCAAGCTCTTCAAGTGATTTCTGATGCAACTCATCCATGGGGGTTAGTGGTAAGCTGAGAATCTCTTCAAATGCGTGAATCTTGCCGATTCTTTGTCCTCGCTCTTCGCCAAGTTTGATGCCTTCTTCTTTCGCAATTTCTTCAAATGAGGTTACGAACGGCATTTTATTCTCCTGAATTAATTCAATTCGAACTTTATTAAAATCTTTGCGCATTTCTTCTGGTAATTTTAGCAGCCAGTCGAGCAAACGCATAATATCCCATACTTTTTGATCGGTTAAGTTGCGTTGAAAGAGCTGCCGAATTAGGCGGGCTTTATCGTCAAAGCGTAAGTGTGGGTTACCGTGGGTCAGTAAACTTTGAATACTGGCTGCCACGATAAGCCCTACCGGACTACGGTGCATCGTTAATTCATCCAGCCGATCAACATAATCAAGCAGTTTCACCGAATTAAACACGAACTCATTGTGTGTCCCTTTACAACTCAACATGTTGCGATTCACACGCCAATTTGGGTTCTCATCGGCCAGAATTGCAAAGCTGGAAACATTCAGGCCATATTTTTGCCGAATTCTCCAATAGTATTCTGCCATCCGCGAAGCAAAATGGTCATCACGTTGCGCCTGCACCTCAAAGTGAACAAAAATGGTCACGGTCTGGCCGGGGTGCTCTAAATCGTACACCTCAAACAGTGCGTCGGCACGAATCATTCCCGCTTCAGAATCGGGCAACAACGTGCGTAATTCGGTGTCGAGCGAGCGAAAACCTTTCGCCCAGTCGAACGTGGGGTACCACTGCGGGAACAGAAGCTCGAAAATATCAGGCAGATAATTTTCCAGAGTCTCTTTCCAGGGGGAATCAAATTCTCGGGTCATTGTGGGGCCTGCGGGAAAAGATTACATCGCTTTAATTGAAATTTCTTGATGTGGAAACCGGTCATTAAAAAGGTTCATTCGTTCGAAAACCGAATTTAAACTAATGACGTTGATCGATTTCATCCACCCTTACTCGCCGTCATCAACTTCTTCCATCTCCCCCACGGGTGCGGTGGAGGAGGTCTGGTTGTATTGTTTCACTAGTTCCTGCAGGCCAGCGACCGCACCGGACAGCGAGAGTGCTGCCATTTCAAAGTTGGTGTGGGCACTGTAGTTCTTGTATTCCTGCTGAAAAAAGGTCGCTATTTTACCCAGTTTTCCCAGCTTTCCAGCCAGTTTCCGCATGTAACGTGGCAGATCGTTATTTTGTAGTGCGGGTTCGACCGCACGGATCGAATCGTACAAGGTGCGGGGAACTTCGAGCAGTTCTGGATTGTCTGCCGTTTCATCGGCATGTTTCAAAAAGGTGCGTATCATCCACAGGTGGGCGAGATATACCTGCGAACGTGCAACAGCGTCTTCGATCGTCATTGGCTTAGACGTTATCCAATTCCTTGCGAATTTTTCGGATCGCCTTATATTTTTCATCGCTGACGCGATCGACAGAAATCTGCAATTCGCTGGCGATTTCCGGCACTGCCCAGCCTTCGGAAGTCATTTGCAGAATCTGCTGCTGCCGAGTGCTCAACACCTGACGTGCCACATGCTGCACTTCTTCCTGCAATTCATTGCGTTCGGTGGCTGGGATAATTCCACGATCTGCAGTTGCTTCTGGCAAATTACCCCAGCGTTTGGTACGCAAAGTTCGCTTTTTGACAGCATCAATGGCTCGGAAAAACTCGCGTCGTTCCTCGCCTTCGTGCTTCAAAATACCTGCCCAGCGGTCGGCTTCGACCGTCTGCAGCAGCCGAACCAGCACTTCCTGGGTGCAGTCCGACCAGCTATCGGGGTGCAGACGGGCATTCCGCCAGCACGCCTGACAGTACCGGGAAATATCCTTGACCGCATCTGGATTGGGTTGGTTACCAGCGTGGGCTTCGCTGGACAGCGTTGCCAGTGCCGTCCCCACCACCATTGCAGCTACCATTTTGCGTGAAGCATTCAATTTTGACATCTTTGAGCTGCCTTATGTAAGCACGGTAACAATATCTGAATTCACCAGACATTGTACCTGTTTATTCTCGCACATCGACTATATTTTGACAATCCGAGATTGGGAAAACAAATTAATGAGTGAAAACTTTCTCATTTTCGGTCGAAGCTCATGGCGATTAAGGAGTGGATTTCCGGAGATGAAGCTATTTTTTTGTACATTCTGGCACGAGAATTAAATTATTCTAACTTGTGTTAGACTATTTCCAAAACAGCATCAATTCAAAAGAATCATGCAAAAGAAAGCCGCTTACTTTGCACCAGCCGCAATCAATTGATGAGCAATTCGAGTATAACCATACCTCTTAGCTGCGCTTAGCGGGGAATCGCCAGCGCACAGAACATTTGGATCTGCACCTGCATTTAACAGTATAGTAACTAAGACTTCATCTCCTTCTTGAGATGCAGCAAACAAAGCATTATCATGTAGCCCACACGGATCTAGCAGAAACCCATTTGGATCTGCACCAAAATTAAGTAACTGTTTTACTCGGGCAATGTCTTTGGAATAGACTGCATAAACAAGACTAGAATCCAACCTGATTTGTATATCAGTACGGTCATCCCCCCACCGCCGGGCAATAGCTTCCCAAAATGTTAAAGGTTGTACCGCTTTGAGTTTTTGAGCAGGAGAATTCAACCAATCTACTACGAACACTGTCCAAATCAGAAGCACGTATGCAACTATCCATGTAAAAGGAAGGCCAACTTTTTCTTTGTCCAATTCCGACAAACATGAATGATGCTCGGATTGTTTCATACTGTTCCCATTCATATGTGCTATCGATGCACCCAACTCAATCTGGTAAGTACGATTTACACAACTGCTTCACGATCCAAGTCAGAATAGGGGTAATATCCCGCATCTTTCAGCCTGGAAAGTAATTGTCTGCCACCATGTTTCCTGGCAAAATCCATCTCTTGACGAAACACTTCGATGACCAACAACAAACCGAAGTCTGCCATTTTATCATCAAACTTGTACGCGTCAAAGATCAGGCATTTTCCTCCAACCATTTCCATATCATCGGGAAATTCACATGTTTGAAATGGATTCAAAGTTGCAAGCGCACTGTAAGGTGCGACGTGATTCAGGATTGCATCGATATTGAGATGTGCACGTCCAAATGGTGTATTTTCGTTTGTTGCATCATCCACTGACAAATGATGCCTGGTAAACATGACAATTTCGTAGTTTCGAAAGACATCATTCGATGAACCAGAGTTGTGCGTTTCGCAGAGCTCTTTCGTGGCAATCGCACAACCAGAAATGCCATTTGGGTAGTAGTACAGGTCGAGATTGCCGCCAATTGCATAGGGAATCATTGCGTGCATTACAATGTTGTGTTCTTCGCCAAGCAACGTTTCCATCATTGCAGTTTTCTTGTTGTACCATTCATCCATGAGGGAGTCTTCATTATTATCAGCCATGTTGCTCCTGGATTGTCATCTGATCAGTCACTACCAAATGGCCAGCACGAATTAAATTGTTATTAAGATATAACCATCGTTCCCAGTGGCACGCCAGCGGTAAATCGTACCATTGACAGCAATCTTTCGAGATTTTTTCTTGCTGCGAGCCACTTTCTGCCCCAACTTTCGTTAACTACTCGCTATTATTCCAACAAATGCGTTTAAAGCAATAACGAAACTTCCGTCAATTGTGCCTTCCTGTGCGCTCTGCGAGGAGTGGGGTTGCGAAACCGGGTGAGGTCAAAGTATGAAGGCATGTATTCCCGCCTTCGCGGGAATGACGATTCTGGTGGGTATCAATCTATTGGGTGCACTTCGGGTTTTGTAGTGCATTGCCTGCCCGCGCGGGAATGACGGTTGTCTTCAGAATCTCTTCGCGACTTTGCGTGCGAATGCTTTCATAAATTAAAGAAATTCTCTTGTTGGCACTGCGGGCTTTTAAAGAAAGAAAACTAACCGTGGCTAACGCCGTCGGCTCACAAAGCCCTGGGTTCGTGCCACGAAAACAAAGCGAATCCGACGATTGACCCGATGCGTATCATTTGGAGCAGATTGATCGCAGATAAGAGAAGTCATTGCGGAAACTTTTGTACTGCGTGGGGAGATAAATGTGCGACAAATCAATCCCTACTCCGTTTGGGTAGGTCACGCGGGAGACGGGCGTGCGTTTCGAGAAATCTTTGAGCAAGGTATCCGGGCAGTCGTTCAGGTGGCAATCGAAGAAATTGCTATACAAACACCCCGAGAACTCATTTACTTTCGATTCCCCATTATGGATAGCACTGGAAACGGTCCTGAACTTCTCGACATGACGTTAAGTTCTGTGGCAAATCTGATAAGAAATGGGATTCCCTGTCTGGTCTGTTGCGGAGCGGGAATGAGCCGATCACCAGCAATCGTTGCTGCTGCGCTGGCAGTCATTCAAGGGAAAGACTTTGATGAGTGCTTCAGGCTGGTAGTGGCCTGTGGCCCTTCAGATTTATCCCCTGGCCTCTGCGATGAAATGAGAATAGCTACCGAACGGGCAAGAGTATCCGGCTTCGTTGAGTGAGAGCAGTGAAATAGCCTATACACGGAGGGTTTCCTGTAAGAGGACTTCGGAAAGACTGGGTAAAGCATTCTTCAGGCACGAAGTGCCGTCTAGTTTTAGCCTGGTCCGTGAGGGCCAGGTTCGGAACGTAACAATCACGGAAGGCCTCTAAGGCCGTCTCACGTGAACAATGATGCCCCAATTGCTCGCATTAATCCATCTGTAAGCCGTTTTCAACAATCAGCCACGCCCCAATTGCAAATAAGGCGGCCTTACAGGCCTTAGAAATCGAGGAATCTGCCCCCGGCCCTCACGGACGGACTACGATTAGACCGCACTTCGTGACTGAAGAAATTTCACAGGTGTTCTAACGCAGGTTTTAATATTTTGAGTTCAAATCAATTGATTATCTATTTGCGAAAATATTAAATGCTGTTGTTCGCTACCATGAATTACATGAATTAAGCTGGCTAGATAATAGACAGTCAATGGCCCCTTCAGGGCCAAAAGAGAATAAGCCTTTAACAGCCATGATCACAATTACTTGAAAACCGCTCTAAATAATAACAATCGATCTCAATCAATACAGGTGGGCACTTGCCAGTAACATGGCAATATTACTTCCCAATACAGAAGCGGGTGAAGATTTTGTCCAGCAGGTCGTTGGTGTAAACCGCGCCGATCATCTCGCCGATCTGGGCGATTGCCTCCCGAAGTTCCAGTGCCGTCAATTCGGGTGGGTCTTCAAACAAGGTGCGTTGGTGGGCAGCACGAAGGTGATTTAACGCTGTATCCACATGACCCTGACAGCGGCTGAATTGGGTGCCTTCATCGTGCTGCAGGAAATTTCTTGCCCGCGTGTCAATTTCCTGCTTCAAATGCTCGATTCCTGGGTGGGCGACAGCACTGACAGCAATCCCTGTGGGTAATTCCGCACGAAGATCGGCTTTGGTGTGTACTGTCAACACCTCCACATGGTGCGGGAAGGCATCTGCAGGTAATTCATGCTGATGGCTGTCTGTCAGCACCAACACCAGGTGGGCAGAAAATAGCTGTTGCCTTCCCAGGTGCTGCGAACGCGCATCCAACTCATCGGTGGTGGCGTGCCAGCCCGCAGTATCTACCAGTTCCACCACCAGTTGATCCAGTCGCCATTCCGCTACCAGGTAATCCCGGGTGGTGCCCGCAATTGGGCTGGTCAGTGCGGCATCCTGATTCAAAAGTGCGTTAAACAGGGTACTTTTCCCCACGTTGGGTGGGCCTGCCAGCACCACTTTGTAACGATTTTGTAACAACGTGCGGTTTTTTAACTTTTTTTGCAGGTTCATCAGGTGGGCCATCCCAGCACTGATGCGAAGTAACGCATCGCGTTGATCGACAAAGGAAATATCTTCGTCGCTGAAATCCAGCCCCGCCTCCAGGTCGGCCAGCAGATTCATTAGATCGTCCCGCAATGCATGCAGTGGCTGGGAAACATTGCCCGCCAACATCGCCAGCGAATGATTCAACGCTTCGGTGCTGCGAGATTGCACCACTGCCTGTACCGCTTCCGACTGAGCCAGGTCTTTTTTCCCAGCCAGAAACGCCCGCATCGTGAACTCTCCAGGCTGGGCTGGGCGAGCACCGGTGGCGTAGATTGTACTAAGCAGTTGTTCCACAATTGGTGGGGAACCAATCAGATGGATTTCCGCACAATCGTCGCCAGTATATGTCTGTGGGGCGGGCATCCAGCCAATCTGCACAGGAAGTGGGGAATGGATTTCCGGAATCCGTAAGCTGCATTCCCAAAAACCACGTTCTGCCGGTAAATCTGGTGCCAACTGATCGATAATTTCACGGGTAGCTGGGCCAGAAATCCGCACGATACTGCGTGCCGCACTCCCAGGTGGGGATGCAATCGCTGCAATGGTATCGTTAAGACGCAAAGAATGATTCATGAGAAAAAACTAACGCCTGCGGGCACGAAATATATTCATTTTACTCTCATAAGTCCAGATTGCCTTCCCATTGATGTCGTATTCGATCAGTTTTTTCTGGCTGTGGCTGGCAGCAAGGATCCCACCGGTCTGCAGGGCGGTGGCACCCGTAACGTTAGGCGTATTCCAGGTGCGTACCACTTCACCAGTGCGGGAAAATTCCACTACCTTCATCTGTGGGGAAGGCTGGCTGACAAGAATATTGCCATTTCGCAACAGATCGATGCCGCTGGTCCAGGAGGTATCCCGCTTGGAATCAAAAGCAAACAGTTCTTTGAAATCAGCACTGTAGCGCACCACTTTGCCATCATTTCGCAGGCAGATGATCTGGCCATCGGGTGCTTTATAGCCGGCAGTCAGGTTGGCAGAAATCTTGTGGTGGGTCAGTATTTTCCCTTCCCGATTCACTTCAATGAAGCCATCGGTGGCAGAAACGAAGGTATTGCCATTGGGAAGTCGCTGCACGTTGGTGGGGCGGGATGGTAAAGAAGCTGCCCACACTTCTTTGCCTGCAAAATCAAATTCGCGAACGCGATTGCCATCCCATTCGGCTACCAGCACCCGATTTCCGGGCAGCACCACTGCATCCACGGGGTAACGTATCTCGCCTATTTCCCACCGTACCTTGCCATCACGGTCCAGTTCCACCACTCTGCCCACGCTGTTACTGCCCACCTCGCAGACCAGGGTGAAGCCAAGGTAGTTGAAGTTTTCCCGCTGCAGTTGGGCCAGATCAATTGTCTCGCGATTCTCCTGCAGCCAGGCATCCCATGCCGTCCGTGCCTGCTTGCGGGTAGGCAGGTCATCGTTCAGCACCACTTTCGGTGCGTTGGTATCGGCCAGTTGCTGCAGCATATCCAGTGAAGGCCACGAATCACTGGGGGGTAACAATTCCAGCATTTCTACCAGTGTTTGTAATGCAGGTCGATAACCCACGCGGACAAGTTCGATCGCGGTGGCCTGACGCACCAGCAAATTGGCATCAGTAAGCAGCTTTTTGGTTTCTGGCAGCGACTCTTTACTGTGGGATTTAATCAGCGTTCGCATCGTTACCAGACGCACCAATTCGTTCTCGTGGCGTAGTCCCTGAAGCAATTCCCCTGGTATCTGTCTGGTGCGAAGAGCAATACTGGTCATCGATTGTTCAATTTCGCCCACCAATGTATCGTGGGTTTCCAGAAATGGTAAGTAATCCCGCATTACTCCAATTGCTTCAGGTGGGTTGCGGATTGCCAGCAGTCGGGCGATACCATCAGGCACTTTCAAATTCGGACGCTGTTCAATCGATTGAAAACAGTCTTTGGCACGGGTTGCTCGTTCCGCATCGTCATCATCCTGGGCCTGCAGCAGCAGATTCAACACCTTCCCGCCCATCTCCAGTAGTTTTTTGGATGCCATTTCTCGAACTCTGAAGTCAGGGCTGCCCAGTTGATCAATCAACTGAGTTGCCACTGGTAGTTCTGTGGGCAACAGGGTGCGATCGCGAAAGGCTTTTACCAGATTCTCCGCATCATATTTCTCCCACCAACCGGTCCACTGGGCGTGCCCCGTTGGGTTCGCATCCGTGATCCCACGTGGGGCTGTGGAACCCGCAATATTTCGGAGTGCTTCCAACAGAATGAGATTGCTTTCATAATCTGCGGTTTTCAACAGCTCGATCAATTCCCTCACTGCAGGTGCGTAGTTGATCGTCGCAAATTTTAATGAGATTCTCATCCGAACGAATGGATTCGGATCGGAGATCAGTTGCACCAGCGTTGCCTGCGTGGGGGATGAAGTGCTGCGAAACAGTGCCTCTGCTGCAAACGCACGCACCTGCGGGTTATCAGATTTTAACGATTCGATGAGTGTTTGATTAGGCAAGTCTTTCTGATAAGCCAGTGCGGTGAGCGTGTTCAGCAGCACCACCTGCATTTCGCTGGTATGGGAGAAGGGCAGAAATTTGATCAATGTGGGCACCACGATCGGATCGGTTTGGGTAGAAAGCCACTCGAGCGTGCTGATGATGAGGGTTTGATCGTTATTTTCGATGGTACTCAGGCAAGCGGTGGCACGTTTTGCTGCCAAGGGATCGGTTTTGTCATTTGCCACTTTTCTCAACCCAGGCACCACCAGTGGACCGTAGGTCAGCAGTTCGTGCTGGGCTGCGTGTGCAATTGCCGTATCTTTCGAACTCAGTGCAGCAATGAGAGGCGCAAAATCGCCCACATTCGTCTGAATGATTGAATGATTGTCTAATAGTTTTAGTCTTAAGGCCAGGTCTTTGGGGAATTCAGGCAATGCCTCGTCGGCACGGCAAGTGGTACTTCCCAATGCAGACAGAACCAGAACCATGCAGCATAGTTGCTTCATTGTGCACCTCGTTCGACTTCATCCATGAAACTTTCATGATGATAACAGATTCGCGAGAGCAAAAATGAAGAAAAAATGAGAATAGTGAATCGCAGCACGGTGGGCAGTCGAAGGTAGTCAACTTTTTAAGTACAGCGAAAAGATGAAAATCCATTACTACATCAAATCAAGTTGATGAATCTGAATGAAATGCTTCGGGAATGTTGCGAAGAAACAAATATCGCGTGGCTGCCGATTGCCCCATTGGCGGAGGTCAGTTCAACAATCGGTTTGCGGGCAGCACACCAAGAAATCCCCATCGTTCCGGTGGGGAACACTTCTCATTCCCAGTTCCCATTATAATGTGAATAGATAAGGAAATCGGAGTTTTCACGTGGCAGCGATTAAAAATATTGATATCCGCAAGGGTAACGTCTTCATCGGCGAAGATGGGCAGTTGTACCTTTGCCTGGATCGGGATTTGAATACACCGGGTAACTGGCGGGCAATTCTGCAGTTGAAAGTGCGAAACCTGAAGACAGGTTCGATCACCACCAACCGCGTGCGGCCAGATGACAAGGTGGAGCTGGCATACCTGGAAACCAAGGAAATGCAGTATCTCTACCGTGAAGGTGACGATTTCATCTTCATGGATACCGAAACTTTCGATCAGATCCCACTGAATGTCGAATTTGTGGGCGACCAGATGGTCTACCTGAAAGAAAACGACATGGTCAAAGTGACCACGTATGAAGGCAGTCCCATGAGTGTGGAATTGCCGCAAACCGTTGAGCTGAAAGTAATTGAGACAGATCCCACCATCAAAGGTGCTACTGCAGCTGCTCAATACAAGCCAGCAATTCTGGAAACCGGTGCCAAAATCGATGTGCCTTCCTTCATCGAAGTGGGCGAAATCATCAAAATCGATCCCACCGAAGGCAAATATATTGCCCGCGTGGGGAAATCTTAATTAATTTTCATTTCTAAAGTTCTGGATGCGTTGCCACCACTGCTCTCATGATTTTCTCATGCTGTTAGTGGGGCAAATATGGCTAAATTCTCATCATTTGATGGCAGGATACCCGCGTGACTGTTGAAAAAATTCCTCTCAGACATGAAATTGCACCCACTGACACGTGGGAATTAGAACGAATGTTCCCTACCGCACAGGACTGGGAAACCAGTTTCACCACGTGGGAGCAACAAGCCAATGGATACGAACGTTTTCGTGGCACACTTGGTCAGGGACCTGCCACCATTCTGGAATTATTAAAATTCGATGAGGAATGCGAGCGGTTGGGCGATCGTTTAGGCACCTACGCCTTTCTTCGCGAGGCGGAAGATATCACCAAC
Source organism: Zavarzinella sp. (assembly GCA_041399155.1). Lineage (NCBI taxonomy): Bacteria > Pseudomonadati > Planctomycetota > Planctomycetia > Gemmatales > Gemmataceae > Zavarzinella > Zavarzinella sp. The sequence continues at coordinate 786,955 of JAWKTI010000003.1, forward strand.
ACCGATTCGCAAGGTCGCAAAGGTCGGTTTTATGGTGTTGCCGCACGTTTTGCAGAAGCGGCCAGCTTCATCACACCGGAATTGCTGTCGCTACCCGATGAGACTTTGCAAAGCTACCTAAGTTCTGCTGAATTAAGCACTTACAAACTTTGGCTGACCCGCCTGACTCGGTACAAGCCCCACACATTGACCGAAGCGGAAGAACGCCTGCTGGCGATGCTGGTGGAAGTGATGCAGACCCCCAGCAACACATTTGACCAACTCACCGATGCCGACATGCAGTTCGGCGAAATTGAAATGGAACCCGGCTACACCATCGAATTGACCCAGGGGTCGCTCATGGTGTGCCTGGAAAGCCCGAACCGTGCGGTGCGGGAGCAGGCATTCAGACAGTTCTACAAAGAGTTTGAATCCCACGCCAATACCCTGGCTGCCACCTACTCAGGCTCGGTGCGGCAGGATGTCTACAATGCCCGCGTGCGAAATTACCCTTCCGCACGTGCGGCGGCAATGTTTCCCGACAATGTGTCCGAAACGGTTTACGACAACCTGATTCTGGCTGTGCGGCAGAATCTGCCTGCGGTGCACCGTTACTATGAATTGCGACGCAAGGCAATGCAGTTGCCAGACATTCATTTTTACGATGTCTATGTGCCGATTCTCAGCGATATTGAAAAACACCACACCTGGGATCAGGCCGTCGATGCTGTCATTGCGTCGCTGCACCCACTGGGGCAGGAATATTGCACTGTTCTGGAACAGGGACTGCGGGGACGCTGGTGCGACCGCTACGAAAACAAAGGGAAGCACAGTGGGGCGTTCAGCAGTGGCTGTTTCGACAGCGACCCTTACATATTAATGAATTTTAAGGAATCAATCCTCGACCACGTGTATACGTTGACGCACGAAGCGGGCCATTCGATGCATTCGTGGTACAGCCGCAAGAATCAGCCTTTTCAATATGCCAATTACACCATCTTCGTGGCGGAAGTGGCCAGCACATTCAACGAGCAGTTGCTTGGCAAGCACCTCTACCAGCACGCCAGCGACGACCGTGAGCGAGCCTACTACATCAATCGTGAGCTGGATGATATTCGCAAGACAATCATTCGGCAGACAATGTTTGCTGAATTCGAGCACCGGATTCATGCGATGGCAGAGGCCAACGACGCACTGACTCTGGCCAGCATTCGAGCCACCTACCAGGAGTTGCTTGAAGCCTATTTTGGCCCGAACTTCATGCTGGACCCAGAGTTAAGTCTGGAAGGCCTGCGAATCCCGCACTTCTACCGTGCGTTCTACGTTTATAAGTACTCCACCGGGCTGGCAGCAGCCATCGCCTTGGCGGATCGTGTGATCAACGGTGGGCAACAGGAATTGAACGACTACCTGAATTTCCTGAAATCGGGTGCGTCGAAAGACCCACTGGAGCTGTTGCGGGATGCCGGCGTAGATATGAGCACGCCAGAACCTGTAAATAAGGCACTGCAACGATTCAGCACACTGACGGACGAGCTGGAAAGACTACTCAATTTGTAGTCTTGATAAAACATAAATTGCGATTCTCCATGGTTGTAATCCAGTTAAAGTAAAAGTGTTTTCTTTTTTTGAATTCTCACATTTTAATCAGGTGAGTAGAATTTGCTTTGTCGCGAGTTGTAACCTCTACAGCAGTCTATCCGGATTAACCAAACAGTCCGTAGATTGCTTGATAGTTGACGAGCAGCTGGGAGATGGCATCAAATGAGCAGAATATTGCAACGAAGTGGTATCTGGTTTATGGTTTGCGCTTTCTTAGCAGGCTGTTCCTCTGACTCTGAGACACCTCAACAGGAGTCAAATATCTCACTCTCCGAGGCGAGAAAGGGATTCAAAACACAACTGGTTCGCCGCGAGAATACAGATTTGCCGCTGCCCAATCCGCCCGCTGAGCTGTTTCGATCGTTGCGGTTTTCCGCTCCTAGCGGCGAGTTGCTCGCTTACCTGACACCCGACCCAGGAGATGGGAAAAAGCATCCAGCGATCATCTGGATCACTGGCGGCAATTCCAGTTCGCTTGATGACGGCATGTGGAAAGCGCTTCCGTCTGGTGATGAAACTGCCAGCGGTTTTCGGGAAGCAGGAATCTTGATGATGTTTCCAACCTTGCGTGGTGGAAGTAAAAACCCTGGTGTTCATGAGGGATTTTTCGGGGAAGTTGATGACGTTATCGCCGCCACAGACTTTCTTGCGAAGCAGCCCTACGTTGATCAGGATAGAATCTATCTTGGGGGGCTCAGTTGCGGTGGAACACTTGCACTCTTAAACCAAAATCAGATTGAAAATCGGAGTTTTTCCGCTTGAGGATCGACTTCAAATCTTGGCCACAGTCTTTTAATTATTTCATCCGGAGTTTCATTCAATGTATCGATGAATCCTTTGCAAGCGTCGAACAAGTCACGCAAGGTTGCAAAACAACAATGTTGCGTGACCTCTTCACGCATCCATTTCCATAACCCTTCAATGGGATTGAAATCGGGACTATAACTGGGCAAAACTACTATTTCGATGTCCAACTCGCTGGCTTTGGTTCGAACGAACTTCGCCTTGTGCCAAGGTGCTCCATCCCAAATTACCACAACACGTCGACCTTGTCTTTCTACCCAATCGTTCACTCGGTGCAAAAATTCAGCCGTGTTTTCCTTGTTGCATTTGCCTTCGTTCCAGATCAAACATGCACCAGCACTGAAATTGTAAGCACCATACCAGTTGATGCGATCGGACAGCGGAGGGCAATCACTCACTCGCCAAGCCGATTCTCCCTTGCGCCACCAAGTATAGCCCAAGTCCATATCACGATGAAAATGGGATTCATCAATATAAATGATCACGATATCGCCGCGACACATGTGCTGGTACATATCCGCGAACTGTTTCAGGTATTCGGCCCGCTTTTCAGGGTCCCCTTTGCCGAACAGTTTCTTGCATTTCTTCCAGCTCAATCCCGCTAATTGCAGGATCCGCCGCACGGTATTCCGAGATACATACCGCTGGAATTGACAACCGATCCAGTTGCACAACTTCCTGATCGTCCATCCGTGGCCTGGCAATTGGTGATCTACCGGATCGCTTTTCAGAACGGCATCAACGATCTGCTCTATCTGCGACTGGACAAAAGGGGGACACGGCCGCCAGTACGCCGATAAATCAAGGCGTCAGGTCCATGGTTGTTATATTTATGAACCCAGTTCAACAACACATCGTCGCAACGTCCAATTTCTGCGGCATAAGCAGTTGCGTTAGTGTGACCAAGAGCAATTTGGTACAAAGCCATAAACCGCTCCCGAGTACGAGGATGCTCGGATTCCAGAGCCAGGCGACGCAAATCATCGGTGGTTTGATTCCATTTAGTAGTGTTCGGTCGGATCATCCTTGATCTCCAAAGGTTGGTCGACTTGCCTAGGTTGAACATTCTGACCAGCTTAACATAACTCACCAAATCTGTAAACACCGATTTTCAATCTGATTTTGGTTTAGTAGCTGAGTCATCAGACCGCTATCGTGCCGTCTTCGCATTTGGTGCGGCGGATACGCCACTCAGGCACAGCCCGGAATACACGTTTTGCGACCCTTCGAACAGAAAGGAAATTCAACTACGCTCACCGATCCGTTGGCTCGACTCGATTAAAAATCCGACGTTTATCATTGAAGGTACGATTCAAAGCAATCTAGTGCTTTGTCACATCTAAAAAGTCGGATTGGCAATTCCAGTCAAATCTGCGATACTGCATGGTACAAGGAGTTTGCCATGCGGAAGTTGTATATCATTCGACTGACAAAGCAAGAACGAGTCGAGCTTCAGAGTGTCGTCAAGAAGTTGAAGGGAACCGGGCAGAAAGTTCGACGTGCTCAGATTCTGCTGAAGGCAGATGCCGATGGTCCGAATTGGACTGATGAGCGTATTGCCGAGGCGTTTTCGTGTCGGACTAGAACCGTGGAACGGCTTCGCCAGCGGTTCGTCGAGCAAGGATTTGAAGAAACGCTCAACCGAGCTAAACGTCAGCAACCACCCGTGGATAAGCTATTGACGGGCGACCAAGAGGCCCGCATCATCGCGACTCGGCTTGGGCCGCCTCCGAAAGGCTACAACAACTGGACGCTTCGGTTGCTGGCACGCAAGGTCGTGGAGTTGGAAATCGTGGAGTCGGTGAGCTACGAAACGGTCCGACGCACGCTAAAAAAATGGCATGACGAATCGGAAGATTGAATATTGGGTGATTCCTCCGGAGGCGGACGCCGAGTTTGTCGCCCATATGGAAGATGTGCTGGAAACCTACGAAAAACCGTACGATCCGAACGTGCCGGTCCTGTGCATGGACGAACAACCGGTGCAGTTGTTGAAAGAAACACGCGTTCCTATTCCCGCCACGGCCCAACATGCCAAGCGGGTTGACTACGAATACGAACGAGCGGGCACGGCGGCTATCTTCATGTTTACCGAACCGCTGGTCGGTTGGCGTGAAGTCTCCGTTCGCGAACGGAGGACGAAGATTGACTGGGCCATCGAAATGGCTCGGTTGTTGGAGGGTCGCTATGCGTCATGTGCCAAAGTGATCGTGGTGTGTGACAACCTCAACACCCACACCAAGGGCGCGTTCTATGAAGCGTTTGAACCCGCGCGTGCGCGGACCTTGGTTCGACGGATCGAATTCTGCTACACACCCAAGCATGGAAGTTGGCTGAACATCGCAGAGAATGAACTGAGTTCGTTAACCCGCCAATGTGTCGCGGACCGTCGCTTTGAAGATGTTGCCACTTTGAGTGAAGAAACCGAGGCATGGTCGAACGATGTCAACACCACACAGCGTGGCGTTGACTGGCAAATGAAGATCGACGAAGCACGAACGAAATTAAAATCGGTTTACCCGACAATTAAGTCGTGACAGAGCACTAGCCTCTTTGGAAAACATGAAACGTGTATCGAAAAACTCACTCATTCAGTTCATTCCTGTGGAAGGGGCTGGACATGTGTCGGTGCTAGCGCCAATTGTTCGATTGCTCGCTGAGAAGATTGTCAATGATTCAGGTGAACGATGCAATATTCAAATGACTGGGGAAGAGGCAAGCCGGCATTTTTGGAAATGATGACACTGTTTTTTGGCTTCGATTTCACAACTGGAGCGTTTCTGAATTTGCTCTAGCGACAAATACTTAATGCTGTTGTTCGCAATCTTGAATTACATGAATTGAGCTGGATAGATAATAAGTGGTCTTTGGCCCCCTCTGGGCCAAGAACTTAACAGCCATGATTTTAATTACTCGAAACCCGCTCTAGCGGTGCGGCAGTCGAGCTGGGCCGCGACCTTTGGTGTCTAATTTCGAGAACAAGAAGTTGCCAATATCTTCGAATATATTGCGGTCTGCTGCAGCCTGTTCTTCTTCGATTTGGTGAAGCGGTTTTCCAAACACTATGTCAACTGATTCACTGTCTGTTCGGCTGTCACCATTTCGATAAATATAATCGACTTCACCATCATTTACCGTGCTATACACATTAGTATAGTTGCGTGAACCGCCATGAAGCCAGTCGTTGCCTTCTCCGCCATCAATGTTATCGATGCCCGTTCCGCCCCAGATGATATCGATACCCGTTCCGCCAGTTAGGAAATCGTTTCCCGAATTGCCTTCGATATCATCGTCGCCTGCTTCACCCCAAATAAAATCTCTACCATCACCACCAAAGAGTCTATCCTCGCCACTTCCACCATAGATGGTATCAGCTCCATTGCCGCCGTAGACGATATCGTTACCGCCCGCTGCATAGACGGTATCGTTACCGCTTCCTGCAAAAATATTATCGGCACCGTTATTGCCGTAGATGGTATCGTCCCCCTCACCACCATCTACATATTCCGGACGTGTAGAGGCACTGTCGTATCGGGTGCTTGTGTGGATCGCATCATTTCCCCAACCGCCGAGAATCACATCACTGTCGTTTCCACCGATGAGCAAGTCATCTCCTGATTCGCCGGAAACAAGATCGGTGCCATCGCGGCCATCAATTTCATCATTTCCCCAGCCACCATAGAGGAAATCGTTTCCGTCACTTCCGTATATCAGATCGTTTCCATCACCGCCATATATTTTGTCGGAGTACTGGTCGCTATTACGTCTTGGGCTTGTCCAGTCTCCAAAGAGCCTGTCGTCTCCCCCGCGGCCTTCGATTTGATCATTCCCAAAACTTCCGACAATAATATCTCTACTTTCGCCTCCAATCAGCAGATCATCTCCAGCTCCACCGTCGATCGTGTTATCACCATTTCCACCAAAAATGGAATCTGAACCATCAGAACCGTATAATCGATCCGGGCCATCTCCGCCTTCTATCCAATCATTACCATCTCCGCCCGAAATCGTATCTTCGCTGTTCTCACCATATAGAAAATCATTGCCGTCGCCGCCATTGATGGTGTCATTACCGTCGCCACCATATATCACGTCATTGCCTTCATTGCCGTAAATTGTGTCATTTCCTCGGCCACCAAGGATAAAATCGTTCGCATACTTCGAGCCATAAATCGTGTCATTGCCATCTCCACCAATAATAACTATGTTTTGAAAAGTATTCTCTGCAAAAATGAAGTCGTCGTCTCCAAGCCCGTTCACAGTAATTTGGCTGATAGGACCAGTTACAAATGATCCAACAGAACCATCTGAATAGGTGATTGGTACGATACCAGCCAGCGTACGAACCGAGCTGCTCAATTGATCGACTACGATTTGATCTCGCATTTCCGTTCCCTCGACATATAGAGCGCGAGTGTTGACATCGAACGTGGCAGTGATATTCGCCGCAGGCACTTCGCGAGATTCGAGACTTTCGAGTTTCAGAACAGTCTGCTTTTGCAGTGATGTTGTGTTAGACTGGCCGATCAGTTTTGAAATTAAACGTAGCATTGACCTTCTCCGGTAAGGAAATCTGTCTGGTAAAAACCGTCTCACCAGTTCAATCGCCGTGCGGATGCCAGCCGGACAAAGAATGCCAAGATTATTTCAGAAAGGTGAAAAGTTTGTGTCAGCCGCCGTACATGCTTTTGCGGGCGAAATTAGCGGAATGATTTTAGTTGCAGCAGCATGAATTCTTGTAGTTAAAAGAATTTCTGACAAAACACTCGATTCGAAGTGAACTCTACTTGGGCATAATCAGGGCGGGTGCGGGGCGAAAGTCAGGCACAATTTCCGGTAGTGGTGCCGGTTTTTTCGGCTCCAAAACGATCGGTTTTTTCATTTCCGATACAGGTGGTGGGGGCAATTCGGGTAATTTCAGTTCTTTAGGATCACCCACCTTGGGAATCGTAACTGCTGGTTTGGCAGGAACTTCCAGCGATTTTTCCGGCAGTGAAGCAGGAGTGGTTGCCATCGGCAAGCCCAACGAAGCGGACCGTTCACTTGGCTTCGGTTTCACAGGCACTTCCACCGGTGGCAGAGGTTCTGGAACACGTGGCAGCAATTGTTCGGGCAATTTGGGAACCCCTACAGGTAGCTCCACGCGTTTTTCGGCAGAGTTTGGCAGGGTGGGCACCAATTCCGGGCCATTTACCAGACGCAAATCGCTTTTGTCCTTGCGGTCAGGCAACTTCAATTGCGGCTTTTCTGGTTTCATTTCTGGCTTCTTTGGTGGATCGGGCAATCGTGGTTCCACGGGAACGACAGGCGCTGTTGGTGCCTCCGTTACAGGAACTTCATGCACCACAATCGGTTGCATAGTGCCTGGAAATTGCCGCCACTGCGTGGGGTAATAGCCAAAATAGGGCTGATACTGAACTCGCGACATGTGCGTTGGGACTTCCACGTGGTGCGAGTGATGACCAATCGTACCAGCGACGCGTCTGATATTGGGATCAACTGGTGGCAATGGTTCTGGCGCACGTACCGTGGGGCGGGCGTCTGGTCCGACTAGGGGACTGCTTGCCGTTTTCGTTTGGGCCAGGGCTGTGCAGGTCATTGCACCGCACAATACAGCCGTGGTGAATAGTCGACGTTCCATCGTCTTGATCCTTATGCTGCGAGCCAGTTATCTTGTTACTTTTGTGCCGGAGGGCTGATTTGTCCTGGTGTGCCAGTGCCACCCGAACTGCTCCCTGATTTCCCAGTACGATTTCCACCAAAGCCATTTCCGGAAGATCCCAGTACAGAACTGCTGCGGCCGGTGCCCAGGCCAGAACCAGATGAGCCCAGCGTGCTGCCAGAACTGGAGTTGCCTCCGAGATTCAGAAAGTAGTTGCCGGTATTCAAAAATCGCACGCGGGTGCCCACGTTCAAACCAGGATTCACCTGTTCGCTCGTAGCACTGCCCCCGCTGTAGATTTCCTGCTGCAACGTCTGCAGAGCTTCCCGCACATTATTCTGTGGGCGAACAATGCCATAATAATTGCCGACAACAGAACCGCCCCCACGCAGCAGATTCAGGTAAGGACTGAAGCCAGGCGAGCCGGAAGTCCCGATACCACCAGGAGATGCGCTGCTGAAGCCACCTGAAAAACCGCCTCCCGGCGATCCCCCACGTGGGAGAAACTGGGCGTGCACCGTGTTTCCACAGAGCACCACGACAGCAACGAGCAGAAGCATTTTTATCTTCATGATTCTTCACCAACATCTTATATAGCAATGGGGCTATATTTATAATCGAATATTAAGGCAGCTATCAGTGTTCCACGTGGAACATTCTACTATTATTGTACCATGATTAGAGGGTTGGTGCTGGTTTACGGTGCACCCCCTCCGACCCCACCTCCGATCAAGTTGGGATTCTTGATCGACTGGATAGTGCTTTGTCCCAGCAGAGTGACCCCCAATGCCCGTTCGATGGGCGACAGGAACATCGACAGGTAGTTGTCGAAGGTGATCATTGGCTGTGCCTTCACATACAAACGATCCCCAGGCAGAATCTGGTAATTGGTTTTGGTGCTGCCATGCTGGGTAACACTGTTCCAATCAATCGGCATAATCAACTCTTTGCCGGTTGCGGCAGGTGCCGGGCGTGCCAGCCACATATGATTAGTGCTGGAAACCGGCGACAGACCATTTAACTGTGCCACCGCATCAAGGACGGTATCTTTGCCTGTAATTGGCAGTGGGACTACTTGCTGACCTCGACCACCGCCATCGTAAATGACATAGAATTTTTTGCTGTTATAGGCGGCAATATCCACGGTAACGGAGGGATTGTTCATCGACTTCTTCAGGAAATCCTGAATAACGATGTTCGCTTGTGCCAGTGGGACGCCGACGAGTCGAACAGAGCCGTAAATCCCCAACCCGACAGTGCCATCCTGGCGGACCAGGTATTCCCCACGTAAGGCGGGGAGAGATCTCGACTGCAATAGTTGGATCGACGCTTTCGGTTCGCGGACTTTGTATTCAATTGCCTGCTTTTCAATGGCGACGCGGGCTTCATCGGTAGTAAGGCCCACCAGTTTGATTGTCCCACCGAATGTGGGGCCAAGATTGACGGTGCCATCCGGCCCAATCGGCAGGTCACCGCTGACAGGTTCGGTTAAGCCTGGGTAAATGATCGAAATACCGATCGTATCACCCACATCAAGGCGGTAGTTCGGCAGTGGCTGCACATTGGTTAGTTCAATTCGGAGGATATCGGGCGGTTCAATGATATATTCCGGCATGGTGACCATCTGCAACTCGCGTGGGAGTTGCTGATCAAGCGCCTGATCGGCGTAAAACGCCTGATTCAGTTCGCGGTCCATGGTGTAGGGTGCGGGATTTTCTGCAGGATTGCCTAACTTCGGGGCGGTGTAACAGCCCACGTTCAGCACGCACAACGCGAGACTACTACAGTAAACCAACGTGCGGCGAAACAGGATTTTCCCAGCCATGCAACAATTCCCCCCCGAGGCAATCGATCCTTCTTTGCAACCACCAACCCCCATTGGTCGTCGCGCAGAACCGACTTCAAAGTGGGGCTATACCACGTTTTCCAATCCCTGCAACATGACTTTTCAGTACATGGGTGTGAAACTGGGTAACGAGAGACCATGAAATGGCTAAGAGTTGGCGTAAGTTTGCCCAACTGGCAGGGTATATGAGAAAAAATTCACTTTCAATGTTACTTGAGGTGAAACCAAATTGAATGCTTGAATTTAATCTGGTTTCGATGACAAAAATGAACGATTGCGACGTTTTTTTGCATGAACTGGTTTAGAAAAATAAGCGTTGTGCAGTTCTTTGAGCACAATCACGTTGCCCCCTTCAATTCTAACCAGTTTACCATCCCGCACCAGCACCACTGTTTTGCCCGAACGTAGTGCTTGCTCTGTAGCTTCGTTGAGGGCTTTGACTGCCAATGCTGGAACATCGGCATCTTCGTCGATTTCAGCGATGGGTGTCATGATTTACTCCATAAACATTATTTGAATTATAGTTGTTTGATCAACATTAGAACGAAAAAAGTTAAGCGCCATTTAAAGATTCTACTACGCCATTGAACCAGATTGGCACGAGTACATTTTGTTTTATTTCCAGATGAATACCATCTGTAATTTCGGCAAACCAAACTGAGTTTGTACTGCTGGAATCGAAAAAATATGCCCGGTTGGACTGTTTTACTGCATCTGGCAATAGTTTCAGAGACCGTTCGTAGCGATCAGTGATCTTTTGCTTTGGCACATCATGTCCGCCATCGATCACGCGGTTCGCAACCCGTTGGATATTAATTTCCGAATCAACAGTGGCAACATAATACAGATAGGTGCGAAAACCATGTGTGCGTGCGAATTGCAGAAAATCGACCTTATCTTTCGACGACATGACCGTTTCAAACGTAAACGATTGCGATGACTCAACCAATTTCCTTCTTAGAAAATCCGATAATACGGAAGCGTGATAGGAAGTGAAAGAAATGCCTGAAAAATCGATTGCCCCATGTTCGCATTTGATGTTCTGAATATCTTCAGCAAGATTTGCTTTCTGTATTAATGTGGAACCTGCAAAATACTGTTGCACTTCGTCGGTCTTGGTGCGTGTTTGAAACGGTTCCAGCAAAAGTCGGCCAGTTTCAAGGATCGTTTTTTCGATTTCGTCGGGATTGATGTAAACGCCAAACCACTCTTGCGATTTCCCGAGATTGTTCTTGACAGTTGATTTGCCCGATCCGTTTGGACCTGCAAACATCCTCAACCTGGGCATTGATCTGGTCATGTGAAATCTGAAAAAGGGCTACAGATTTAGAATACTTTCAACATTTGGTTTCAATGTAATTGACTGGTCGATATCTCAGCTGGAAGAATTGATCACAGCTAATCAAAAAATCGTCTTATTCTTCGTCCATTCCTTTCTTGTAAACGCCATCTTTTTCTTTGCCGGTGATGGTCCAGACGTGCAGGCGGAAGTCTTCAATGCCGTAGTCGCCTTCGCGGGTAACTGTAATCGATTTATCGGGAGCCCAATCGCCCATGGTAAAGCGGTGGGAAACGACACGGGCACCCGGTTTCAGGTGCTTCCACAATAACGGTCGAACCAGAATGTTCAGATCGTTCCCCATGTACAACATTACCACCGTCACATCTGCCAGATCTTTTTCGGTCAGTTTCAGGGCGTTCCCTTCACGCACCTCAATCACTTTATCCAGTTTGGCATCTGCCACTGCTTTTTTCGATTCTTTCACTTTTTCGGGATCGATATCAATGCCGTAACCTTTTTTGGCTTTGAATTCTTTTACGGCAGTCATCACCATGATGCAGTCGCCACAACCTGGGTCGAGCACGACATCTTTGTCGGTCACTTTCGCCAGTTTGCACATATCTTCCACCACTACTTTCGGGGTGGGCACCCAGCGAATCAGCACGTTATCGGGATTTTTGGGGTCTTTGTTCCGCACATCCAGCGTTACTTCTTCGCCCGCTTTGAAGCTGATTTCCCGTTTGCGGATGATTTTGGTGTAGTTGTTCGGTTCGATGGTCACTTCCACCACGTAGGCGTAGGTTTTCCCACTATCCAGTGGTGGGGTCTGGATCATCCGCACGCCTTCGTTTTCCGCTTTTTCATTTTCTGGCAGTTCTTTGCCTTCAATTTTCACCGTAGTAGTGGTGGGGGACTTTGGAATCAACAATTTGATGGTGGCAGGCTTTTTCTGGTCCTGTCCATAACTGATGCTGCACGCCAGCAGCAGTGCAAATGTGGTCAATCGGCTGATCATCGTGGTTTACTCCCTGGATAGGACTATTTTCCACACCGCCGTGCGGTTGTACAGATGGGAATGAAAGTTATGAGAAGAAAAGCGTAAAATTTCTGTTCGCAGGAAGGTTCAACATCCAAATCGCAAGAAGAGTGATTTTTCAACAACCTGATGCAGTTGACTGTTGATTGCCATGTCCTGGTCGATGGCAGTGGAAATAGATCAGAGGTTGTTTCTTAGGAAATCGAAGCAGACAAAAGTGGTTGGACTATTCTGGATTGACCAGAACGATGACTGATTCGCTCACCACACCATGTTGATCGGTGGCGGTGACAGTTACGGTCAGTGCCCCCTGGCTGAGGCGTGGGAACGACAAACCGAATTGACCGTTGGCCAATGGAACTCCAAACCCTGATGTGCCATCGCTAGCAGTGGCAACGATGGTAACAAATTCTGGATTTTCATCTGTAACAAACCCTTCAATGACCACCGCGTTTGCAGTAGAATTTGCCGATGACAAATCTGACAGCACCGGTGCATTGTTGCCAATAGGTGGCGGGGGTGCTGGAATCGGATTGCTCTCGCCCGGTGGCACTGGTTCCGGGTATTGTTGCCCCACCACTGGATCGACAGGGGGTGGGGCATAGGGGATATCAGAAGGCGCGATCCGATCTGATAATACATCAAGCACCAAGCGCTGCTGGTGCGAATCTCGCAAGCTCATGGGTTAATCCTTCAAACTGTGGACAGAGACACTCTTCATCCTATCAGAATGAATTACCATTTGTCAAGCAATTCCTTTCAAGAAAAAAAGACTTTGATTCTACTGCTGTCGAAATTTTGTGGCAAGAGCAAATTTTTTGAGACTCTGCCTATATCTCAGCATGAATTTTTGCACTGTCAGCAGATCAGGTTTGGTGAGAATTCTTCGATTTTTTCTGCAAATAAACCCAATTTCTTATGAAAATCGGTGTTTTAACGTCTATCAAGCGAACCGCGGCTAATGTAAATTCCGTTTCCTTACGCTTCTGGTTCGTGTTGTCCTTTGGAATTAATGAAGAAATTTGTCTTCTTGGCGACGTGGCGTCTTGGCGGTCGTTCATTAAAAGAAATTCCCTTGCTGGCGCTGCGGGCTATGAAGACATTTTCAAAGCGAACCGCGGCTAACGTCTTCGGCTCACAAAAACATGATGTTGAGTTGCCAACTCAAGTGTTTAGTACTGGTTTCCCGCCTTCGCGGGAATGACGGTTGTAGACACAACCGTCTAAAACCCAACCTCGGTTGGGATTGTGAGCCGACGGCTTTAGCCGCGGTTGGATCGATAAATACCAAAAACACCGAATTTCAAACTGATTTTGGCTTAAGTGTTTTTTACCCCGGCTTGTGGGCTGATTTGTAACGTGTGATTGCCTGATTCAGCACTTGCAAACCACTCTCGCCGAACAGTTCTTCTGCCTGTTGCTGGGCCTGCTCCCAGGCAGGCATTGCTTGTTGCATCAGTGTTTTCCCCTCATCGGTCAATCGAAAAGGGTGCGACCGCCCATCGGTATCTGGCAGAATTTCCAGCCAGCCTTTCTGAACCATCCGTTCCACGGTGCGGCTTAGCGTCGAGTGATCCAGTTCCAGAATAGTGCACACTTCTGCAGGCCGTGCGATGCCCATCGATGCGGCCATTGCCAGAATTGTTCCTTGACTCAACTTCAGCCCGTAAGGCCGCAGTGCTTCATCGTAGATATTGGTGATCACGCGATTCAGCAGACGCACGCGACCTGCAATGCACGATTCCACCATTGTTTCAATTGTTGCGGGAGAGGAGGAATTCATGAGTTTGTTCTCACATTACCCTCCGACACTATTTCAGAAGGTCAATGCTTGTATATGCAAGTTTCAGCAATGTCAAGAAATATCTGATATGTAACTGATCCGCCAGAACCAGCTTTTTTCCACCATTTGCCAAAAATGCCTGAAATATGTGTTCATTAGAATATGCCAAACATTTGCCAAAAATGCCTGAAATATGTGTTCATTAGAATATGCCAAAAGGATATATTATTATGTACAATTGGGCCCACAATGGATGGCAGCACGATGAATGACCTGTTTCGTTAACAGCACCTGTTTGTGGGAAATCAATTCCCTTTGTGCGAACCAGTTACCAATGAGGTAGTCTGTTAGTTACATTGGTAAACAAGGATAAAAACATGGCCAACACAGAAAAAATATCTCTGGCCAAGGCATTGAAGTTAAAAAATCGCCTGGTGGGTCAGATCTCGAAATTAACCCAGGATGTGCAGTTGTATAACTCCACCCAGGAAGGATCAGAAGCGATTGATGTACGTGCACGTTTTGAACTGCGTGCCCAGACAGTAGCAACCCTGACTCAGTTGAAGTATGCCATCTATCTGGCGAACCAGCCAGTGCAGAACCTGATTTTTGAACTGGCAGAACGCAAAGCGGAAGTGGCACTGCTTTCTGGTTTAAGCACCAAGCACGGTGTGTACAAGGAAGGTTACCCCACCGCTGGGGATATCAATTATCTGGCACAGTTCCGTAAGGCGGATATCGATGCCATGGTAAAGAAACTGGAATACCAGATCGATCTGCTGCAGGATCGCCTGGATGTGCATAACCACCAGACCACGGTGGAAGTGGATAGTGCTGTGCTGGCACAGGAAATTGATGCGTAATGTGCGTACGGTCACGGCGGAGGGTTGAGCAGCACAAATAGTTTTGGAGGCCCTACGCTGCGTTAGCGTATTACACCACAGATGGGGATCTGAAGATCAACGATGGGGATACCGAGTGTCAAGATTCAAGGTTTCCATACTGTCATTGATCAAGGCTGAAAAAGCAAACCTCATTTTTTCATTACTGCTTGTGTTGTATACCTCCGTCGTGACTCTTTTTTTCAGGTGTTAGCCCAGTGTAAGTAAAGCACTGGGGATTCTTACTTCAGCATCTCCTTCCACCCACAAAGATCAGACAATGCTGCGTTGCCCCCACAAATTAAGATCACCAAATGATCTGTGGGCTGAAAACTGCCTTTCAAGCGATCTGCTGCAGCCAGACAACAGGCAGCGGCAGGTTCTGCCAGAACTTTGGCACGTTCCAGCAGAAACACCAGCCACTTCACTGTATCTGCATCAGAAACAACCTGGATTTCCTTCGTAAACTGTCTGGCCATATGCAGTGTCATCGGCGAGACTTTCGGTGCACCCAGGGTGCGGGCAATTGAGGTGATTGCAGGCAATTCGACTGGCTGCCCGGCTGCAAATGCGTGGGCCATCGCATCCGCACCCGACGTTTCCACGCCAGTCAACTTTATGTGGGGGTTGGCAGCACGCAACGCCGTCCCCACGCCGGCAAATAATCCACCTCCACCAATACTGACCACCACATGTGTAGCATCGGGTGCGTCTTCCAGAATTTCCAGACCGATCGTTCCCTGACCCGCAGCCACCAGTGGATCATCAAACGGATGGACGAGTGTTCTGCCTTCCTGCTGCAGTTCATCGGCACGCCGAAACGCTGCATGGATGTTTTCCGTCAGCAAAACAGTGGCACCGTAACTGCGGGTAGCGGCCAGATAATTCTCTGGCGTGGAGCTTGGCATGCACACAACGGCATCAATTCCTAACGTGCTGGCCGCGAAAGCAACTCCCTGAGCATGGTTCCCCCCACTGACAGCGACAACGCCGTGCTGTTTCTGTTCCGGTGCCAGCGACAGCATTTTGTTGAATGCCCCACGTGGCTTGAACGAGCCTGTTTTCTGAAAACATTCTAATTTCAAGGATACTTTGGCACCAAAGTACGTGCTCAACGTGGTGTTATATAACAAGGGTGTTTTGGAAAGATAGGGCTCCAGCTGCTTTTTCGCAGCCTGGATCATTTCAATGGTCAGCATCAGTTCCGCCTCGTCAAATCATTTCCGCACAATCTTATGCCCACCTGATGCTGGGAGTTTGCAATTTTGCAAAATCGGCACACAATTTAGATCATGTGGCCTTCCTCATACTTAATGGGATGAAAATCATCCCTGCGAAAATGAAATTTCTCTCATAATGCTGCCTCACCTCATTACGGGAATCAATAAGATATTCGTTTGTCAATTAGATTGCCTGTCATTCATACAACACTGTTGACCGAGAACAGGCAACTTTATGCCCGATTGGCACGGGGACCCGCAACATGTTCTTACTTGAAATGATCCCCTTGGTGCTACTTCTGGGGCTGGTGGTATTTGCTCGCTGGCCGCTGAACCGTGCTGCACCTCTTTCGCTGGCAGCGATGGTCGTCTACCGCCTTGTTCAGCAGAATTTAATTATTGCCGCACCACTGAAAGGGTTGTTGGTGGGGATCGATATCTGCCTGATCCTGGTGGGAGCGATGGCCTTTCTGGAGCATTTGAAAAGCAACGGTCAAATTACGCAGATTCAGGAAGAACTGGGGCGTATGACCACCAACAAAGTGGTGCAGGCCTTATTGCTGGCGTGGATTTTCGGCTCTTTTGTTGAAGGAATTTCCGGTTTTGGGACACCGGCGATGTTGATTGCCCCACTCATGGTGGCCTTGGGCTTTCGCCCACTGAGTGCCGTGGTGGTCTGTCTGCTGGCGAACAGCACCGCAGTGATCTTTGGTGCGGTCGGCACGCCCGTCACCGTCGGTTTTGAGGGATTATTTACCGATGCGGGCTTTGTGCGCAAAGCGGCATTGGTTTCACTGCTCTCTTCCTGGCTGATCCCCTTTTTCATTGTGCGAAGCATTGTGAAGCTGGAAGAATTGCCAGGAGTGTCCTTCCGAGAACAAATCCGCCTCAGCATGCTTTTCGCGGTCGTCTTTCTGGTGCCGTTTTACCTCTGTGCACGGTGGGCCTACGAATTTGCTTCGATCATCGCCCCGCTGATCGCACTGTTCATCATTCTCGGCATTTACAAGCACCCCCACCCACGGCGGCTGATTCTGGCAATGAAAGCCTATTTTATTGTGATTGTGCTATTAATTCTAAGCCGAATCCTGCTCGGAAAAGTAACCGAAACCATCAACTTAGGCAGTGGCTTGTCGCATACCCTACGGCTGAATAATCCAGGAATTGTGTTTCTGTTGTATGTGCTTGCCGCACGTGGGCAGCGACATATTCGCAGCACTCTGACGAAATTGAGTCGCGTCTTCGTTGCGGTCAGTTCGCTGGCCTGTCTGAGCTATCTATATTTTGTTTCCGGCTTTTTTCACGAAATTGTGGATCAGGTGGGTCGACAGCTCTATTTCCTGCTGGCAATCCCACTTGGGGCGGTTGGCTCTTTTCTTGCCGGCAGTGCGACCGTGTCCAACCTGTTTTTCGCTAATCTGATCCCCACAGTGTATGCGTTGCACCAGCTTGATCCGCAAATTCTGTTGATGATGCAACTACTGGGTGCAGGTGCGGGAAATATGATTGCCCTGCAGAATATGGCAGCGGTACAGGCGGCAGTCTCGTTGCACGATCAGGAAAACCGAATTTTGAAACAAACGCTGATTCCCTGCCTGATCTACATTGCCCTGATGGTGCTGTGGGCCCGCCTGCTGTACTTTTGATCAATAGAGAATTCAATGTGAAATAAAACGAGCACAAAACAGAAATTACTGCTTCGGTGCGGTGCCTTCTTTGTAGCCTTTTTCTTTCGGATTGGTGGTGATAAAGATGGCGCCGTCGTCCTGGCTGCCTGCAGGGCCGTTTTTCACGTACCAGCCCCAGTTTTTGTCTTCACAGAGCTTGTTCATCAGCTCTTCCAGAGTAATCTGCTTGGCTTTAATCGTGAAGCGACTGGTCAAAGTTACACCTGCGCCGGGCAGTGGCTTGACTCGAATGGTGCCTCCACCCGCATCTTTTACCAGGCTGGGGATTTCATCCGTAATGATGGTCCGAAGGAACACGTTGTCAAAGTCCACATCGAGCTTCAGTGGTAACTTCTTGGTGCGTGTTGCCTTGAAGCCCGGGTACTCTTTGGTTTGTGCGTCCGCCGCAGCAGTGACTGCCAGCGTGGCAGCAACGGCAAATAAAGTGAAAAAACGCCCCATGGTGAGGTCTCCCAAGTGTAAAAACAGCCTTTTCTGAACAAAAGTATCTAATTTAGACGATTGTTCGACAAAAATAGTTCCCAAGGTTGGTTTGCAACGATGAAGAAATAGCCGTCATTCATAAGATATACACATCTTTTTGGCAAACAACCACACACGATCCGTGGTATTTTTTTCCGATCGATGACGGAAAAAGATTTCCCTTCCAATCGTAGGTTGGGCGCTATAGTTGCATCGAAGAACGAGGACGCACCGTTGGCGGCAGATAATCCACCCACAATCCCACCAGATGAACCGCTTTCACATGGGGCTGGGGACGGGGAAAATACCCCAATTCTCGATATTGAGCACGAATTGCGCGACAGTTACCTGACATACGCAATGAGTGTTATTGTCAGTCGGGCACTGCCCGATGTGCGGGATGGGCTGAAACCGGTTCAGCGACGCATCCTGGTGGCGATGAACGATTTAGGTTTACGTCCTACGGCATCCACGCAGAAATGTGCGGCGATCGTGGGCGAAACCATGAAGCGTTATCACCCCCACGGTGATGCCAGCATCTACGATACGCTGTGCCGCCTGGCTCAGGACTGGGTGATGCGCTATAAGCTGGTGCACGGCCAGGGGAACTTTGGTTCCATTGCCGGCCTACCTGCCGCTGCACAGCGTTATACCGAAGCACGCCTGACTCCGGTTGCCGCAGAACTGTTGAACGATCTCGATAAAGAGACGGTCGACTTCATGGACAACTATGACGGCAAGTTCCGCGAACCGCTGGTGCTGCCTGCCCGCGTGCCAAACCTGCTGATCAATGGTTCCGATGGGATTGCGGTGGGGATGGCGACCAGCATCCCTCCCCACAACCTGCGGGAAATCTGCAGTGGTCTGATTGCACTGATCAACAAGCCGGAAATTACTCTGGCAGAACTTTTCCAACACATCCCTGGGCCCGATTTCCCTACTGGTGGAATTATTTGTGGCCGTCAGGGGATTGTAGAAGGCTATCGTTCGGGCCGTAGTCGGATTACCCTGCGTGCTCGCTGCGACATCATTGAAGGGAAAAAAGCCCAGATTGTAATCAAAGAAGTGCCTTTCCAGCAGACTCGAAACAAGCTAGCCGAACAGATTGGCGATCTGGTTAAAGACGACCGCATTAAGGGAATAGAAGAGGTGCGTGACGAATCAAACGCACGCTTGGGCGAGCCCGTACGCATCGTGGTCTACTTGAAACGGGATATTGATCCCCACCTGGTTCTGAACCAGCTTTATCAGTATTCGTCGCTACAGACCACCGTCAGCCTGATTCTGCTGGCCCTGGTGGAAGGTCGGCCGCGTTTCCTGTCGCTCAAGGAAATGATGCAGGAATTCCTGAAGCATCGCGTTCAGGTAATCCGCCGCCGAACGGAATATCTGTTGCGAGAAGCCAAGCGGCGTGGGCACATTCTCGAAGGGCAGCTCATTGCCATTTCTTCGCTGGATGAGGTGATTCAGATTTGTCGTACCTCCCCCAGCCGGGAAGAATCGAAGGTGCGGCTGACAGAAATGAATGTGGCAGCTACGGTGCTGGAACGTGCCATTGGTACCACCGCATTTGAAGCATTGCAAAGCGAACTGGGTGTTTCCACCGAATATTACATGACCGAACAACAGGCCGATGCCGTGGTGCGTCTGCAGTTGGGTCAACTGGCCAACCTCGAACGGGATGAAATCACCCGCGAGTATCAGGATTTGCGCGGCAAAATCACTGGCTACGAAACGCTGCTTAGCTCCGAAGAAAACATCTTCCAGGTCATTCGGGATGATCTGGCAGAAGTCGGCGAAAAGTATGGCGATGCCCGTAAAACGGAAATCACCGACGCTGGTGTGAATGTCAATCTGGAAGATCTGATTCCTGAAGATGATGTGATTGTCAGCATCAGCCACGCGGGTTACATCAAGCGGATGCCCCGCAGCACCTTCCGCACCCAGCACCGTGGGACAAAAGGGGTCAGTGGCGGAAATCGCGATGAAGACTTCATCGAACACTTCTTCATCGCCAGCACGCACGCCTACATGTTGTGCTTCACCAACAAGGGGCAGTGCTACTGGTTGAAGGTGTACGATATTCCCGAAGCCAGCCGCACCAGTGGGGGCAGATCGATTGCGAATGTGCTTTCATTAAAAGAAGATGAGAAAATTGAAAGCGTCATTCCGGTGCGGCATTTTGTCGCCGATCAGTATCTGCTGATGGCCACCAGCAAAGGTCTGGTGAAGAAAACGGCACTGGAAGATTACAGCCGCCCACGTGCAGGTGGGATTATTGGTATCAATTTAATGGAAGGCGACACACTCATTAAAGTGGTACTCATTAAAACCGGCGACGAGGTGGTGCTGAGCACCCGGCAGGGGAATGCCATTCGCTTTGCAGAAAGTGATGCCCGCCAGATGGGCCGCAACACCATGGGCGTACGTGGGATTAAACTGCGTGCCGATGATGAAGTGGTCGGCATGGTCGTGGCAGATCCGGATGGGATCCTGCTGACCGTCTGTGAAAATGGGTACGGAAAACGCACTCCGTTTGGGCCCAACACCGAATCCAGCCCGGAACTGGAAGGTGGTGATGATGACAGCGAAACACCAGAAACAGCACCGGTAGAGGAAGTGGTTGAAACTGGTGAAGAAGCCGATGAGCGATCTTCGATGCGATACCGCCGACAGAAACGCGGTGGGAAAGGTGTTAAAGATATTCGCACCACCGCCCGCAATGGCCCTGTGGTGGGCATCGTTGCTGTTCGCGATACGGATGATGTGATGCTGATTTCCAAGCAGGGGATGATTAACCGTACCCGTTCTTCGGAAATCCGGCTAACCGGTCGAAACACCCAGGGGGTTCGTATTATCAACCTGAGCGAAGGTGATAAATTGTCTTCCATCGCCATTGTTGCCCGCGAAGAGATGGATGAGCTCGACGAAAACCTGCCGGATCAACCAGTGGTCATACCTGCAGTAGAAAATGGCACGGCTGGCACGGAATTGCCCGATTCACCCACATCGAACACGGAGCCCACGCAGGCAGAATCGAACGATGATGATGCGGGAGGCGACGAATGAACGTCTTGATTACGGGTGGATACGGCTTCATCGGTGCGTGGATCATCAAAAATCTGCTGGCTGAAAATGCCCGGATCTGGGTTTTCGACCTGAAAGAAGACCCACGCCGCCTGCAATTGATTATGCCTGCAGATCAGGTGGGGCAGGTGCAGTTTATTGCGGGTGATGTCACTCGGCTGGACCAATTGCAGCAAGCCATTTCCAGCAACCAGATTACCCACCTGATTCATCTGGCGGGCCTACAGGTGCCGACCTGTCGGGCGAATCCGATTCTGGGTGCCACGGTCAATGTGGTGGGCACTTTGAACGTGCTGGAAGCAGTGCGTCTGGCGGGCGAACAGATTCAAGGTCTGGTCTATGCCAGTACCGCAGCCGTATTTGGCCCACCGGAACGGTATCCGCACGGAGTTTCACTGGCAGACGATGTGCAGTTGTATCCTGCCACCCACTATGGGCACTTTAAAGTATGTAATGAAGGGAATGCCGCAGTCTACTTTCAGGATTTCGGTGTCCGCAGCGTGGGGCTGCGCCCATGGACGGTTTATGGTGTGGGGCGAGATCTGGGGATGACCAGCGAGCCCACGAAAGCCATCAAATCAGTGGCAATCGGCCAGCCATACCACATCAGTTACGGTGGGATTCAGGATTTACAATTTGTGGATGATGTCGCCAAAGCTTTTGTCCTGAGCTTAAAAAAATCATTCCCTGGCGCGAAATCGTACAACCTGCGTGGAGATGTCGTCGACATCCAGACATTCCACAAAGCCCTCTGTTCGGTGGATGCAAGTGCTGAAAAATTAGTCACTTATGGCGATAAGCAACTGACCATTGCCTACGATCTGGACGATACTGCTTGGCAGCGGGATATTGGTCCACTGCCCAAAACGTCACTCGAAAGTGGGATCGCACAGACCTTGCAGGCATTCCGCCAGTTGCACCAGCAGGGCCGACTGGATACCAGTGATTTACAGCCCGTTGTTGCCAATCCGGTGGCACTACCAGATGCACCGTAACGAAATCTGATACTCAGAGCAAATTTTTTCTGCCACATCTGAATCAATTTTCTGATCGGCTTTCAGATCGCGTCTTTGCACCCCTTCCCTGTACTACACTTCTGAAGCAGAATCATTGAAATTGGTGGCAACAGGAATATGCCACGATGGGACCATGAAAGCACAATTGTTTCTTGTACAAGGCGAAGCACACCCACCCGTGCTGACAGTCAATCCGGGTGATGTGATTACCATCGGTCGCAGCCGAGAGTGCAGTGTTGTGATTCGTGCAGACGATCTGATCTCCCGCTTACATGCCCGCGTGTACTTTGAAGGTGAAAACTGGTATATCCGCGACCTTGGCCTGAATGGCACCCGTATCGATAATGTTCGTATTAAGGAATGTGTCCAGTTATATCATGGCGATGAAATCGGTCTGGGGGCGGCTACTTTTCGCTTCGCACTGGATCAACCGGACGATCCGCCAAGCATCGATAATCTGTCCCATATCGATTCCAGTATCACCCATTCGGCGATCTCGCAAAGCACATCAATGAACACGGTGATGCTGAGTCATACCGATCTCAACAGCGTCCACCAGTTGCTGGTGACTGCTCTGGAAACCAACAATGTCGAAACGGTGGTGCGGCAGGCCCTGCAGACACTGCACTATCACACCAAAGCATATGCGGTGGGCCTGTACAACCTGAATCAGCATCTGCCGCTGGCCAAATTTCTCTGGCCGCAGACAGCAACTATTGATGAATCACTCAGTAGGCAGTTATGCCGCCGGGTTGCACGCGAACAACGCACCGTATTATCCAGCGATGATACAGGCGTTACGATGGCTGGCTCTGATCTGCTGAATACCACCCGCATTCAGGATGCTGTCTGTATCCCGCTGAAATCGAACCGGGAATCACATGAAGCGATCCACCTGTATTCCATGGAGGCCTCTTTCAGCGACGATGACATTCGTTTTGCCGAAATCATTGCCCAGCACCTCGGCATGATTCTGCAGCAGATGCGTGGGCAAAAATCGCTGGCAGCCGAAGTCATGCGTCTGAAAAGTGGGGGCGGTTTTCGGGACGAATTTTTAGGAAACAGTCCCAAAGTAATTGAACTCCGGCAGCAAATTCAGAAATTCAGCAAAAACAGCAAACCGGTGCTGGTGCGTGGACAGACAGGATCGGGGCACGAAGCAGCTGCCCTGGATATCCACCGCAAAAGCAATCGTTTTGACATGCCATTCATGGTATTACGCACCAAAGTGACCCCACAGGAATTGCTGGCTACCGAATTAATGGGCTACTATCGAGAGGCCATTTCTGGTGCCCAGAACGACCACCCAGGGATGCTGTCGCAGGCAGATGAAGGGACAGTATTTATCGAAGATATCTGCGATCTGCCCGCCGACCTGCAGGTGCGGGTGCTGGAATTTATGAAAACCGGCAGATTTCGACCTTTCGGTGCTTTTCTGGATCATTTTTCTGATGTGCGTCTGATGGTTGGCCTCAGTGTGCCAGTGGATGAAGCGATTAACAAAATGGGTGTCCTGCCGGAAATCATTCATGCGCTGGAGCGGCAGCAGTTATTGCTGCCCACGCTCCAGGAGCGATCGGACGATATCTCAATGCTGGTGCAGTTGGAACTCGATCGATTTGCCAATGATACGAATCAGGATTGCTACATTACCCCCGATGCCCTGGACCAGTTGCATCAGATGAGCTGGCCTGGAAATATTCACGAACTGATGGCCAAAGTCAAAGCACTGGCGGTGCTGGCAGAAGATGGAGAGATCAATCAGGAGCTGATTGTGAAAATGCTTCAGCCTGGCCTGGCAGAAACTCCATCCCACGTGGGCTGAAAACAGTGCTTGAAAGGCTTATTCGTTTGTGGTGTTTCCCAAGTCCTGGGGCGTTGCCCCAGGCTGGGACTGTTTCGGGCCTCCGGCCCTGAGAATTGGTGGCAGGAAACTCCTTGAAGATGATTTCACAAGTCTGAGACGACGATGCATCAGTTGATGTTAATTGTGGCGGGTTCGCCCGATTTGATCGTCACCTGGTTTTCTTTCTTGGGATCGTGATATTTTACTGGAATCACTTTGAAGGCTTCTGCAGCTTTTTGTGCAGAAAGTTCTTTTGTCACGGGGGCCTTTTCGAAATAGACGATAAAATCGCCGGGAATAACCTTGATGGTGAACTTGCCATCTTCACCCAGGTTAAATTTCGCGGGGTGGCCTTCACCAAGCGGATTCAGCCACAAAGTAACATTTTTCACAGGACTGCCACCCATCATCACGGTGCCGGTGATTTCGGTTTCACCTTTCAGCATTTCGGGAGTGTCACTACAACCAACCGCAAATAGCATCGCGGTGCAAACAACAGTAGTCAGTACGCTTCTCATCAAAAATTCCTCTTTGTTCGTAATTCAATGCAAAAAGCCGATGCACTTACGTACAACGGCTTCCATGGTAACTTCAATTCAATTGTGGATTCAAATACAACGAAACATTAATCCAAGGTAAAGGTTTGACCATCGGAAGCTGCAACAGCCCACTTCAGAGTAATACCGTCGATGCTGTCGCGGATGAAGCGAACCGAACCATCACCCATACATGCCATCACACCACCGGTGTGGTAGCCGAAAGGTTCATCGTTCGGACCGCAATTGTTCACGGACCAGCGGCATTCTGGAGGACCACCGATTGGGGTGGCGTAGTTGTTGAACTTAGCAATACGGCTGCCGGTTGAGCTACTGGGGCCAGAGTAACCGTTGCCCACTGCGTCGGGGTCTGCCCAGGCAAACACGCGACGGCCACCAGTTGCACCACCGGACCAGAGTACATCGTTGGCGGCGTTAGGGATAACGGGGCTGCTGCGAGTAGAAACCTGGCCAAACGTGCCTACGCTGGGGTGTGCACGAGAGGCATCTTCCACGAACAGAATGGTGTTACTGCTACCATCGGTGACACCCGAAATGCTTCGGCTACCGCAGGTCAGCATCCCATCAAACTTCATCGTTGGGTCAGCACTGTTACGCATCCGATAGGTTGCAGACGCTGGGTTGGTGTCAATGTCAGTTGCAACAATGGTCATGTAGTCCAGCGAACCGAGGTTGGTCACCGGGTCTCGAGCATTGATACCCAGAGGAGAACTGGGGCAAATGAAGGTTTTAATCTTCGATTGTGCGGCAATCCAACCATTGGGTGCTGCGGGGTCGTTGTAAGCTCGGCCCATCGAGTTACGATCAAGCAGTGCTGCGGGAACTGCGTCCGATGCACCATCCAGGTTGGCATCGTACACGGTCACAGGACTGGTCACATCGAACAAACGGTAAACGTTTTCCTGTTCGATGTATGGCAGCAGCCAAACAAAGGTGGAGTGAGCATGGTAACGGGTGGTGTTCGAACCGGTCGATTCGCACTGACCGGAAGAAGGCATCACACCATAGCTGCTTTCGTAGTTGTGCACTGCAACACCGAGTTGTTTCAAGTTATTGCTGCAGGTGCTGCGGTTGGCTGCTTCGCGTACTTTCTGTACTGCGGGAAGAAGCAGACCAATCAGGATGGCGATAATGGCAATCACCACCAACAGTTCGATCAAGGTAAAACCCTTGCGAACCTGGAAAAAACTCTTCGACATACAAATCCTTAAAAAGTGTTAAAAAAGTCCCGGAATATCTTCCGATGGGACAAATTTAGGAGCAAAAATGAGAGATGAAGTGAAGATTTGATGTAGTTTCAATGAAGATTAAAAATTTGCTTGCACAGTAAGCAATTAGATGTTCTTTCCTGTTCCGATACCCAGATAAACCACTCTTTTCTGTGCCATTTCCGTGGGGTCAAAGATGTTACGCCCATCAATAATAATGGGTTCACACAATCCTTGCAGAATTTTCGCAGTTTCTGCTTTTACATAACATTCCCACTCGGTGACAATGATTAACGCATTGGCCCCCGTGGTGGTATCGTAGGGGTCTTTTCCGTAATACAGTGTATCACCGTAAATCTCCCGAATGTTGGGCATTGCTTCCGGATCGTGCACACGCACAATGCTGCCTGCTGCCAGCAACGCATCAATTAACGTGCGGGCTGGTGCCTCCCGAATATCATCGGTTTTTGGCTTGAATGCCAGCCCCCAGATCGCAAAGGATTTCCCAGCAAGTTGCGAATCAAACACTTGTTTGACTTTATGAAAAAGTCGCTCTTTCTGGCGATCGTTGACTTCATCTACCGCTTTACACAACTGCATCGGCACATGGTTGCGTTCGCCAATACCAATTAATGCAATCACATCTTTTGGAAAACAGGACCCACCATAGCCTGGGCCGGGCTTCAAAAACTGAAAGCCGATCCGGATATCGTAGCCAATTCCCTGCCGCACCTGATGGATGTCGGCCCCCACGGAGTCGCACAGATTGGCAATTTCATTAATAAAGCTGATTTTGGTGGCGAGCATCGCGTTGGCAGCATATTTGGTCATCTCTGCGCTTTCGGGCGACATCACCAGAAATGGGCGGGCTTCGTTCACAAATGGCTGGTACAATTCCCGCAGCAACATCGCATCTTCGGGATTACGCACCCCCACCACTACGCGGTCTGGCACCTGGAAATCGGGAATTGCCGCACCCTCTTTGAGGAATTCGGGGTTATTTGCCACCACGAGGTGGGAGCACCCTCTTTCCTGCAACAGTTTTTCCACCTGAGCGTTGGTACCAATCGGTACGGTGCTTTTCAACACCAAAACAATTTTATGATTGTACGATTTATTGATTGTCAGATCGACAATTTCATTCACCACGGCCCACAGTGCGGTCAGATCGGGCAGGCCATCGGCACCTTCGGGAGTGCCCACACCGATGAAGATACAGTGCACGTCCGTTAAGCCATCGGCCATCTTTGTCGTGAAGATCAGGCGACCGTTGGCGTGATTCTGCTGCACCAGTTCCAGCAGACCTGGTTCGAAGATGGGGATTTCACCACGGTTGAGAGTAGCTATTTTGTGGGCATCGCGATCAATGCCCACCACATTGTTGCCGCTTTCTGCAAAACAGGCTGCGGTAACCAGACCCACATAGCCAGTACCAACCACTGCAATGTTCACGCACAACTCCCTTTCATGTGATCTGCATACTATAGGTAATGTGGTTGAATTCGACAGATGAAGACAAATCGCAGATGCCCAATTATGAAGTCCATCTCATTATTTGCATTCTTCAAAGTGCACCAGTAAGTCCCATTGTCTGGATCAAAAGATCATGTGCAAATTATTGACTGATCACTTCTTATCTGGAATGCGGCGAAAATTTAACAGCACTTTGCCATCCCTGCCAAAGAACCGCAATTCGGTATCCGAAATTTCAAACGGACTGATTTCAGTGAACTTCGCCTTGCCCGGTTCCTGCTGAGAGTGGGTCAACAGGTACGGCAACTGTCCTGCGTCAAGATCATCGATGGTCATTCGCTTGAACTCGCTGCCATTGAAGCTGATTACAATGAGGCGATCGGTAAACTTCCAGGAGGCAACGCGTTTGATGTCGCTGCCGGGACTGGGGATCGCTTCCCACGTGCCTTGAAGTTGTTGCAGAATTGCACGTTCTTTATTCGACAAGTCCGGGTGGATGTAGCGTTGCAATTGAAAGTAGGCAATGGCGTCTGAATTTCTTTCGAATGTAGTAGGATAAGCCTCCCCAGGTGGGGCGATTGCAATATTCAGTCGATCCCCATCTACCTGAAAAATCCCTTTGCTGATTGGGTCTTCCCGAAACCGCAACTGTAGCTTGTTCGGTGTCGAAGCGGTATCGATCATAAAATCATGGGTATTCAGGATGCGACCAAACTGACGGATCTCCAGCTTCCCTTCCGTGAACAACCAGAATGATGCGGGCTGATTAATTTTATTCCTGCCTTCGAAGGCACTGATCACCCGCCAATTGCCGATAAGTTGCTGCATCATCATGGGATCGTTGTTCATCCCAGGGAAAAATCGATGGGCCTTGTCTGTAACAGGTTTGCCAGACGTATTTGATGCGGATTGGACCGATCCGGACAATGCCGGACTCACCGTGCGATTCGATTCTGTATTACCGCCATTGTTATCCCCACAGGCGGTGAGGAAAACAACAAGCGAATAGCACAGTAATAAACAGATTGTCTTTGACACGTTGGCTGCCTGCCTGAAAGTTCAAACTCTCATGCAGTTTAGAGAATATGCGTCAGATTGAATAGGCCGGTTATCGTTTTCGGACGGGCCTGATTGTCTGCGACCTCCACCAGTAAACGCACCGAATAGTTCATTGACAAGATCGTTGAATGCAGAGCCACCTCCGCCCCCAAAGCCCCCACTGTTCTGCAGCCCTTCGTGGCCGTACTGATCGTAGATGGCACGCTTGTGTTCATCGAGCAGCACTTCGCAGGCTTCGCCCACTTCTTTGAACATTGCTTCGGCTTCCGGATTGCCCACGTTGCGGTCCGGGTGGTATTTGCGGGCCAGCTTGCGGTAGGCCTTTTCAATATCATCCTTCGTCGCGTCGCGGGATAGCTCCAGCACTTCATAATAATCGCGTTTCGACATTCAACCTCACTCTCTGGCCAATTCCGGGAACTTACAATTCAAAGTTCGTTATTCATTCTTCAACTTTTTTAAAATCGATCACTGCACTATCCCCATCTTGCACAATAAATTTTTTGGGGCGGATATTCGGATCACCAGTGTAAGTAAGAATCAAAATGTTATCTTGCAACTGAAAAATATACTTTCGAATTGGATCGCCCACTACGCGCAAATCGAGTTTGTGAGGTATTGCTCTCGTATCAATTGCGAAATCTCCAGTTAAATCACCAAAACGTTCCTCTTTAATAGTAAACTGATTGTTATTGATAATCATATATCCGAGTCCAGGTGGTTCATCACTTCGGTCCAATGTCGTCAATCGGACTACTTTCCACTTGCCTTGTAGCTTCTTTAACATTTCAGGATCATTATTCATCCCTGGTGTAAATGGCTGTAATGTCTTTGAGCTACTGCTTGTTGAAATTCCACTACTCGATTTGGAGACAGAAAGCCTTCCAGTGCTGGTTGCAGCAGAACCGGAAACATTCTCATTCTCATCACATGCTGTGATAAACAGAAACATCGAGCCAGCAATCAGAGAAGGAACTATCTTCATGGGAAATCCTGTTCAATGAAGGACGGTTGGGGTTAATTTTTGTCAGCAATACGTTTAAAATTCAAGACAACTTTGCCTTCTCTGCCAAAAAATCGCAGTTCCGAATCGCTAACTTCGAAAGCCATTATCTCAGTAAAGTTACTACCGAAACGGTTTTCTTTCGTAGTGGTCAGCAGATTATACCGGCTATCCAGATCATCGATGGTCATTTTTTCGATAAGCTTGCCGTCATAGTTCAGCACCACCTGACGATCAGAAAATGTCCAGGTAACTTGTCTTTTGATATCGCTACCTGGGGCAGGAATTGCCTGCCAGGCACCCTGTAGTTTTTTTAGCA
Organism: Zavarzinella sp.; assembly: GCA_041399155.1. Lineage (NCBI taxonomy): Bacteria > Pseudomonadati > Planctomycetota > Planctomycetia > Gemmatales > Gemmataceae > Zavarzinella > Zavarzinella sp. Next base: position 816,768 of record JAWKTI010000003.1, read on the forward strand.
CTTCTTTGTCTTTATCCGACCACATTGGGTGTGAGTACCGCTTCAATTCAACGTAAGCTCCTGAGGCAGAATGTATATTCAAAGCAGTGGGATAATCATGATCTGGTGGCGAAATCGCCATCTTCAAATCGTCCACTTCGAGTTGAAAAATACTTTTACTGATAGGTTCTGTGCGATACCGTAGTTCCATCTTGTAGGGAGCAGAAGTGGTATCGATAGCGATATCATGCTTATTAATTGAATGCCCAAACATGGTAATATCCAGCTTACTTTCGGAAAATTCCCAGAATGAAGCAGGCTGATTAACCTTCGTTTTGCCTTCGTAGGCAGATTCAAGGATCCATTTCCCTTGTAATTTCATCAGCACCGCAGGATCGTTATTCATCCCTGCGCTAAATGGGTAGACTGTGTTATCGGGTCGCTGTTTCGGTGGTATTGGCTTCCCGGAGCTATCGACACTCATAAACATGGTGCCACTGCTGCCTGACCCGGATGGGTTTTTCTGCTTGTCGCAAGCTGATAACAGTACAATTGACGACAGGCAAATGATGGGAATTATCTTCTTCATATAGATGCCCGGGTAGTAAATTGTGACTCGCTCGCTGTTCAGAATGGAATTAATTGTATTAACGTACAAAAAGCGTCAGATGAGGTGGGCACTCATTGACGCCTTTCAATTACCAGGAAAATCAATTAAGCAATCGCGCCCAGAACCTTCGATTTCTTATCGTCTTCGTCGATGCGGGTCACCATTACTTCCGTGGTCAACATCAGGCCGGCAATGCTGGCTGCGTTTTGTAATGCAGAGCGGGTAACCTTGGTGGGGTCAACAATCCCTGCTTCAAACATATCCACGTAATCGGCAGTGTTGGCGTTGTAACCAATGTTCTTGTTGTCTTCACCACGGGTGGAAACCTCATCGGCAACCACAGCACCATCAACACCACCGTTCTGAGCAATGGTGCGGACAGGCTTGCTGACAGCGCGGGCAACAATCTCTGCACCCAGACGCTCATCGCCTTCCAGCGTTTTGGCCAGTTCTTTGATGGTAGGCACGCAGCGAAGCAGTGCGGTACCACCACCGGGCACAATGCCTTCAGCAACGGCAGCACGGGTGGCGTGCAGTGCGTCTTCCACGCGGCCTTTGGTTTGCTTCATTTCGGCTTCGGTTGCTGCACCCACGCGAATGATGGCAACGCCACCAGTCAGCTTGGCCAGACGCTCCGAAAACTTCTCTTTGTCGTATTCGGATTCGGTCTGCCCCATCTGGGTGCGGATCTGACCGATACGATCGGTGAGTTGTTTCTTGTCGCCTTTGCCATCGATAATGGTGCAGCTTTCCTTTTCCACAATGATCTGTTTTGCAGACCCCAGGTGGGCCAGTTCCACGTTTTCCAGTTTGATGCCTAGGTCATCGCTGACGAAGGTACCACCGGTCAACACAGCGATATCGCCCAACATTGCTTTACGACGGTCACCGAAGCCAGGAGCCTTCACCGCACAGACAGGCAGGCCTGCCTGAATACGGTTGAGCACCAATACGGCCAGTGCTTCGTTTTCCACATCTTCTGCGATGATGAGGAACGGCTTGCGGGTTTCGGCAACTTTCTGCAGCAGTGGCAGAATATCACGCACGCTGGAGATTTTCTTTTCAAAGATCAGAATGTAAGGATCTTCGAATTCGCACTTCAGGTCGGCACTGTTGATCGCGAAGTATGGGGAGATATAGCCCTTATCGAACTGCATCCCTTCCACGAAATCGAGTGTGGTGTCGGAAGTTTTACCTTCTTCTACCGTGATCACACCATCTTTGCCCACTTTTTCGAAGGCATCGGCCATCAGCTTGCCAATCACGGGGTCGTTGTTGGCAGAAATGCTGGCAACGTGCTCCATTTCGGTCTTGCTGGTCAGCGTGCGGGTCAGGTGATCGTGCAGATACGTGGTGGCTGCAGCAACCGCTTTATCAATCCCACGCTTGACAGCCATGGGGTTGGCACCTGCGGTGATAATCCGCAGGCCTTCCTGATAGATCGCCAGTGCCATAATGGTTGCAGTGGTGGTACCATCGCCAGCGGTATCGCTGGTTTTCTGTGCCACGGCATTCACCAGTTTGGCACCCATGTTTTCGAATGGGTCGGCCAGATCGATTTCTTTCGAAACGGTCACACCGTCTTTGGTAACCGTGGGGCCACCGAACGATTTGTCAATAATAACGTTTCGGCCTGTCGGTCCAAGGGTCACACCAACAGTTTTGGCCAGCTTTTCCGCACCTGCAAGCAACTTCTTGCGTGCATCGTCGGTATATAATAATTGTTTTGCCATTGTATTTTTATCGTAGTAGTAGGTTAACGGATCATCTCAACAATTCAGTTTCCAGCAAATCAACCAGTCACAATTTTTGCCAGAATTTCGCTTTCGCGCATCACTTTGAATTCTTTGTCGCCTTCTTTCACTTCGCTGCCAGCGTAACGACCGTAGAGCACTTCATCGCCCACTTTCACAGCCAGTGCGGTGCGTTCGCCATTGTCACGCAGTTTGCCAGGTCCGGTGGCAATCACTTTGCCACGTTGTGGCTTTTCGCGTGCGTTATCGGGCAGCAGAATGCCCCCGGCGGTCTTTTGTTCTGCTTCGATTGGTTCTACCACAACACGATCATCTAAAGGACGAATCGCCATATTGAATACTCCCTATATTGAATGTCAATTAACAAACAGTTTTAAAGTTTAGTTTTGTAATACTCAGAAACACAGGTGGATTACATCATGCCGCCCATGCCGCCCATGCCACCCATTCCTCCCATACCGCCCATGCCACCCATTCCATCCATGCCACCGTGGTGGTCGTGGTGATCATCGGATTTGGGTTCTGGAATATCAGCAATAACGGTTTCCGTGGTTAACAGCAGTGCTGCCACGCTGGCACCGTTCTGCAATGCAGAGCGAGTCACTTTCACTGGATCAATCACACCAGCCGCACGCAGGTCTTCATAGACATCGGTGTCGGCGTTGTAACCCCAGTTCGGGTCGTTTTTCTTCATGATGTGGGAAACAATCACCGTGCCATCTTTGCCAGCGTTCTCAGCAATCATGCGGCAAGGCATTTCCAACGCACGGTACAGCACGCGAAGACCAACGTCTTCATCGCCTTCCAGCTTGGTGCTGGCCAGCACTTTGCGACCGTTCAGCAGAGCCACACCACCACCAGGGACGGTGCCTTCTGCCAATGCAGCGCGGGTTGCGTGCAGGCTGTCTTCGTACAGAGCTTTTTGCTCTTTCATTTCGGTTTCGGTAGCACCACCGACTTTGATCTGTGCCACACCACCTGCCAGTTTGGCCAGGCGTTCCTGCAGCTTTTCGCGATCATATTCGCTGTCGGTTTTGCCGATTTCGCGACGGATCGATTCTGCACGACCATCAATTGCTTTCTGGTCGCCAGTGCCTTCGGTAATAGTGGTGTTTTCGCTATCGATGCGGATCTTCTTGCAGCGACCCAGATCGGTGATTTCCACTTTATCCAGGGTGATGCCAAGATCTTTGAAAATGGCTTTGCCACCGGTCAGCACAGCAATGTCTTCCAGAATGGCTTTGCGGCGATCGCCGTAGCCAGGGGCTTTCACTGCGGCAATCTTCATGCCGGTCTTCAAGCGGTTCAGCACCAGTGTTGCCAGTGCTTCGCCTTCAATATCTTCTGCCAGGATCACCAGTGGTTCATTTTTCTTGTAGAACGTTTCCAGCAGTGGCACCAGGTCTTTGACGTTGGTAATTTTGTCTTCGAAAATCAGAATGTAAGGATTTTCGAATTCGACGGTGACATCTTCCTGATTGGTCACAAAGTGGGGGGAAAGATATCCACGATCGAACTGCATCCCCTGCACCACGCGGACTTCGGTTTCCGAAGTTTTGCCTTCTTCCACGGTAATCACACCGTTGGTGGCACCCACTTTCTTCATGGCTTCGGCCAATTTGCTGCCAATCGTTTTGTTGTTGTTAGCGGCAATGGTGGCCACTTCCATAATGGCTTTTTCATCGTTGGGATCGATCTTCTGTGCCAGGCCACGCAGCGATTCGATCACCAGGTCGACACCCTTCTGAATCCCACGGACAATGGCCATCGGATCCACACCGGCTGCGATTGATTTCAGGCCTTCGCGGTAAACGAATTCGGCCAGTACCGTTGCGGTGGTGGTGCCGTCACCAGCCACATCGGAGGTTTTGCTGGCGGCTTCTTTCACCAGTTGAGCACCCATGTTTTCGTAGGGATCGCTCAGTTCGATATCTTCCGCAACGGTCACACCGTCTTTGGTCACATTCGGGCTGCCCCAGCCTTTATCGAGCACCGCATTCCGACCACGTGGTCCCAGGGTCGAGCGAACGGCACGTGCGAGCTTCGACACGCCTTCCAACAGTTTTTGACGAGCTTCGTCAGAGTAAGAGAGTTGTTTGGCACCCACTAGAAAGATCTCCAATTAAATAACTATCAAGCCCGGTGGCCGCACCGGACATAAGGAATTCAGTAATCGGTTGAGATGCATGCAAATTTGGTGCCAATAAAGTTGAATTACCGTAAGTGCTTGTTTTGAAGCAGCTTATAACGAGTAACTTTTTCAACAACTCCCACGATCCTGCCAATCTGACAGGTTCCGACCCCCACGTGGTTGCGATTGGCAGGGGGAATGAGATTGGAAAAGCGACCCACAGAAATATACAAAGTAGATTATATAGCTGATTGATTATATTGTTCGTGTCTTGGTGACATTGCCCACAACCAATGAGGATGCGTGCGTTCACGGAAATGATCCGCTGATACCGATACCACGCAGAAATAACCTGATTTCGAAACGCAACCGCTTGCCATCAACCTCGTTCGGCGGGCCATTCAAAAGCACATGATGAAGTGCTCCGATAACGGTAAGCGCCAGCAAAGATTCTGCTAACATTCGCGAATTCCCCACCAGGGCTTGCTGTTCCGCCACCAGCCGTTGAAGATACTGTTCCAAACTAACTGTCAGTCTGTCCAACGTGCATTGCCGAAATAGCTTTGAGAGATGAGGGTGCCGCACGGCTTCCGCAATAATCAAACGATCCCACGAACACCCGCCTCGAATCAGGATATGTTCAAGAACACCCACAAGAAAGTTGTGCAACTCCTCCTCTGGATCACCCCCATGGTGTTCAAGAAGTGGGAATTCTGAAAATACGGCAGCTGACCCTTCTCGCATCAGCATTTCAAACAGTGCTTCTTTACTGGAAAAATGAGCGTAGACCGTTGCTTTGGAAACACCTGCTTCCAAAGTGATCGCATCCATTGTTGTGGCAGAATAACCCTTTTGCAGGAACTGAAACATGGCAGCCCGCAGGATCGTTGTCCTTTTGTCTGTTGCATGGAGAAACGGTGGAATTTCTGGTAAAACGGGCTTCTGTTTCGGCTGCTCTGCCATAAGTCATTTGTCTCTCTGACCTGTCTGATTGATGCTGGCAACGGCAACTCGCCCGTCCTCCATATGGATAGTCCGGTCGGCTACATCAAAGATCCGGCTGTCGTGCGTCACCATCAGGATAGGCACACCCTGTTCACGAGCTAATCCTCTCAGAAGTTCTACCACTTCACGCCCCGATTTACCATCAAGTGCTGCGGTAGGCTCATCCGCAAGAATTAATTTGGGATGCCCCACGAGTGCTCTGGCGACAGCGACGCGTTGTTTCTGACCCCCTGACAACTTAGCAGGATAACTATGTATCTTGGCTGCCAATCCCACACTCTCGAGTAATGCTGTTGCACGTGCTATGCCTTCTTGCACAGTGACTGAAGGCTGAAGTTCCAGAGCAAGTTGAACATTCTGAAGGGCTGAAAGATGCGGTAGCAGGTTGTGGGCCTGGAAGATAAATCCGATTTGTTTTCGGATTTCCACTTGTGTAAGTGTATTTGCATCCCGAAGTTCGGTTCCGAACACGTGCAAACTGCCATCTCTTAACGTGCGCAGTGCAGCGATCAGTGTTAATAATGTCGTTTTTCCGGAACCAGAAGGCCCAGTGAGCAGGACAATTTCACCTCGGTGCACCTCAATATTCACATCAAACAGTATCTGTTTACGCAATTCGCCTGCACCAAACCAGAAGTTTACGTTTCGTGCCTGAATCAAAGGTTGATCGTTTTTTTGATCAGTCAGATATCGCATAGCCACTCCTTAGTTAGAACACATCGGCCGGATCTGCAGCGCGGAGTCGACGTGTGGCCATTGCACCTGAAAGCAGGCACATCAGACAGGTAAGCCCAAAGAGAAACACCCCTCTCTCCAATGTTGGATTGACAGCAATCGAAGTGCCAGCCTTGATGACTTGGTAAAAACCTATTGCTAGAAGAGATCCGGGTAGATATCCCAGGATTGCCAGTAGCAGTGCCTGACGGATCACCTGCCACAACAAGGCGTTGTCAGTGAATCCCATCGCTTTCATGGTTGCGAACTGTGGCAGATGATTTGAAACATCGGTATACAAAATCTGGTAAACAACGATGAATCCGATAAAGAAGCCGACGATTGTGCCCATCGTGAAGACAAAACCCACTGGTGCATTCGTCTGCCAATACCGCAATTCAAAATCGATAAATTCCTGCGGCGTCAGAACGATCACTTCTGGAGAGAGTGTTTTGGAGTAATATTCCTTGACAGCATTCACATCAGAATGCGGTTTCAGGCGAATCAAACCAACATGTACCTGGGTAGGTGAAAATTCCGGAAACAACCGTAAAAAATTTGCTCGATTCGTGATGATGCTGCCTTCCTGACCAAATGAAGAAGCGATTTCCGTCAAACCGATCACCTGATTTTGTCGGCCATTCAATTCAATAGTGATCTGCTCCCCGGTTTCTACCCTGGGTACAATTCGACCGAACACATCCTTGGAATTCCGATCATAGAGAAATGTTCTTTCCTGATTGAGTTCCTGGACATATTCCTCAACACCCGGAACTGTAAGCCAATGATCTTCAGGAGCAAACGAGTAAACAACAATCGATCTCTTCGCACCAGTGTCCGGGTTCCGCCAAAAGGCTTCATCTTGTTCAGATTTTCCGATTGCGGATGAATGACAATAAGGTCTGCTTGAACATTTCGATGTACGACTGTGGCACTGGAATAAAGTGCTGCAAGAATACCCAGTTGAACCCACATCAGTAGTACTGCAACCATGACACCTGCAACCGCAGTGAAGAGCTTCATGCGATCAAAAGTCAATTGTCGCCAGGCCAGCGGAATACGTTGACTCATATCAAGGTCCTCCCGCACTATTGATTCGGATTTCGACACGCGCGTAAGATAACCCGGAAACTCGCTCGCTTGATTCAGAGTCAAGTTGAATTCGAACTTCTACCACTTTGGCGTCGGTATCTTTCACGGGATCGTTGTCCAGAACCACACGCCTGCCCACCTTCCATCCAACATGTACCACTTGCCCAGTCAATTCACCCGGTATGCTCTGCATCCAGACAGTGGCACGTTGTCCAATCTGTACTCGGAGAATGTCTTTCTCACAAACTTCTGCAACAGCATGCATCTGGGAAGTGTCACCCAGTTCAAAAATTCCTGATTCAGAAACTTTCTCTCCGGGATAGGCGTTTACTTTTAAAATTCGCCCGTTACCAGGAGATCGGATCTGTGTCACTTCCAGGTCTGCTTCAGCCATTGCAACTCCGGCCTGGGCGCGTGCGAGTTCCGCCTCGGCTAACAAAACATCTTCCTTGCGAACAACTTTCATTGACGCGAGTGTTGCTTCCGACTGTCGGAGGATAGCTGCAGCCATTAAGACTTGAAATCGCCGTTGGTCATATTCATCAACAGAGACTGCGCCGGTAAATTCTAATGCTTTGATTCGTTTGTATTCAGCTTCAACTTTCTGCAAGGAAGCCCGCAAATGCTCTACAGCTGCCTCCTGGGCTGCAATATCCTGAGCTTTGACACCAGCTTTCGTCAGCACCAGTTTGGCAGCAGCGATGCGGACTTGTGCTTTGGCTTCATCCAATGCTGCTTCTTTTCGGCTGCGGGTATCCATGATTGCAACAACATCACCCGCTCGAACAAGAGAACCTTCACCCGCAAATAAGGTTTCGATTCTGGCACCATCCGGAGTCGATGATGGTCCAATCTGGATCATTTTCCAACCAGGTTCGAGACGACCAATTGCACCGATACCTGAAACTTCCTTTGCATTGGACATTGTTGACTTGCTCGACTGGGTTTGCCGTTTCTGCAAATACCAGGTCCCAAAAGCAGCTGCAATCAAAACCAGTAATGCACTGAAAACAAATCGATACTTCCGTTGATGTTGAAGATTCCCACTATCAGGAATGGTCATGGCTTAAACCTGTGCGAAGACAAACTATACTAAACAGTTTAGTTCAGTTTCAATTATTTGTCAACCAGATCCATCTTGAGGATCTATCTGCCGGCTTTTCCAGAAACGACGCACTATCTTTCCCACAGACGATGGGGTAAAATTCGGGAAAGCTTCTGAAAGGGCATCACATGCGTTGGATTTTGATCGTGGTTTTGGCCTGGTGCAGCACGGTGGGTTCGGCGTCTGCCGTCATTATGGCGAAAGTGGAATTGGAGCAGGTCATCCAGAGCCAACCACTGATCATGACCCTGAAAATCAGCGACTGGCTGCCAGACAAACCCGCAATGGTGCTGGTGCCAGGCAAAATCATGCAGGGGAAATTCAACTTTGAGCGAATTCCGGTGAACCTGGCGGGTGATGCAGAGGCCCAGAAAGAAAAGCAACCAGCGATGCTGCTGGAACGGCTGGAAAAAGATCTGGAATTTGTAGTTTTTGCCGCACGTCGGGGGAAAAACTTCGATGCGGTGTGTTACACCAACGGCACCTGGTTCCGGCTGGCTGGAAGTGTGGAAGTTCTGGATGGCAAAGAAGTTACGCGTTGGCGCTTTACCCACTGCGAGCCCTATTTCCGCCGCACCTTCCGTGGGACAACAGCAGAAATGCTGCAGGCGATTGAAACAGGCCTGAAAGGGGGCAAGCTGCCCGCCTACGATGAAAAAGAACCCCCGGGTTACGGCCCACCGCTGAAAGAGAAGAAATCGCACCTTCCCAATGGGTCACCATTTCGCACCGGCCTGTTTGCGGTGGTTCAGTTGCCTTTTCTGGGGTTGATTGCCGCACTGGCGGCAATTTTCCCTGCCGTTTTTGGTGGGTTGGCCTTAATGATGCGTCGCTGGGTGGTGGCACTCAGTATGGCCAGTCTGATCAGTATTCTGGCGGCTGTTTTCATGTATTTCCCACGCTGGCTGCACTGGACGGGGTTAAAAACGCCCACCCAACTCTGGACAGTCTGTGGAGTGCTGTGTGCCCTGGCCGCACTGTGGGCAGCCCGACGTTACACACGAGCCCGTCGCCAGAATCAGTCTGCCGATTTTCAACCACAACGGCTCGACCGTTTCGGGCTGGCTGGGCTGATTGTGCTCTTGCTGGGGACGTTAACCTATCCATGGCTCACTAAACAAAGTTTTCTGGATTCGCCCTGGCTGGAACTATCGATTCTGGTGGTACCCGTGGCATTCTGCCTTGGTCACCTCCTGGGCCACTGGTGGCAACGCCGCACCCAACCTGAAGAAGTAAGGTTGAGCAGCGAAACCGTCGGGCTCTGGGCAGCCAGTGCCGTGTTTGGGATTACCGCCTGTCTGCAGATGACACCCACCACAGCACCCGTTACGGTCAGCGGCAGTGGTTTGTGGGAACTGCAACAGGAACCTGTCTGGGTGTTTGAACCTGCAGAAAATGGCGAAGTGACTTCCAATCCACTGGTGACACCTGAGCGAATTTATGTCACGGTGCACCACCGGCAGGGGTTTTCGCAATATGGCCGGGTCTACGCCCTCGATCCTGTTACGGGCAAAGCCTTGTGGGAGTTTGATGATGAAGGTGGCCTGAAAGAGCTGTTCTGTTCCCCCACCTATGCGGATGGTCGGCTGTTTTTTGGGGAAGGCTACCACACCAACCGCGACAGCAAGATGTATTGTGTGGATGCCGCCACCGGAAAAAAACTGTGGGAATTCGCCACCAGCAGTCATACAGAATCCACCCCCGCAGTGGCTGCTGGCAAAGTAGTCTTCGGTGCAGGCGATGATGGCCTGTATTGTTTCAACGCTGCCACTGGCGACAAGCTGTGGCAATACCCCGCACCCGGCGAACCCGGAATGCACATCGACAGCAATCCAGTCATTTCCAATGGGGCAGTTTATATTGGTAGTGGCAGCAGCCAGCGAACCAAACGCAATCGGATTGCCTGTGTCGATCTTGAGACGGGAAAGGAACGGTGGGGCGAAGATATCGATTACTCCGCCTGGGGTTCTCCCACGGTCGATCGTGGGGTGGCTTACTTTGGGATTGGCAACGGCACTTTTTCTCTGGATAATGGTCCATTGAATGGTCGCCTGTTGGCTCGCCATGCAGGTAATGGTACGGTGATCTGGAGCAAAAATTTCCCAAACAGCGTACTGACAAAACCCGCCACCGATCGCCACCACGTTTATACTGGTTGTAAAGATGGCTTTCTCTACTGTTTAGATCGGCACGATGGCGACATCATCTGGAAGCAAAGCCTGCAATCGCCGGTACTTGCGTCGCCCGCGGTAGTGCACTATCCCACCCAGGTGGGGGATAGTGTTTACGCTGTGGGGGCACAAGGGATGATGTTTTCAGCGAATTGTGCAGACGGCTCCCTGCGCTGGCTGATCGATTTTCGGGCATTGGCCCAGATGGGTTACGCCCACACCACCTCATCACCCACCGTAATGCAGACGATCCGTGACGGTCGGGCAGAACGCACCATTATTATTGGTTGTGGCATCGCACCGACCCCCACATCCACCCCCACCGCACGGGTGTATTGTTTTCGAGAAATAGCCAAATAATGTGGCGATAAAACAACCAAATTGAACCTCACCCAGCTTCCCCACATCACTCTTATACGAGAGAAGTACACAGGTGCGGACAAGATGTTCGCAGTCTCAGGTTTTGTTGTGCGGATGGCTGCGGCTTTAGCACTACGAGTCTGAAGTGAGAGCGATGGAAAAGGGCTTGTTGAACTGAGGGAGTGTATATTCTGTCTATAAAGTTTGTTTGAACCACTCCCTGGAACGCCGTGCAGTGTGAGTGAATCAATAAAACACGTTATACGGTGGCCGAAGTGAATGATTTAAGCTGGATTCGATCCGATGGGTAAGCGAACTAAGCGAGAACAACGCAAAACTGCTCGTGAAATTGCTGCGAAAAACGAAACTGCCAGAAAAGCTGAGCTTCGACGAGCTGAAATTCGCGCAATGCGATGCCCAGCGTGCGGAGCGGCTGAAGTAGCCAAATTCGGATATGGATTGCCGCGTTTCACACCAGAACTACTGGCTGGCCTCGATTCAGACCTAGTGATCTTGGCTGGTTGTGATTTTTCTGAAGATGACCCGATTTGGATATGCAAGGATTGTAAACAAACGTGGGGAAGATTAGGAGACTTGCTTAAGGGAAGGAAGTAGTTGTGCAAGCAAGTGATCGTTTTCAAAAGGCGGTATTTTTGAAATATTTTCTGATGGCAACTGAGGTCTCAAAAGCGATTGGGGCGGAAATCGCGGCCCCTCTTCGGCAGTTGAATCGAACCACAACTCGTTCGGGAGAATGTTTACACTAATGCAGATGTTCGAAATCGGAACCAATTTGATGCAGATACATCCCCACCCCGCGTTCGAAAAGATCTGTCAGTGCGGGTACGAAGTCTGGTATCGGACTGAAAGTGCAGAGGGATGCCAATAATGGTTCGTGCGGCACCAATGAAACGATGGTTCATCACTGGCATCGTATCTCTTGTGTGGGGTGTGCTGTCTGCATTTCCAGCCGCATATATCGCCCGGGCTGTTGAGCGTTCTTGGTATCCCAATGACCCCGATCCCGTCGATTTTTGGATCGGTGGCATCTTTATTTTGGTGTGGTTTATTTTCTGGCTGATTGTAACTTCAGGGTTGATTGTCTGGACCGTGAGATCACGACATGTGGCCTAACCACCGGTTGCAGTGGACCGGGCCCGGACATACACTCGAGGCTACGGAATTTTGTCGCTCGATGAGAACAAACTTTTCAAAAAATTACCGATCGCTGAGTTCGTTTCGAAATACAATCGACTTTCTACCACCAAAGATATCTCTGCTGGAATTTCGTTGCAGAAATGAAGGCACCCAAGGTAATCGACTCTGAAGTGCGGTTCTTTACCAGTGCCGGCAAAGTGCTGTCCTGTTGCAGAAAAAAGCAACGTTAGTTGTTTCCCCACTTTCTCGAGGGTAATTACTTCGCCACCTTCCGGATTGCAATAGCGTAAACTAAGGATCTTCTTTTCCCGCTGGTTCAACAGTGGGTGATCTGCCTGCAGGAAATCGTCAATTGGAACTGCAATGCTGGAACTGGCCCCTGGTTCCTTCGACTGGCGGGGTTCACCTTCAGGCATCACATCCAGAGAAGCGGACTTGCTGAGCCAGTCGTTCGATAATTTCTGGGCCAGACGTGCCAGTGCCCGCACGAGGCAGGTGTAGTCATAGGTGCTGAACCTGATCCCTATCCGTGGGTTGTAGGCTGCTACTGCCTGAATGAGCACAATCTGGCAATTTCCAATCAGATCGTCGGCACGGTTCGACATTGCCATTCGGCGGCGAACGGTTACCGTTTCACCAAATAAAGTATTTACCTTCAGTCCACAACTGGTATTCATACAAGCAGTCTTTCGCCTCTGGCAATTGGTTCGTGGATACCACCCTACGTGGCATGGGCGTCTCGCCCATGAGTTTCCCACGGGCGGGACGCCCGTGCTACGTTTACTTGCAATTGGTTCGTGGATAGCACCCTACGTAACATGGGCGTCTCGCCCATGGGTTTTTCCCCTCGGGCGGGACGACGTTTCATAAAATCAGCCTTAAATGATCTTCATTGGAAACCTCTCCATGCCAATTCGCAGTTTAGCCCCAGATTCCATCATTACTGGGTGGGATTTCAGCACCGGTTCGGTCAAGTGCGTCGCGTTCGACCTGCAAGGCAACGTGGTGGCCAGTTGTCGCTTTCCCACGGATCTGTGGACAGAAGACGGTGTTTCTGAATTCAATCTGATGCTGCTGGAAGGCCAGGTCCACACCACCGTGCGTGCGATTGTTCACCAATTGAATCAACTTGGTAGACTTTCGGACTGGGTGGCAGGTGGCATCTCTGCTACGCACCACACCAGTGGTCGAGTAGATGCTCTGGGTAACCAGATTCGACGAATGATCTGCTGGAATGACCAGACGCTGGCCGCTTACCATGCGAAAGGCATCACTCGCCTAGGTGGGGAAGATGCTGTGCGAGCCTTACTCGGTGGTCCCTGGGCAATTCGGTATAGTCTCAGCCACCTCGTCAAAGATGAAGAAACCCTCACACATGCCGACTGGCAACGCACTCGCTGGCTGGTGCCGCACGGATGTGCGGCCCTTGGTTACTTAACGGGCAACTGGGGCAGCATCAGCATTTCCACGGCTGCATCGACAGGTATGATGCAACTGGAACAGAATGAGTGGTGCGAGCCCATTCTGAACTGTATCCAGGATAAGAACTTACGGCAATTTGCCTGGCAGTCGCTGCCCGCAATTCAGCATGATATGAATCTACCCGTGTCAGCACTGTCTCCGCACGTGGCAAGTGCTGCGGGCTGGCAGGGTGATGCAAAACTGCCATTCGTTTTCCCCACCCTGGACGATCAGGCTGCTGGCCTTGTGGGTGGGGGTGCTGTGGAAGCTGGGCAGGTTGCTGTGATCCTGGGTAATTCTGCTGTGGTCAATTCTTCTGCAAGTGCCGCACCGGGTACGGATGCACTCGATGCCATGAAGCTGAACTGGGGCCCATGGTTGTGGATGCGATGCTACAGTAATGGTGCCCAGTTTCTGGATCGGATTGTGGGCCACCATCCCGATTGGCAGGCACTGGAACAAGCCGCACGCAAGGTGCCACCGGGCTGCGAAGGGATTCGGGTGTCGCCTTTTGTGCTGACGGAACCTTCACTCGGCATCCATGAACCACGTTTTGGCTGGTCTCCCAGTGAACCCAGTGACGCAGGTGTGCGATTTCGGGCCGCACTGGAATCACTTGCCTGCCTGATTACTCTGGGCGTGCAGGCCCACCAGCAGGCGGGGCAACAAATCCGGCAGATTACCGTTTCCGGTGGGATTGCCCGGTCACAATTGATGCTGGAAATTCTAGCCAGTATGTTGAACATGCCGTTGTTGCAACTGGAATCGGACGAAGGCCCGGCCCTGGGTGCTGCCGTGGTGGCGTTGGCAGGTGCTGAATCTTACCAACGCACCGCACAAGGGATTACAGAACCCTTCACGGTGCAGGATGCCGTGGCAGCAATTGTCAAATTCAAACAGCCTGTCGCCGCAAACCCCGAGTGGGTCAGCACTTACCAGCAAATGGCCAGAGATTTTCTGTAAGCCGGCTGATTCAGACAATCAAACAGTTAACGATCAGTTAAGCTGGAATCAGTTTGAAACTCGGTTAAAATCGAACAGCTACCAAGTTGCCTTTATAGCCCGCAGCATAAGCAAGGGTATTTCTGCTCAAACCCTTGCTAACGCTGCGGGCTGTAGAGGCATCTTAATGAATTCGATCTGAGCTTCAGGAAAAGCCGATATTCCAGCCGAACAGTGTTTAGGGTTGAATCAATCTGAAAATAGACGATTGTGAAACGAATCTGGGCTATCTTGGGCTAAGCAAAACGGGTTTCACAATCAAACTGGGCGAGAATCAGCAGGGAAAAGTGGGGCTCGAACGATTGGCAGCTTATGGCTGTTGGAAGTTGTCTTCATCAACACCCGTCTGACGGAGTTGTTCTTCCCGTGTAATGATGATCCGTGGGGTCACCATGATCAGAATCGAACGACCATCGCGACCGTAAGCCACGTTCTTGAACAACCGGCTGACATAAGGAATCTTACTCAGCACAGGAGGTCCAAACTCGTTGCGGCCTTCTGCCATGTACTTCAAACCACCCATCACCACGGTACCACCGTCTGGCACCACCACAGTGGTATCCACGCTCAGGCTGGAAATCCGTGGCAATTGCAGGAAGGTCGTAAACGGTGTGGGCTGTCCCGTTGCACCGTTATCGAACACAGGTGTAATGAAGGTGGTGAAAGGCACCGACTGCACACCCGACAAGTTCGAGAAGTTCTGCTGGATGCTCATCCGCACAAAGCGTCGATCGTGGGAAACGATTGCCTGCACGAACATGCCTAAACCAGCACCACCACCACCAAGACCACCTTGTTGACCGCCACCACCACCGGAACCAACTGGCACGGCGTCAATCTGTGGCACCACAATCACCTGGCCGTTGATCACTGCAGCGTTGACGCTGGTGAGGAACAACTGGGTATCGTTCACCGAAATCTGCGATGCCGCACCGTTAAACACTGTTACCCGTGGGGCCTGCATCACGTTGGTACGAGAATCTCCCTGAGCTGCTTCCAGGAACAATTGCACCTGGATATCGCTGAGGAATGCCATCCCCAGTGCCAGACCACCATCGCCCAGTGGGAAGTAACCACCGAATGGAGGAATCGCACGGTTAAAGCTGCCAGTCCGGATTGGAATATCCAGGTCTGGGGTGGGTGCACCAGGTGCCTGTAAGCCAACCACGTTACCGCGGAAGTCGTTGCCATTCAAACGAATCTGACCATCAGGCGAGTTCGGTGCACTGGCATTCAACGAAGATCCCGTGGGAATGCCCATTGCAAAGTCCACACCAATCCGTTCGTAGAAGGTTTCCGATAGCGAAACCAGCTTGATTTCAATCGATACTTCGAGATCCTGCAGAGACCGCAGCGAAGCCAGCAGACGATCGACTTCCTCCAGCACATCCGGCGACTGGTTGATGACCAGCGACAGGTTAGTGGGGTAGTATTCAATCGTGCCTGCACCACCTTGATCTTTCCAGGTATCCGGGCGGATCGTTTCGGTGATCACACGGATCAGTTCTCGTTCCAGAGTATTAGAACCATTCACCATCCGGCTGACAGCACCACCACTGCTGGGGGTGTTGGAAATCCGGCCCACTGCGGAAGTGTTGGAAGAAAACGGAGTGTTTTCTGCCGCACCCACAGGTTGACCGTTTGGCAAGCGGCTTCCAGGACTACGGAACTGGTTGTTGTTTCTGTTGTCCGAAGGATACAGTTCTTCCAGCGGATTGCGGCCCGATTCACGACCAAAGGTGGCAATCGGAATCACCAGGTCGCCCACGCCGAAGGTTCGGAAATCCATCCGACCGCTCAACGCACGCTGGGTGGTAATGCTGATCGCTTCGTTTTCGATCGTGAAGCCCAGGTCCCGTCCGCACATAATATTCAGTGCAGATTTCAGGCTGCCCTTCAATTGAGCATCCACCGGACGGCTGGGATCAATGCCCGCTTCCACCAATGCCTGTTTATCCAGGTGGAAGTTCAGTTTGGTGTAGGTCCGCAGCGAATCAATCGCCTTTTCCAGCGGCATGCCCTGGAAGTTGATTTCCACTGGGGTATCCAGCTTGCTTTGCAGTTCTTTTTCCCGTGCAGAACGCATCTGACGAGAATAGCCAGGCTGGATCTCGCGGCGTCGCATCACGCGATCACGATATTCCGGATCTTCCGGGTGCTTGTACAAATCTTTGCTGTTGACGCGGTTTGGCACATCAAAGCTTTCATTGATTTCACGCCAGTTGAATTCTTCCTGATTCGATTTCACCCGATCAAATTCACTCTTACGGTACATCACTTCAGCCATCATTTTGCTGGCTTGTACCCCGGGATCTTCCGGATCGAGCTGTTGTGCCTTCTGAAGCAGTGCGTAAGCTTCTTTTGGCTTGTTGATTTTCATCAACGAAGCTGCTTCCCGCATCAGCTTTTGCACTTCTTCCTGTTTCTTCTGCTTGAACAGGGCGTCCTGGGTCATTTCGGTGAAGAATTCCCGGCGATCTTTGGCTTCCTTGGTCAGGAAGTCCTGTTGGTGCTTCAGCACCCGCAGACGATCCATCCGTGCTTCAATTGGACGCACGATCATTTGCTGGGCACTCTTGCTGATGTTGCTGGCCTGAACCTTGGAAATAAAGTTTTCCAGATCCTGCATTGCAGCATCAGTTTCCCCACGGCCAAAGCGGTTGATTGCTTCGTTTTCTACCTTCAGCGATTCGGAACGCAGCCGTTGCACTTCGACCTTGGCCAGGTTTTCCTGTTGTTTCAACAGGTTATCTGGGCCAGTGCCAGGAGTCTTGGGTTCCGGGCCAGGCAATGCACTGGGTGGAATCGGTGGCACCGAAGGAGGCACAGGTGGTACCGGATTCATGGGTGCATCGGGCAGCACGTTTGGCAGCTTGTCCTTCATATCAGGAACAGTTGGCACTTTAGGCACCGCAGGCTCTTCCGATTTCACCATTGCAATGGTGGAATCGATGCTCTTGGCACGCACCTGGCTGCTGTGCATCAATTCGCTGAGTTCTGCTTTCTTGGAAGCAGGCAACAGGTTGGGATCAATCTGCTTGAAGATGCCATACGCACGTGCGTACTGGTGGCTGTTGTAGCACGCCAGGCCGTTATCGAAGGCACGTCGAGCAGTCGAACGCTTCAGTTCAAACTCTTCTGTTTCAATAGTTTTCAAGAGAGCCTGGGCTTCATCGTGCATGCCCATCTTCTCTTTGATCACCTCTTCCGCCAGCAAACGGGCTGCCTTGGTATCGCCAGCCCGCAGTTCGGTGCGTGCTTTGTTCAGCAGTTCGGTGGCATGGCCAGTTTCAATTGGCGTGGTGCCGGAAGCCTGGACCACCGAAGGCATTTTCAACCCGGGAATCTGTGGCGGAGTTACTGCCACAGGTGCCGTTGCAGGAACATTGCTCATGCTTTTGCGGGTTTCCATCACCAGGTAGTTATCAAGACCCAGTGACTTAGCCATATTGTCTGCAGTCTGCAGTCGCTCGTTGGCACCAGCAGCATCGGTGCTGCTGAGAACGCGAGCTTCAGCACACAAAGCAGAGATTTTCTTGTTGGCTGCACTGTGCAACTTCTGCATTGCCAGGTCGGGAGTTTCTTCCCCAGACTTAAAGGTGGCACGCAGGCGAGATGCTTCAAACAATTTCTTCTGAGCAGTCGCCAGATCACCACCAATCTGTGCAGCACGTGCTTCATCCATCAGTTTGATGGCAGCCACACGCACCATTTCCGCTTGCTGGGCGGCATTGTTGCGTGGCTCATCCCAACCGGCTGGCTTGGTAGTATTGCTGGCAGTGGTTGCCGGAGTGGCAGGAGTCTTTGATTCTTCCTTCACCACCTGTTTGGGAAGTTGCTCGCTGACACGGATTTTTTCAATTTCCAGCAGCAGATCTTCCGGCCGATCACCAAAGTGAATCAGAGGATATTCCACACCTAGCTTCTGAGCTTCCATGGCTTTCTTTTCTGCCATCGCCAGGTTGTCGATCCGCTGGTTTTTGTTTTCTGCTTTCGCATTGATGTACTGTCGGCTGGTATCCAGCAGAGTTTCGGATTGTTTCTCGCGAAATTCTGCTTTTGCTTCCTGTACTTCCTTCACCACGGTGTTGGGGGTACTTTCAAAAATACCCCAACTGGTAGTGGATTTGTATTTCATTGCCGCTTCTGCGTGGCGTTCTGCATCTTCCAGATTGCCCGCAGCGATGGCTTTGCGTGCCATTTCCATCAGTTGACGTGGATCGGTAACGGTGTCTTTCACAACCGTTTTGCTGGCAGGTTCGATGCTGCCCGATGTGCCAGACACTTTACGTGCGGCTTCCATCAACTTTTGCACCTCATCGAAGCGTTTTGCTTCCATGGCTTCTCGAGCACGACGAATCAGATCGTCGTACTCCTGTTGTTTAGTCATCGCTGTTTGTTGAGCGTGGACGATCCAGGGGTCGGCTGTAACGCCCCCCAGAACTGCGAGACCCGGAATCAAGAATGCCTTGATGACATATCGATTCCAAAAATACGTTTTGGCACGAAACTTCATTGTTTTTCCTGCCCCTTCATCCCGTTTCTGGTTCACCGTAATCCCCCTGCCCTTTCCCCCCGGGCTGAGTAGGTAACTTTCTATCCTTGCGCAGAATTCCCCGGCGCAAAGGTAAATGGTCTTAGTGCGGGGCGATAACCCGCTGTAGCAAATAGGTCAAGTATAAATCCCCACAAAATAAGCAGTTTTTTCCTTTTATTTGTGCTGGGATGTTTCAAACGACACGGTTGGCAAACCTGGGTAAGCTCCGTAAAGACATGCAGCCAGTTAATTTGTGGCGTTCTGATCGTCTCTTTCTAATAAGATGAACGGGAGTTTGATCCGTTAAATGGGGATCTTCCCGAGATAACTTGTGTCTGGCGCGGATGCACCGGACCTCTACCACTTAATAGAAGAGAGAATTTTGATGAACAAGCGTCTTGCAGCAGTATTGTTTGCCGCATTAGCCTTCTGTGCCGGTTACGTGGTTGCCGACCTGATGCAACGTGCGGAAGCCCAGGAAGCCAAAGGTCCCAAGTGGTCGCACGGTCTGTTGCTGCGGGTCCGCCCCGCCGATCAGGCAGATTTCAACAAAGACACTCCCAAAATTGGTGTGGAAGTGTTCAAAGATGAAAACAACGGCAACCTGATCTACATCACCGAAAAAGGCAATATCGCGGTTGTGAAGCAGTAAGCTGCTGTTCGATTACCCAGTTGAAAATCCCATCTCCAGACTCCTTTGTCTGACATTTTGTACACATATAATATATCCACGTGCGCAAATAATAATGCAATTTTGTCCATAAAATGCTTCGGATGAGTAAATTCTCATCTCCGCAAGTCCCTTGTGGTAAACAACTTACGTCATGAAAAACTTTTTTGTGAATTTTTGCAAAATCGCAACCACCTGCAAAGAAAAGGGGGGATTTTTGAAGTGATTTGCGGGGAAAAAAATCAATCGTTGGTAATTGTCACCAGAATCCGCTGCACCACGGTGCTGCTGCCGTCGCTGGCGTAAACGGTTACCAGGAAGTTACCTGCGAAGTTGGTATCCCAATTTAAGGTCAGGATATTGCCTGCAATACTGGTCGTGACTGGTGGGGCCGAAGGTGCGGTGGCCCCACTGAGCAATTCCGGTGAATTGTATACATTTACCCCACCGTAGATGGGGTCGTTGAAGTTGGCTACGGGTGTCTGTGCCACTGTTGACTGATAACTGATTCCATCCCACGTATACAAGCGGTTGTTCGTGGCTAAAATGAAGAATTGACCCAAATTATTAATGAAATATTTCTCATTAAAGCCTCGGGCATTAAAGCCGAACGCACCACCGGAAATTCCCAGGCGGGTCTTATCCTGTAATAGCTGGTTGTATGGCTGCACCTGAGCGAGAAGTGTGATCTGGTCTCCGTCGGCATCAGCAGGCACAAGATTGACCGTCGTGCTGCCCGCTGCTGAGCTACCAAATACATTGGCAATCGGCTGCAACGTGGGTGCGGTATTGGGCACATTCAG
This sequence comes from Zavarzinella sp., assembly GCA_041399155.1. Classification (NCBI taxonomy): domain Bacteria; kingdom Pseudomonadati; phylum Planctomycetota; class Planctomycetia; order Gemmatales; family Gemmataceae; genus Zavarzinella; species Zavarzinella sp. Next base: position 837,320 of record JAWKTI010000003.1, read on the forward strand.
CAGAAATTGCTGCTTGGCAGTTGCCGCACCGTCGTTGAGAGTTGTGGTAATTTTCACCGTACCCGTGAATGCCACGTGGGGGTTCAGATTCACATCGCCTGTGGCACCGTTGCTGGTGGCAACAATCGCACTGACTTGTCCACTGGCAGCGTAGATTTTTTCCGGATTGTTGTAGACAGCGACACCCACATTGGTCACGAAAATGCTGCTGGCAATTGTCCCTCGCCAGGCCAGCAGATCACCGTTCGGCATCAATAGGTAGTAGCCAGCACCTTGCGGATTACTGCCATTGGTGCTAAGGAAATACTTCTCCTGTTGCCCACGGACATTGAAGCCGAAATCGGCTTTGGTCAGGCCGTAACGGTCTTTCAATTCGAACAATGGATCTTCAATAAACTGTGGGCGAGCCTGGGTCAGCTTGCTGGGGTCTTCGTAGGCTCCCGTACCCGCCAGGCTGGCAATCGGTCCACGTGCCAGGCTAGTATTGAATTGGAAACCATCCCACGCGTAGAGTTGGCCGTTTGGCAGTAAAAAGAAAAGTTTGCCTCCCTGCGGATTGCTGCCGTTGGTGCTTGCAAACCACCATTCCTGCTGTCCGAAAGCGTTTTTGGTATATGGAGCGGCGGTTAAACCAAACTGCAACTTCACATCGTATAATGCCCCACGGTTAACGTAGACTGTGGCTGGTGAACCTGGTAACGCATTAAAGAGTTGAGCAGGATTATTGGTTACAGTGGGATTGCTGTACGGGGCCAGATTGAAATCTACCACTGGGGTTTGCAGGAGAGTGCTTGTCAGTGAAACTCCGTTGAAGGCAAACAGTTTATTACCATTCGAAAGCACATAAAGTCCACTATTAGCGGAATTGCTGCCATTGGTGCTGCGGAACCACCATTCCTGTTGGCCGAAGAAGTTGTAGGAATAGGGTGCTACCAGCCCCAGTTCTGTCTTCAGATCAAACAATGGGTTGTAAGTTTCGGCCTGCAACTGGATTTGCCGTAACGCGGTTTCAGGATCGCCATCCGTTATGGGCAACGTCAGATCAAGGCTATCCACGTTGTGATTCAATGTCTGGTTGCCCACTGCACCAATCGTGGGAGCAGTATTGTTGACCGTAAAGGTAAACTCTTTTTCAGCTGTGGTGGTACCATCATCTGCAACCACCGACACCCGGACAGTGCGGTCGAAGCTAGGAACACCACTCAGTGTCAGTTCATCATCCGTTACTGATGCTGTTAGACCA
>JAWKTI010000005.1:300000-393139 GCA_041399155.1 Zavarzinella sp.
GGTGCCTGCCGCATAACTGCCAGCTTCGGGCAGCACCTGAACCAGCCCACCCTGCAAATTGGCATTACTATTCACGCGAATCAGGTCGCTGGCACCTGCGGAGTTGATTTCAACCTGGTAAATGCTTCCTGCATTCGCCGTGTAGGTGCCATTGATGGTGAGGGTACCAATCGAATTTCCCGGTGCGATGATGCCACCTGCATTGCTGGTGACACCGCCTGTGCTGCCAGTCCCACCCAGCAGCCCACCGTTGATGGTTACCTGACTGGTAATCGAGCCATTAATGATCAGCTCACCACCATTAATAATGGTGGGGCCAGTGTAGTTGTTTGCCGCTGTGAAAATGGTTCGCCCAGGCCCATTGTGGATGACCCCACCAGACCCACTGATTTCATTGTTCAGGAAGTTACTGGTCGCCTGATTAAAGGTAAGATTCGCCTGATCCAGAAAAATTCCGATCCCCGATGCTCGCCCATTCATCCCATTTTGTGCGCCGAAATCGCCGGCACCACCCAAGCCAGGGGTTAAGGCTGATCCATTGATGGTGACATCCAGCATGGTAATAGTGCTGCCATTACGAACAAAGATAGCACCGCCTAAGGAACCACCGCCACCACCGCCACCTGTGGCAACGTCATCCGGTGAACCGGAACCACCATTGCCGCCGAATTCGCCACCAGCACCACCTGCACCTGGTTGCCCGGGCAATGTAGAACCACCTCCGCCACCGCCACCACCACCAAATCCGCCATTGCCGCCTGGTGCGGTCTGATTTTGATTTCCAATACCAGACGCACCGCCACCACCACCAAAGCCCCCATTCCCTCCAGGTGTGCCTGGGCCTGATACACTTTCCTGATCTCGCGAAGGGCCTCCGGGTGGGGCACCACCACCGCCACCTCCGAGGTCGCCTCCATTTCCGCCATTGCCGCCTAAACCTGCACCTCCACCCCCACCCTGGGAACCACCATTGCCCCCATTGCCTGTAACACTCCCTTCAAAGGATTGTCCTGCACCACCACCTCCGCCCCCACCGGGACCTCCAGAAGTACCATTGCCAAAGCCACCACCATTGCCACCATTATTCATCCCACCAGTGGTCACCATCCCGTTGCCAACAGTGCCTCCACCACCGCCACCACCCATGCTGGTGCCATCGGCTCCGTTGCCCGTGCTGCCACCTCCACCGCCACCAGCAGCTTCCAGACTAAAGCCACTGCCTGAGCCGCCATTCCCATTGAGGCCACCTCCGCCGCCGCCTCCGGATTGGCCAGCACCACCATTGCCATTCAGTCCACCGCCGCCTCCAGCGTCAAAACCAGAACTGCCACCAGCACCCCCAATGGCCTGATTGTTCAGAAAATTGACGCCAGTGAGCGTCAAATTGCCCTGATTGACGAAAATACCCCCACCTGCACCGAGGCCACCACCACCTCCACCAGTGCCACCAGCACCCCCGGTGGCACGTCCGTTGGCGACGCTCAGTTGGTGGATGCCCACGTTCACGTTGGGTGCGTCAACAAAAAACACCCGAGTGGCATTATTTCCACTCACTGTCAGCGAGCCTGCACCCGGCCCACGAATATCAACGGTATTGGTAATCCCCGGTAAGGCGTTGCTCAGGTTGATGGTGCCAGACGTGTTAATGAGAATTTGATGAGAGCCTGCACCCGCACCATTGGCGGCGAGAATGGCATCCCGCAGTGAGCCTGCACCTGCATTGTTGGTGTTCGTCACAACGAAATCGGCCGCCGAAAGGGAATTCCCAGCCAGAAATGTTGCGGCTAAAGTGACACACCGAATAATCGATCGACGCCACGGTGCAGGAATTGGAATCATGATAGTTTTCTCAGATTTGTGTCCGAATATTTCATCCTTATCGCTTTTTCGATCGAATTGAGTTTAATCCGTGTTGTCGGTGCGACACGATGAGTCCGCAAAATGTGAATATCGTGCCTTTTGGGCAGTTTGGGGAAAATGGGAAAGCGCAGTGCCGGGTTCTTTTCCCACAATTCCAGCGGGGTGCCACTTCCCAAAATAGTTGGAATCTCTAAACAATCTGTTTGATTTTTAACCATTTGGGGAATAGATATCATGGGTAATCCTGCAGGCATGCGCCGTAAGCAAAAAGAAAAGCGTCGTAAGAAACAAGATTTGCGCTTGGCTACCAAAGAAAAAGCAACTGAAAAGAAGAGCTAAGTGCAATTAGCAGACATGTCAGCTAATGATGTGTCAATTATTAATTTGCGTTTTTGACGAACTTAACTTACCCATTCTGGGTGCTCTTCTGCCTGATCCGTGCGTCGGTATCTTCAATCACTTTGTGATAATATTTTAATCTTTCCTCTGCATCGTTCAGCACCCCACCAAATGCCCGGCTGGGATCCAGATACAAGCGCGGAATTGGAACTTCCACAATTTTCAGCTTCAAATAGCTGGCTTGCACCCACAGTTCCAGTGGCATGCCCCAACCCGTTTCGTGGATGCACATTCTTTCCAGTGCGGCAGTTCGGTACGCTTTGAACCCACAGAACGCATCGGTGATGCCCAACTGATACCGACGATTGAGCTCTTCGGTCACTAACTGATTGGTGCGTCTTCGATCCATCGGTGCAGACTGATCGCTGGCAAACTGTTCCAGATATCTACTGGCTGAAACGATATCGGCCTGTGTCAGTTCCATTGTCTGCTTGAGCAGCGGTATCCGTTCTGGTTCGTGTTGGCCATCACAGTCCATCGTAATCAGATATTCATACGATTGTTTTTTTGCATACCGAAACAACGTACACAGTGCAGCACCATACCCACGATTTCTGGCATGCGTTACTCGTGCACATTGCGGAAATTCTTCGAGAATCTTACCAGTTTCGTCGGTCGAACCATCATTGACCACCACAACAGGCAGGTTGTGGGACAATGCCTGTTCGAGCACAGTTCGAATGTTTTTTGCTTCGTTGTAGATCGGAATACCGATTAACCATTTCATAAACGTACTCTCTGGGCAATACATACTATGCTAGTGGACGATGGCAAAGAGAATCCACATCAAAAAACAGCCCGTTTTTTCTTATTTGAGGGGTTTGGAAAAGTTTTTTCTGCCATTTGCAATCACATCGTCCCAAATATCTCCCAGGCCAGCCGATAGTTGCCGCCAATCGTAACGCGTTTCTACCAGTTGCCTGCCAGCTATTGCCTGGGACTGCAATTTCGCAGGATTGTTCACCGCACCAACAATTGCTTCTGCGAATGCCCTGGGGCACAACTGGCCACCCAATGTGGGCACCTGCGTGCAAAGGTGTTCGCTGACCTGCAGGCCTTCCGCACCGATATCGCTGGTGACCACCGGCACACCGTAAGCCATTGCTTCCAGAATTTTCAAGCGTGAGCCACCACCAATTCGAAGTGGCACCACCATCAGAGTGGCATTCCGGTAGTAAGGGTTCAGATCAGGCACGGTGCCGACCAAATCTATCCCCACGTGGGGAGGAATTTTCCTACAGAGCCAATCGGGCGGATGGCGACCTACAATTCGCAAAGTAATATCTGGCAATAGCTTACGTAAAATTGGCCAGACCGATACCACAAAATACACTACCGCATCCTGATTCGGTCGCCAATCGAGCCCGCCGACAAAGAGAAGGGAAGGACTTTTGACATCTACGGGCATTTGAAACGGAATTGAGGTCGTATCCACACCATTATCGATCACCACAGGCAGTGGACATTTTAATACCTGTTCGATGATTTGAGCATCCGCACTGCTGACAGCAACGGTGCTTGCTGCCGTGCGATATGCCCAACGTTCAAATGTGGCGTAGCGTTGGGCCTGTAATTGAAAAATTTTCTGTTTGATTCTGCTTCGTTCCATTGCCGCAAGTCGTTGCCAGATCAGTAGTTCCACATTGTGGGCATCGACAACGAATGGCACGGAAACCCCACGTAGATTCTGGGCATATGCCGACCATTCACAGTGGATCAGTGCCGGTGGATCTGTAGCACAGATTGTTGCAATGGCACGTTGCATTTCTGTGCTGCTGTGGCTGGCAACCGAATAGGGTAAGCGTGAAAAAAACAGATTTCTGAGAATATTGCCATAAAATCCCAGCCCAGACTTTTCCGGTGGGGCATAATTTAATGAGTGTGCGTCAATTCCCAACCTTGCGAAATGTTGTCTGGCAGGTTCGATTTCAGCAGCAATCGGATTGCGATGAGCCAACCACGTAACGCGAAACCTCCCCACCAGATTGGTAATCAGGTGGTAGCTTCGCAGTCGCTTGCCGGAATTGAGTGGCCATGGCAATTCTTCATCAATCACCAGGATATGAGGCTGACTCATTCAGTTATATAATCCATTAAATATATTCGATACTGGTTCTGTTAAGCCCACTCTGATTTTTTATTTTACTGGCAGATAACTGAATATGTAAAATTCACTCGAGTTGACACATTATCCTTGATGATGTCCCAGCTAACAGGTAGGAGTCGTGCAATGTGGAATCTTCGAGAGGAGATACTTTCTTCGAGTTTTAACAATCAAGTCGACGTAACTGAACTCGACACAACCGCTGTGGAATCACTTAGAGGCCAGATTCTGGCAAAGTTCGCTAGTGGGCTGAGTTCTTGGCCGGTTTGGATTTGGGAACATCTTCCTGACACAGCGATCTTGGTATTCGATGAGGGTTGGGGTATTATAGCCGAGTTTGCTTCAGATTCTCCCACCGTGCTTTTGCTTAATCCTCGCGACGAATCGGCAGGCTTCATGTTCCCAAGTGGTCAGTCAGCAAAAATTGTTCTTGCAGATTGTATTGGATTCGAGGTTTATTTCACAGACACTGAGGTCACTTATCTCTTAATCCACAATCATCATGATCGTGTTATAGGCTGTGGGCAAGCCAAAGTATGGATGGAGCAGTGTTTTCCCGAATTTTTGTGAATCTAAGGCGATTATGCTAGGGTCAGCATGGATATTGCACACTACGAGATATACTGGAAGTCAGGCAAGAAGTGGGAAACTGGCCCAGATGCGCCGCACATCGGATGGCAAACTGGCGGTAAGAGATCTTCGGGGGGAGGTAAGGTAAGATACGGTCCCTAATTCAAAACATGGCTGCCAATGATTGACCTTCCAGAAGATCTGCGAGACTTCCTGTCTCAAAGCGGCTCACTCGAATACGATACCGCAGAATCCTCGATTGGAGTCATCAGATTGAAATCCCTGGACGATCTTGCCGAATCGGTGATTTCGACTCATCCTTGTTGTCAATCGATCATTGATGATCCCTATAAATCTTTTGACGGAACATATCAGATCTCCGTTTGCAATTTGATAGCAGATTCCGATGATTATGATCCGAACGGTCTATTCTGCTGGATTCCTAAGCTTGCTACTTATGCAACCATCGATACCGATCACGGAGATATCATCGTCTTTCCGTATGTTACTTGGCATGAAATCGTGAAAAACCCTCTCGAATACCTTGATGTCCAATGGAATTTGACCGATGTTGGGACGCGAGTTTTGCCATGGCTATTCTTTCCAATGTTGTTGAAGGACGGCAGACTTATTGACCCGTATCCAAAACACTGCAAAATCCATGATCTTGCGATTACAACTCAAACGAAGAAGCATCACCCTCTATTCGAGATCTTCCGTGACGCAGATGTTGACAGATGGCTCGAAGCTTCTCGCAAGTACTTCCCACATGCAGGATTACCAGCATGCACATCGGAACTCTTATCTTGCATTGAATGCTTCGATCTTGAATTGCGCTGGGTAAACGAGATCGAAGAAACAACTCCACCGCTCGATGCAAAAAAGAATTTGGGGGGATTCGTCAACTGCCCAAGGTGTGGTCTTTGGTTTTCGCCAAAAGATTCCGCAGTGTTTTCTGAACGAATACACTTAACTTGTGGTCAAAAAATTAACGTGTTAGAAGTCGGCACGAAGTAAACAATGGTAAATGGCCACCGAAGAAGATACTGGAAAACTGACATTGGGGAACAGGAGCATATGGAGCAATCATTTCGCCATTGGCTGATTGACAACAATGAAGGTGCAATTGACGACGCGTTCTTCAACGAGGAGTGTCTTCATTTCTTTGCTATCGACTGGAGGGAAGACGCCGTCGACATTGTGCAAGATTGCGCTGGTTGCCTAAACAAAGACAAAGTCCAAGGGGAATGGCAGAATGATAGATTTGTGATCATCCGTAATGGCATCGAGACATCAGTTCCCCTATTGAATGATGATGCTGATAGAGACATCACGATTCGCACTTTGAATAATGTCCTTTCGCCGGACTACGAGATTCGCTTTTTAGTCTGTTCACATGGTAGCGATACTGCTGGATTCGCGGTGTTAAGTTCTTCAGAATGGCATACTTTAGAATCCGAACTGCCTGAAGTTGTCGACGCCAACTTCATTAAACTTTCAGCAATTCCGAATATTTTTTCAGAAATGACAGACGAACAACTGCCACCGGCAGCTCTCGCCCGTTTTCAACGAACTCTTGAACGCAATCAGAACGGATAAATTTCAAGGATTGTGATGAAAAATACCAGTTCCACAGGGTCCTGATAATTGAAGTGAACTTCGTTTGAAGTGGGTAATGAATTGACCGAAACAGTAAAAATTCGATCAATGACGATTGATGAAGACGATAATGGTCAAATTACATACCCGGGGCGGGTGCAGGGGCCGGGGCGGGACCACCACCTGGTGTGGGGCGTTGCAGTGGGGTGGTCTGTTTGCCTAATTTTGCCCCTGGAACATCAATTGTAATTGGTTCTGGTGCTGTGCCCAGCTCTTTCACATCAAGAGCCATGAGGACAGTCGCTCCCACAAGTGCCAAAAATGATATCGCCAGCAAGCCGGTGTAGGCATCGTTGCGAGGTTTCGCACTTGTTTCTTTAATTCTGGCCATCGTCCCACTACTCCCAAGTAATGCAAATCGAGCTGAGATTCAATTATCGACCTTTGGAAAATCCTGTGGTGACCGGATCACCTTTCTGCAGGATGTAGCGGCTTCGTGCCGGAGAAAATTTACCCGCTGAGAACTTCGGTTCTACCTGGGTTAATGTTAATTCGCCAAGATACAGATCGTCTCGATAGACAATCAGAACGTTACCGATGGACAAGCCAGAATCGGAACCAATCGAAACAACGGCAAGACCAGAGCTTGCAGTGCCCACCTCAACCACTTTCCCACTGACATTCAGTGGTGCGGGTTTGGCAGGAGGATTCAGCACCGAAGAAGAGAGTGTGCCAGAAGCACCCCCCGCAAATACCGAACGGGTTTCCAGTTCGTTATAACGCTGTTGCAAATCACCTAATTCGCGGCTGACGTTTCCTAACTTGGATTTCAGGGTTTCTGCTTCCAGTTTCGCTTCCACGAAGAGTTTCTTTTCTGCGTTGGTTTTGATGATCTGGTTTGCCAATTCCTGCTGCAGTTTGAAATTATCCTTCGCCATCACATCGCGTTCTTCACGCAATTGCTTCATTTCCGATTCAAACTTCTGCACCAGAGTGGTATCGGTAACTGAGGTCGCTTTGGCATCTGCAATTTCTTTATCTTTTGCAGCCAGTTGAGCCTGAAGTGCGGTAAATTGCTGTTTCAGAGTTTCCAGTTCAGTAGTTTTGCTGCTGTTGGTATCGGCAATTGCTTTCAGATCGTTGTCGTGGGCCGATTTTTCTTTCTTGTAGGCCACTTCAGCAGCTTCTGCCTTCACTTTCATGTCATCGTAAGCTGCTTTCCAGTTCGCACGGGTGGTGAGTACGTAGACAATCATTGCACCGGTCGCCACGCTAAGCAACATGATCATGAAAACGAGGATTTTCCCGAATACGGTCATTTTACTTTCCTCCGACGCACGGATGCCACCAGCCGCTACGCTTGAATCCTAATAATTGTTTGAACTTCCCCAACTGTCACCAATAACGCAAGTTTGACTGCTGTCAACTGATTTTTTTCGGAAGTTAAGTGTAAGTTACTCAACGCGAACCATTGTTAGAAGAAGTTTTTAGTTGTTCCAACTCTGATTTGCGGTTGCTCATTGAATTAAACCGCTTAATCAGCAGAACCGATTCTGCACTACGGTTAGTTACGAAGGAAGCGATGTAGTCCGCCTCTGCAACTGCACTTTTCGCGATATCGTTCTGTTCATTGATCTGCAGTCGAAGCCCTTTCACAAATGGATCGACTGTCCCCACGATTTCATCGTTGACGATTTTACGCTCCATCAGGTACTTCTGGTTCTGTACCTGTTCCATTTCAATCGATTCAAAGGTGGTGGCCAGTGCCTGGGTATACTGGGCAATACTTTGTCCATCCACACCTGCACGAAACTGGTAGGCAGGTCGTTGGGTGGTGGGGCGAATATCCAGATAACCGGTGGCATTATCAAACACCATTTGTGCTGCGGGCGTTGCAGAAACCATGCCAGCAGTATTTCTGCCAGTGCGAATCGTGGAGATCATTTCCACATAAAAATCGCGACGGGGATATTTTTCATTCCCTTCCAGATTCACAATCGTGGAATAATTCCGCGACCAGCGATACTGGGCAAGGTGGGCCGCCATCTGGTAGTTTTTGATGTCGGTTTCCGATTTCTGAATGATCCCCTTGGTTTCCGGAGTCGTGGAAGTCCATTGCACCCGCTGTGTGTACAGCATGGTGGCCCACAGCAGCAGGGTAATGCTGGCCATGGTGAAGAGCATTACGAATGTTTTGCCAATAAACGCCATGAGTGGTGCACCTTCACTGCTCTGTTTAGTTGTTCGATTCCATGCGACGTAATTCTTTTTCCAGGCTCAGGACACTTTCCCGCAGATCCCGCAGATTTTTCTGAGCATCAAACAGTTGCTGCTGAACGACGGCCAGATCTTCCAGTGTCTTTTTGGCGTCTGCTTTCGCATTCACCAGATCATCACGCAGTTTGTCCCGTTCGGTAATCCGTTCCTGCAGCAGATTATTGTTTTCTTTGGTAATTGCCTGCTGGCGGGCGAGACTGGCTTCTGCAATCTGGAGTTTGCTGTCCAGTTCGCGGCTTTGCTGAACCAACCCGACATACTGGGAAAGAAATTGAGCTTCTTCCTGTGCCAGCAATTTCAACTGTCGCTGAGCAGCGGCTTCATATTCACTGGCTTGCGCTTCTGCCACCACAACATAGGTGGGCAGGCCCACAATTGTAGCAACGCGGCTGTGCCATGCTTTACGCGCGGTGGTCACTGGATTTGCCGGATCGATGAACAGGTGCCGATCAGCGTCAATATGGTAGAGCACGTGGGCAATCCGGCGTGCCTTTTCCCCCTGGGGATACCCTTTTTTTGCTTCCTTGGTGCGGGCAGGCAGAATCCCTTCCTCAAACTTCTGATTCAAAAGTGCTGCCGCACACTCATCTACTTTTTTCACCAGAGAAGTATCATCATTGGCAATCATTACCAATTGCGTTGCCGTTTTCAGTGCGGCCTGTTCCGAATCAGTTACTGCCAATCCGGTCAAATACTTTTCAACTGACACACGAGCGCCTTCAATCTGCTGTAAGTTGCTGAGTGGGTTCACCAGCAGATCAACGATATTGGCAAATATCTCTGCATCGACTGTGGCAAGTGCCACAATCGCGGCTTTATCCCCCGCACCGATGGCGGCGTTTTGGTTCAGTTTCGTTCGGACTTTCGCTACTTCCTGCTGAATGGTGCTGGCAGCCTGTGCGTCGCCAATCGCTACTGCGGAAGGTGCCTGGCCGTAGACATACAATTCAATTTCTTTGCGAAGCTGCAGAATCTGGGTATTGCGGGTTGCCACGTCGGCAATTGCCATCGGATCACCCAATTGCTGAATTTTCGCTAATAATTTCAACGCTTCCGTTTGGGCGGGTAACTGAGCGACCCCAGCCAGATCAACCCGGGCATAATCCCGACGGCGTGGGTCGAGCATATCAAACAATGCTGCAACACCATCCCGTTCCAACCCGGTGCGTGCCAGATTATTCAACAGCACCCGAGTGCGGTTCCTTTTGGCAGCATCGTCGGCCAGTGCGGCAATCGCGTCATTCACTTTTTTCTTCAGGCGGGTCATTTCTTCCGTCTGATCGGCAACAAAATCCCCACCGAAAACATCATCTCCAGGTGGGATAATTTTCTTTAAGGTGTCTTCTTTGACTGTTTCAATGAAAACTCCCTCATTTAATTGCATCTGAAAAGGCTTGTAACCTTCTGGCACGGTAGCACCCGCAGCAGCTTCCAATGGGATGCCTTGCATCACCACTTCATTTCGGAATGCTACATAGGACAGTTCCTGACGAACTTTCCAGTTTTCGAGCGCAAAATAGCCAAAAGCTCCCGCAGCGAGGAGGTTGAACAGAATTAGCAACTTCCCAAGGAGCCCCATGACCCATCTCCCAGTGCACTGTCGAGGATTCTCATTAAAATGGCAAAATCGCCATACACCAGCAAATCGGTGCCACCAATACTATTCGTGGGAATAGTAAGTTCATTTTAACCGATAAACTGCACGAATAAACCCTCTGGTTTATCTATTTTGTGATTTTGACCGAATTGGGGGCATTCGACAAGCAAAACTTACGAATGTTTTGTCAGGTAATTTCAAAATAGTCCGGTTAAATCGAACATGTGGATTATAGACGACCGATCAATCCATGTGCTAGACTACTACAAGAAGAATGTACTGGGGTGGGACTCGCATTCAAACATCCACCTGATTGTACTTTAATATAATTAATTTGATAACCAGTTGTTTATCTTTTGTTGGTTCCTAATCAACAACTTGTGAAACAAGGATTGCGAACTGGGTTTCGGAGCACCTACACGATGTCTACCAAGCCGAAAGCTCCGATGCTGCAGGAGTTGGGCGAATACGATATTATTTCGAAAATCGCCGAAGGGGGCATGGGGGCGGTATACAAAGGGAAGCACCGCACCACACAGGAAATTGTGGCAATCAAGGTGCTTCCTTCCGTTACTGCCCAGAATCCCGTGCTGGTGAAACGCTTTGAACAGGAATTTCGCACCGCCAAAGCTCTGAACCACCCAAATGTGGTCCGTGCAATCGCATATTGCGGCAATCCTCCCACCCCATATCTGGTGATGGAATTCGTTGATGGTGTTTCATTGGGTGCGATGGTCGACCGCGATGGACCCATGAAGGAAAAAGACGCCCTGCGGATTATTGCCCAGGTTTGCCAGGGACTGCACCGTGCCCACAAACAGAAACTGATTCACCGCGATGTGAAGCCGGACAACGTGCTGGTCAATCGGGAAGGACTCGCCAAGCTGACTGATATGGGCCTGGTGAAAGACATCGATAATGAAGTAAATCTCACAAAAACAGGCCGTGGGCTGGGCACCCCAAATTACATGGCACCGGAACAATTCCGCAACGCCAAGAACGTTGATGTGCGGTGCGACGTCTATTCTGCGGCAGCCACACTGTACACCATGGTTACAGGTGAAATTCCGTTTGGAAAAGTCAGTCCGCTGGATTGCTGGATGAAAAAAATCCGGAATGAACTGACAGCACCGCGTGATTTGAATCCCGCATTATCCGAACGGGTGGACTGGGCCATTCGTCGGGCGATGAGTGCCGATCCAGACAAACGACCCGCATCATGCAAAGAATTTATCGAAGATTTAACTGGCACCAGCATTCGCCCACAGTCGAAGGGGGGCACCCAGGAAAGCCAGAACGACATTTTCTATCTTTCCTACCAGGATGAAACAGGCGAAGCACACACCGTGAAAGGGTCTCCAGATGGGATTCGCAGAGCGATCCAGGAAGGTATTCTGGGAGACATTCGCCTGATCCGTGCGGGACGCTCGAAATCAGGCCCGTTTGCTGGCCTCGAAAGTTACGCAGAATTTCGCGATCTGGTCATCGAACCAGCACCGATGAACATCCCTGGCATGAAACCGATTGGGTCCGCACACTCTGCACCACCACCTGCGCAGACAGCTTCTCCAACGTACGATTATGCTCCTACAACGGCCCACCCTGTCAGTGCGTACGATGAACCCACGACTGCGTATCAGCCCCAAAGCACCCAAAAGCCGTTTTTTAATCTAACACCAAAGCAAACGTCAGAACAAGAAATCTCCACCCAATCCAGTTGGTGGGTTTGGGTGCTGATCGTGGGCCTGGGAATCCTGATTGCAGTTGGCACTGTTGTGCTGCTTCCGATGCTGAAAGGCTGATAGATTCTCATTTTATTCTCATTTCTTGCCTGACTTTTCCCGGCAATAACTTACATGTCAGCTAAATTTGCTCAAACCAGTCAATTCATAGCTGGCAGAATGGAGAATCTGGGCAATTTCCTTCCCACGCAATTATGCCAATTATCGTGAGATTGCCGGTTTTCTTCAAAGTCCGACCATTGCTAATTCCGAAGGTAATTCTGGAGAATCTTGTATTTCAGGCCGTGCGGGCTGTCCGCCCTACGGCGCTTTACCGGACTAGAAGTCCGAAGTGGGCATGTTATGAAGCGAACTGCGGCAGCATTCATGTTGCTCGCCGGCCTTGGCGGGTGCATGACGACCAAACAGAAAGATCAACCCGTTGGGGAGCAGCTTTCATTCGGTCGCGTTACACGTCCTGCACAAGTTGCAGGTGTTACTGGACCCTACGGCGAACCTTTCACGGTGAAACAAGCCAATCTGGTGGTGCGTGGCAAAGATGCAAATCTTCGCAACGCTGCCTACCAGGGTGATGGTGCCAACAACATCATGTTGGCAGGCGGTGCAGGTGGTTATGGTTCCCCGGGCCTGAAGGCTCGTGGTGGCTATGCACCTGTGGGTCCGGAAGGTCCTGGTTTTTACCCTGGCCGTGGCATTCTGCCCGTACCAGGTGCTGCACCGTTCGGTGCGGTGGCAGCCATTGGTGCCATGCCCCCAGGTGGGATGATGGCTCCCATCAACGCACGTACCAGCATTCGCTTTGGCGATCCTCTGGACATGAAAGTGGGCTGGATGAATCCAGACGGCACCGTCAAGGAAGCCCTGGTGACACCCGCACGGTACAATTTCCTGCAAGGTGGCATCTACCGCTTGAAATTGAGCAATATTCAAGGTCGACCCGGCCTGGAACTGTACCCCACGCTCGAAGTGAATCCTGCTTCTGAGAAATCAGCAGTATTCCTCGACCATAACTCGGTTCCATTGTCGTTCACCGATGATGACTTCGAGCAAGTGGCCGCTGGTCACTTCCTGGTGAAAGTGGTGTATCTGCCTCATCCTCAATTCCAGGATCTGGCCGATGTGGGTACGCCCGAAGTGATTTCGGTGCGACTGGAACCCGGAACCGATCCGATTGCCGAAGCCCGCCGTCGTGGTGATATTCTGCTGATCGTTCGCATGGGTAACATCGATCTGGAAGCGCCGAATACTCCGCCATTGACTGCACCCAGCCCCTTCGCACCACCCGCTGGCTTCCCGATGCCTGGTGGTCCTGGTGGCCAAGGTGGCTTCCCACCAGCAGGTCCGATGGGCCCACCTCCAGGTGGTCCGGTTCCTCCTCAGTAATGTCGGCAGGAACAGCGTTTCATGAAGTGTCTTGCAACAACAATGGGGAGCAGGTAACGAGGTGGGCATTCTCATCTCTACCTGCTCTTTTTTTGGTTACCCACTGCCTTTGTGGGTAACTCAAGGAATCCTGGTTCTCGACAGAACCAACAGTATTGGGGAACAATTGCGATGAATATCGGCATGCTAGCACTGTTGGCAACGGTAGGTCAGGCACCATTTACGCCACCACCTGCCTTACCCGGTGCACAATATCTGTATGTCCATGCCACAGGACCTCAAGGAAGCACGGTCACCTGGCAACCGGGTACGCCCATTGCCACCAAAGTGAACGGTGCCGTAGGCCTTCGGCCCGGCTATCCATTTCGGATGAAATTGTCCGATTTGCCGGATCGCCCTGGCGTGGAATTGTTCCCCACCTTCGAAGTACGTGGGACGCTGGTACCACGTCCGGGAATGGATGTCAGCAAACATGCCGTTCCGGTAATATTCAGCGACCGTGATATCGAAGATGCCACCGCTGGCCGGTTGGTGACCAGGTACTTTTATCTGGAAAATCCAGAGTTTGCCGCTGCCAATGCTACGGGCGAACCAGTGGAATTCACCGCACCGACCGAAACGGAAGCGTTGAAGCAAGCCCGCCAGTTGGGTCGAATGATGCTGATTGTTCGCCTGGGTGACCGCACCTTCGATTCGGAAGAATTGATGCGGTTTAATATTCCCGAAACCGTCTGGTTTCCCGGGGTAAAAGAACCGGGCTTTCCACCGATTCCACCGATGCTGCCATTTGGGAATTTCCAACTGTACGACCCGATCATTGGTGCGAAAGGTGCCAGCGAAGAGTGTCTGCACGATGGTGGCGATGTGCTGCAGAGCATGGGGATCGGCCACCGCGGCGAGATGCTGGGGGTGGATCCATCCGATACCGCGATGAAGTTTACTTCCCGTGGCATGACTCGCATTGCACCGTCGAACCGTGTCTGCATTTGTGTCCCACGATTTGCCAACGTGCGGGTACTGCGGGGAATCGATGCGATGCACCTGGCCCAGATGACTTATCTGTCGGCTGGATTACGCAGTCCGGTGATTGTGGTAAAAGATGATGCCCCACTGGTGGCAGTGAAGATCGATCCACTGGCAGGATTCCGTAACAGTATCCGTGCCACGGGTGTGCAGCAAACAAACGCCCCACTCGAATTGCAGCAACTCTGGGGCCCACCCGCGGGTGTATCGACGGTGAAGGGTGTGGCAGCGCTGGCGCAAGTGCGTAGCCCTGAAGAAATTACGTCGCTTCCTGGTTGTGGCCTTTGGTTGCAGAAAAGCGTCAATCCGGTGAATCCGCAAAAGATTGGCGAAATTGTTACTTTCACCCTGAAGTTTACCAATCCATCGGCAGACGAAATGACCGATGTGGTCATTGTGGACAACCTGACCACTCGACTCGAGTTTATTGAAGGCTCGGCGAAATCGTCCCGCCCTGCGACGTTTACTGCCACCCCGAACAAGGCCAATTCGGTCCTGTTACGCTGGGCAATTGATGGCCGCCTGGGACCTGGCGAAACAGGCACCATCACCTTCCAGGCCCGCATTCGCTAGGCCAATTTTCTCATCAGCACGGTTGCGAAAACCAACGGTCCATACCTGGGGTGGGGATGGCACTTTTCCAACATTTGCTGGATAAAATGCTGAAAACGAACTTGTTTGTCTAGTCACCGATATGTTTCTCGGCATGGAACATGTTCTCGATGGACCTGATGCTTCATTTGCAGTCGGTCTGGTTCCAGAGGCATTATTAGAATGAAAATGACAGGCTGTTGGAAAGTATGGTAACCGATCAACTGGGACAAATTGACTACAAACCCACCGTTTATGTGATTTCTGGTCCGAATGGAGCGGGGAAGACGACCTTTGCCACCGAATTTCTACCTCATTTTGCCCACTGCCGCGAATTTTTGAATGCCGATCTGATTGCGGCTGGCCTGTCTCCGTTCCATCCGGAATCACAGAATGTGCGTGCCGGAAGATTATTGCTCGAACGAATTGCCGAAATCCGGGAACAGAAACTGGATTTTGGATTCGAGACAACGCTTTCAGGCCGCACATATATGAGAGTTCTTTCAGATTTACAGACGAGTGGTTACCGCATCGAATTGTTCTTTCTCTGGTTGCCCAGTGCCGAAATGGCAGTTAATCGGGTGGCCAATCGCGTGAGACAAGGTGGGCATAATATACCAGTGCATGATATTCGCCGCCGCTACAAAGCGGGTTTGCGAAATCTGTTTCATCTCTACCGAGAACGTGTTGATTGTTTCTGGCTTTACGATGCATCATCGATGAACCCAGAGCCGATTTGTTGTGAAGTAAATGGTAAACTAACAAAAGTAAATTCCAAATTGTTTGACACAATTGAAATACAAGCCGGGGAATAACATGCAAACGCCTGAGATTCCTATCAATCAGGAAAAGATCGATGCCGCGTTCCTGCAGGCATCGCGGAAGGTGGTGGAGCGTGCGATTAATACGGGAACACCTGTGATCATCTGGGAAGATGGTGCGTTGAAAGAAGTGGACCCCAGCACGTATTTGAATGGACCTTTATTTGCCCCACCAGTGGAGAAGCAGGGCCCCACCACAGATTCCTGAAGTGGGTATGAAAATTCAGCAATCCTTGCACAGAAAGTGGATTTTCGCTACGGTTTAATATTTCAAAAATGCCATATTGTAAAATTATGATTTACAGCTATTTCTTGGCAATAACATAATTTCATGTCAAATATTGATGCATCAATCAATTAATCGGGTGGAATCGATTCCGGAACACTGTTCTAGATTCATCAATACAAACTTGTTACAGATTTCTGAAAACAGCACCGAAAAAAGTAAATGATTCCCCCGGTGCGAAATGACTGTTCAAGGTGCCGAAGCCGATATGACATGGGCGAATTATCTTGCGAATAAGCATTTTGGCACCCTCGATGGCCTGCGGTTCATCAGTATTGTGGCGGTGGTGGGCTTTCATGTCGAGCCGGAATTGTTATTTGGGCTGTTCAAACGCGGTTTTCTTGGCGTTGATCTCTTTTTTGTGATCAGCGGCTTTCTGATCACCACTCTCCTGCTACGGGAGCAGCAGACTGCAGGCAAAATTTCTCTCCGGCAGTTTTACATCCGGCGAACCTTGCGGATTTTCCCACTGTATTATGCAATTCTCTTCGGTCTCATCGTTCTCCTTTTGCTGTTGGCGGCGATCGGAAAATCCCCGTCATTTGCGCCCAGTTTCTGGCACTATCTGCCATATAACCTGACATTTCTGGCAAACTGGGTCATCCAGCCGGGCCTGCTGAATACTCTCTGGTCGCTCGCCACTGAAGAACAGTTCTACCTGGTCTGCCCACTGATGCTGAAATATCTCCCCAGGTGGCTGACCGTTGTGCTGCTGACACTTTTTTTGGTGGGTAATCAACTGGTCAATTTTGGAGTGCTGGATTACTGGATATACACGGAATGGGACGCACCTCCAACGTTGTATATTCTGCAGTGCACCTACACCCCACTGATTCTGGGGGTTTTTCTGGGCTTCGCACTGCACCACCCAGGTGGGTATCGGGTGTTTCAATACCTCACCGTGGGGCGGTTTGGATCGATGGTCTGGCTGGCAACCCTTTATGCTCTAATGATCTTGTGCCCATCAGATCTTTCTGGCTGGCCAAGACTGTCGATTCAACTGGTAATGATGCTTCTGGTGGCGGCATCCGTGCGAGATGAGAGGCACCATCTGTCCCACCTGCTTCGGTGGGGGCCTGTGGTCTATGTGGGTAAAATCAGCTACGGAATCTACCTGCTGCACCTTTTTTCCATGGCGGTAGCTTCGCGGTTGTTGCAGAAACTCGAATGGGAAACGGCTGGTTTGCAAACTGCACTGACTTTACTGCTTTCAATAGTCGCAGCGGGCATCAGTTTCCGCTATCTCGAACAGCCATTCTTGAAACTCCGCACCCGATTCACCCCACCCCGCAATGGGTGAAAGTGCATGTGCTCTTGACTGGAATGACCTGAATAGTGGTGAAACAACTTGAAATGCAATTTTAGCCAGGCAGTAAAGATTTGTCAGTGCTCGTTTACCCCGGGGGCCAGGCCAGTGGTCGGCCACCCAGCAGGTGCATGTGCAGGTGGGGCACAGTCTGCCCACCATGTTCGTTGCAGTTCAGCACCAGGCGATAGCCTTCGTGCAGACCCAACTGCTGCACAAGTTGATTGGCAATCAGGTGCATATTCCCAATGACCAGCTGATCATCCGCAGTCAGATCATCGTGGGTGCGAATGACTTTCTTCGGTATGATCAGCACATGCACGGGTGCCTGGGGATTAATATCGTGAAACGCCAGGCACTGCTCGTCTTCATAAATGATTCGTGCGGGAATCGTTTTATCGATAATCTTCAAAAAAAGATTGTCTGACAGCATGGTAAGACTTCCTGTTCAAGTTTCAAAAGATTCTTAGTGATGAACCCAAGCCAAGATGATTTTTTCGAAAACAACTTTCAATAAGTCTTCCTGGTGAATCTGAAAACCACCAACCATCTGTACCTTCCAACATGATCAAATGGCGAAACATTTTTTGTCGGTATCGGGTCGTTGGTCGATGTTGCACGTCCGTAACAGAAATATTTAAGCAGTTTTTATAACGGTAACCAACATCATCAGCAAGACACAAACGTTCATATGTTTCCTGATCGAATTCGATCGACCATGGCCCTTCAACACCTGGAATGTCTAAACCAAAATCAGTTTGAAATTCGGTGTTTCTGGTATTTTTTGATCCAACCGCGGCTATCGCCGTCGGCTCACAAACCCAACCGACGGCTGGGTTTCAGACGGTTGTGTCTACAACCGTCATTCCCGCGTAGGCGGGAATCCAGTACTAAACACTTGAGTTGGCAACTCAACATCATGTTTTTGTGAGCTGCGGTTCGCATGATAGACGTTAAAACACCGATTTTCACATGAAATTGGGTTTAGTGTCTCCAGAAAAGCCAGTTATTTCATCTCTATTATATTTTTGAGAGACCGATATCCAATCAATTCGACCCATTCTTCGCGCAATTCAGTTTCCTCAGGGAAATCTTCCGTGGGCGAAAATAGATGTGGGGCTGCGATTGAGCAAATTATTCAGATGACCGCTTTAGTAGCTCACTCCATCAGCTTTTTGCACTTGAAGAACCAATTCTGGTGCGGCAAGCACTCTCCTGCGGGATTCTGCTGGCACTGTGGGCAATTGTCGCTAAAATTTCTACTTACACAGGAATGTGCTGATCTTCCAGGAGCCTGGAGTGTTACCAACGACTGATCCACTGCAACCGGAACGCTGTGCCGAACTGCTTTACGCACTGGCAGCCCCGGAACGGTTGAAAATTGTGCGTTATCTGGCCGATGGGCCCCACACGGTTACGGAAATCTCCGAATCACTGGATATTCCTGCGGTCAATTTGTCGCACCACCTGCACGTGCTGAAGGTTTCCCACCTGATCCAGGGGAAAAAACGTGGGCGATTTGTGCTCTACTCGCTGATGGATGGCGTGCTCAAAGAAGTGGTGGCTGCTGGTGTCCCCGCAGATGCCCTGAACCTGGGGTGCTGCCAGATTGTGATGCCGCTGGAGAAAGTCAGTGCCGCGAACCAACCCAACTGTGAATAGCCCTCTATATAAACAATTAAATATATAATACACAATTGCACTGGGTGCCATGATCTACTCGTTACGCAAACAGTTAACATCTGAACTGCTGGGCACCTTCGCATTGGTGTTCGCGGGAACCAGTGCCATAGTGCTGAACAGTACAGGTACTATCACCCACGTGGGCATTTCGCTGGTATTTGGGCTAGTGGTATTCTCATTAATTTCCACCTTGGGCGATGTTTCCGGGGCCCACCTCAACCCTGCAGTAACCATTGGATTCTGGGTGGCACGTCGTTTTCCTGCGACAAAAGTGCTACCATACATAGCCGCACAACTGGTGGGGGCAATTCTGGCCAGCCTTACGGTGAATCTGCTTTTTCCCCACCACCCCACGCTGGGGGCAACCTTACCTGCAGGCCCACCGTGGCAATCGTGGGTGCTGGAATTATTGCTGACAGGCGGCCTGATGTTTGTGATTCTCAGCGTATCCACGGGTGCGAAGGAAAAAGGGATTACAGCCGGTCTGGCAATCGGCAGCGTCATCGCACTGGAAGCCCTGTTCGCTGGCCCGTTCAGTGGTGCGTCCATGAATCCCGCCCGCTCAATCGGCCCTGCCCTGATTTCTGGGAATCTGCAGCACCTCTGGGTCTACCTGACGGCACCGGTCGCAGGTGCTCTGCTGGCCGTGCCCACCTGTCGGTGCGTGCGGGAAGAGAATTGCTGCACCACCCAAAAGGTAATCGCCGCCTGATTCAGCCAACGAGCCACTAATCGCCCGCATCGCCACTGAAGCCTTTAAAGAAAGACACTAAGCCCAATATAAACAGGATCGGTGGGTAAATGAAAATCCTCCCTGCAGCAAACCCTAACCCGAACCAGACCACCGCACCGAGCATCATGAGCAAACCCGTCACGGTATTGCCATTCCACCGATCTACGGGTGGCCTTTCAGGGCGTTGGCGAGCTCGTCTCTCCTGTTCCGCCTGTTTGATTTCTTCGCGGTAATAGCGAGAAGGATCAATCGTTGGCCGCGAGGTAGGTTGTGAGTAAGGTTGTGGTTCTGCCCACGATTGCCTGGATGTGTTGTTGTCGTCATCATCATCCATCAACGCCCGTGCCGCCAGATCATCGGCATCTTCACTGCTCGAGTTCGACGCATGGGTTGGTACAGGTTCATCCACCACATCGTCCATATCGACCAAATATTCTTCCCGTTCAATGACATAGGGAACCTCACTGACCGCATGACAATCCGGACAGCGGATCCGTTTGCCGGCAAACTCATCTTTTAAGTTGCGTGTTTTCCCACAAACGCAGGTAAATGGAATAGGCATCTTTTCTCGTTTTTAAGGCAAAACCGCCATAGTAGCGGAAAATCTGTGCGCTACAAAAACGAAAACAGCATTATGAAATATTTTTAATGAATATATCAGACGTGACAGCATCAGAATCATGACATTTGGTAGGTTCTGATTATTCACAACAAAGCATTCCCTACCCCATCTTCGGTGGGCGGAAGGCCCAGACGGTGGTGTCGGCGAGGATCACGAACACTTGGTGGCGGGGGTCAAAGTAGCCCAGGCGTTTGCTCCCTTTTGGAATCGGGTCGCCCGTGGGTGTCAGTGGGGTCCAGGTTACCTTATCCGGCGAGTACCACCAGAAGCGATCCGATTCAAAGTGGAACAGCAGTCCCCCTTTGTTGGTGGTGTCTTCGTAAAAGATCGAGCGGGCATCGTGGCCGTATGGTGTTTTGCCATCTTCTTTGTTGCCTGCACGCACCTGAGACCAGGCATTTTTGGCAATATCGTAGTGGAATGTATCGTAATGGCGGTGCACCACCAGCAATTTGCGGTGGGGATCGTAATAGCCAATCTGTTCTGGCTGTGGGGCCTGTTTTTCGAAGACTTTTTTATCGCCGTTTTCCTTTAAGTCCTTCCAGGTATTGGACTTACGATCGTAAAGCCAGGTCGCCTGCATTTGCCAGTTGTTGGTATGCCAGATGGTGCCTTTCAATTCCGGCACGTATTCCAGCATGCCACCGAATGGTGCTTTAGGATACGGAGGTGGCGTGGGCAGTGCCTTCCATGTGCCAGTTTGGGGATAAAACGCCCACAGTGGGGCACTTTCATCCAAGGTTTTCGGGTCGCCGCCGAGCTGCTCTACCGATTTTTTGCGATCGGTGACCCAGGTATTCATCAGCAACATCGCTTTGTCAACGGGATCGTAAGCCAGCCCCCACCAGGAATGAGCAATGATGGCCGGCCCACCTCGCTTGGTCATCAGAATGCCATCTTTATAGACAACATCGCTGAAATCCTTGCCAATTCCGGTGTAATCTCGGGGCAGGTCCGGTGCGTATAGCATCGACCAGGTCATGGTGGTCAGGTCGAACTCCCACGCATCGTTGATGCGGTGGGGCACATTATGGTTCGCCCCACAGAACAGTGCTCGCTGGCGTTCGGGTGCCCAGACCATTTTCAAAGTAAAATCGCGGGCTTTCGGCCCGGTGGCATCCAGCCGGAACTTCTTCGCTGTTTCATTAAACTCCCCCACTACTTTGGCTTTGCCCAGCAGTTTCCCCTCACCCGGCTTCAGCGTGCTGATGGCGGTACTGGAAGCAGTTTCTTCGGCAGTCAGTGTCGTGGGCAGAAGGGCAGCACCAGTCAGGCAGCCCGTTTGTTGCAAAAATGTGCGTCGTGTGTTCATGATTCCGTCCCACGGTGGGAAAGTAGAGAAAAAATGGATCGATCGGAGCGTGTACTGGATAGTAAACCGTGCCACACTGGGAACGCAAGCAGAAAATGCGGGCAATTTTACGCTGAATAGCTAGTAAATTGATTCAGGCTGGAAACAGGTCAGCGGTTTTGCCGTTCCTGTTCCTGAACGCGTTTCATCTCTTCTTCCGATTTCTTTTTCTGCTCTTCGGTCATTTCCGCGGGGCCTGACTGTTTGGAACTATCACACCCCAATTGTGGGAGTGTGGCCAATGTCAAGACGGCTGCAACAATCAATGATCTCACGTGGGGATACCTCAATTAGTTGCTGAAACTGCTGAAATCTACTACTTGACCATCCGAAACGTGGGTCAGATTGTAGAAAGCGGTCTGGTTTACGCTGAACCGGATAAACTTGACCGAGCCATCGGCCAGCACACAGTTAAACCCACCCGTGTGAGAGGAGCCAAAGCGGTCCTGAAAACCAGCCGTCACACCACGGGCGCGTTCTCTGTCGGAACGTGGCACACCATTACCAAAACGGTGGATATCTGTTTCCCAGCCTGGGTTAAACGGGTTTTCGTTGTCGTCGCAGCAGGTGCCACCCACTTGACCCAGATCGTTCAGATCGACGTTCTTTTCCCCCACCATCAGGGTGTTGGAGGTGCCATCCTGAATCAACTCAATCCGAATTGGTGGGGAACTGGAAATACGCACCACACCATTTAAGCCGTTACCATTCCCCGCACCTGCGTTAGCAGCGTAATCAATTCGCGAGTGGGAACCAAACAGCCGTGGGGCCCGTCGGGAAGGACAATAATAGGTTTTCACGATACTGGCATACACTTGATTGTGATCTGTCAACCGGTGAATATTGTCCTGTTCAAGGTAGGGCAGAATGTGGTAAGCCCATGACCATTGGTCGCGAACGTTGTGTTCCCCTTGGCAGCAGGGATCGCCATCGGGTGCGTTCTGCCCACCAAAGGGTAAACGACCCTGGCTATCTTGAAAATTGTGGAACGCCAGCCCCAGTTGCTTCAAATTGTTGGCACATTGGGAACGGTTGGCTGCTTCCCGCACTTTCTGTACGGCTGGCAACAAGAGGCCAATTAAAATAGCAATGATGGCAATCACCACCAGCAGTTCAATGAGGGTGAATCCCCCACGTCGATCATAAGACATGTTCTGGTACCTTGTTTAGTTTCGATGAGGAAATAATGAAACGATGTTAATATAACTGACAGAGTAAATGCTTGTCAATGAAATAATTTTTCACCATTTCGCGCTGTACCACCCGCCGGTGGCACAACTTCAAAAGGAGCATTTTTCATAACTGCTTTCCATTGAAGTGCTTGTGGCGATTTTCTGCAATTTTCGCCGTGCCGTGGACTTCAATCCCTATAATGTCGATAAGGTTAGTAGTGTTCCCCTCAGATCGGAGTTGTTGGTTGGATACCCAGATACCCATGTCAGAACAGGAAATCGCCACTGCGAATACCCAACTGGCTGGGCAAAGTCCTGAAGCGATCTTACGTTGGGCAGTAGAGCAATTTCACCCCAAATTAATGATGGCCACCGCCTTTGGGGCCGAAGGGTGCTGCATCCTGCACATGCTGGCGGATATCGAAAAGAGCGTCCACGTCATTAATCTGGATACGGGCTATCAATTTGCTGAAACCCTGGAACTCCGTGAACGCATCCTTCAGAAATACGGTATTGCGGTAGAAATGGTTCGCCCCGATACCACCGTGGAAGAGTACGAAGCTGCCCACGGTGGGCCTTTGTATGTGCACCGCCCAGACCAATGCTGTCTCGACCGCAAAGTAAAGCCACTTCGCAAAGCTGTGGTGGGCTATCATGCCTGGATTAGTGCCATACGCAGCGACCAGACACAGCACCGTCAGGCGGCAAATATTGTCCAGTGGGATCCCAAGTTTCAACTGGTGAAAGTGAACCCACTGCTCGGTTGGACGAAAAAAGATGTCTGGAACTTCGTTGTGAAACACGATGTCCCTTATAACCCACTGCACGACCAGGGTTACCCCAGTATTGGGTGCTGGCCATGCACCGCACCCGTTGCGGAAGGTGGGGATGAACGCTCCGGGCGTTGGGCAGGCAGCCAGAAAAAAGAATGCGGCTTACACGTCATCGAACACGATCAAGGATCGGGAATTTGACATGAATCAATCGGTCGATGATACGATATCAGGCAGAAATATTACTGCAAACTCCCGCACCATTCGGTTTCCGTTCTACACGGCACGCACCGAATATGCCTGTCTGGCAATGCTGGAGCTGGCAGCCAGTTATGGCACCTCCGCACCAGTGAGACTTCGCCAGATTGCCGAAAAACACAATATTTCCCACCGTTTTCTGGTGCAGATTTTTCTGCAATTAAAAGCAGCCGGGCTGGTGCGTAGTGCCCGCGGTGCTGGTGGGGGCTACTTTCTCGGCAGCGATCCAAAATCAATCGCAGTTTACGATGTGGTGAAAGTTGTCGATTCCACGATTCAAACGGAAAACGGCAATCTGCCCGAACATCCATTTCTGCGTGCGGTGCACCAGTTGTGGACCGATGCCATGCACACCCAGATGAAGTTACTGCAACAGTGCTCGCTGGCCGACCTTTTAGAACGATCCCAAGAACAATTTGATGCGTCGTATCAAATCTGAGAATAAATTCATTAAAATTTCAGGAGAAAAGATGGCGGATTTAATTCCACCCCATGGTGGAGTGCCGGAAGTAGTGAACCGAACCCTTGCTGGCGAAGCAGCAACAACCTTTGCCAGCCAGACCCAGTCTGCGGTGACGATTCCCGTCAGTGATGCGGATCTGTCGACTCTGTACCGCATTGCCGATGGTGGGCTGTCGCCACTGATTGGTGCGATGACCAAAGACGAATACCACCAGGTGCTGGAAGAAGAGGTGATCGTCCGTGGTGGCAAAAAATATGCCTGGACCATCCCACTGGCCTTTCCGGTGGCAGAAAGTCTCGCCAAAACATTAAAAACTGGTGAGAATTATACATTAACCAACGAAGCGGGTGTTTCTGTGGGCCAAATCATGCTCACAGATGTCTATCCGTGGGATAAAGCCAAGTATAACGCTTCGGTTTACTCCACCATCCGCACCGACCATCCTGGGGCACGCATTGCCCTGCAGGATGAACGTACCTGGCTGATTGGTGGCACCATCGAAGCTCTGCCACCTGCCAAGCATCCGGAATATGGCGATTTTGTACTGACCCCACGTGAAACCAGAGCACTTTTTGCGTCAAAAGGCTACCAGCGAGTGGTGGCATTTCAGACCCGCAACGCCCTGCACCGTGCCCACGAATATGCACTGGTGGTGGGCCTGGAACGTCTGACCCGAGAAGGGTTTAATGCCGCAGCCGTGCTGAATCCACTGATTGGCGAAACGAAGAGCGACGATGTGGATGCAGTCACCCGCATGCGAACCTACAAAGCCATCATCGATGAAAAGGTGCTGGGTGAGGGGGATATCGATACCGAACTGTGGCAGCAGGTGGGCAAAAACTTCATCGATCGCGTGCATCTGATCGGACTGGACATTAAGATGTTCTACGCAGGCCCGAAAGAAGCCATTATGCACGGTATTTACCGCCAGAACTTCGGCTTTACCGATATTATTATCGGCCGGAAACATGCCGACGCACCGTACGATGACGGCACTGACATCTGGGATGGTCTGGACGCACAGAAAAAGTTCGACACGTTAAATGGCGAATTGCTGATCAACCCGGTCAAAGTGGGCTTTGCCGCCTTCTATGAAGAACTGGGCCGAGTTGCTCTGGTCGACGATCAGGCAGGCAAAGGCTGGAAACCAGTTTCTATCAGTGGTCGGGAATTACGGGAACAGTTGAAAAACGGCATCCTGCCCGACCCACGGATCCTGCGACCAGAAACCGCCTCGCTACTGATCAAGAAATACCAGTCGCAGTAATTATGTAGCTTGAAATCTGGTTTACCTCAGGAAAAAGATCGTCAGTCAACCACTCAGACTGGTAAATCTCTGTGCAATATTGAATTATGAAATCTTTTCTATCTGTAGAATTTGGAATGTCGATTTGCAAGAACTTATACATATAAGTAATGAATGATTGATTGAGCTTCTCAAAAATTTGCTTGAGCCAGAGGTTGCTAGTGTTGGGATCAACTTGAAAATTGATGGCATTGCGGATTGCTCTCAAGCCTCTTCGGAATCTTGTTAAAGGCGAAGATAAATCAGATATACTAGAACTAGTACTTGCTAGACCAATTAGAGATAAACGCTCTGCTTCGTACTGAGCAACCATTTGGTAGAAAAACTGCCACCAGGTGGCATTTACACGTGAAACTAAAAGCAATTCGCGAGCTGCGTCTAATGCAGTTCTAGCAGTTTCGTGCTTCGCGCCTGCTTTCTTAAGCCCTTCTACAGGATCAATTTTCAATTCAAAACTACCTTGAATCAAAGCTGCTTCCGCAGCATAAATTTCAACAATTGCTCGAAGTAAACTATTGCTACCCTCTAAGCCAGCACGTGCCAAATCAAAAAAACGAAATGAATCTTCAAATTTGCTACTAGCTTCATTGATGTCGGAATTGTAAGCTTCGTAACATTTTGCTCGACCACGAATCATATCAAAAACGGTACGATACTGAGGATACAGGGTGCGATCGGCTGTTCGGTCAATAATGACGCTACGAGGAGAATCGTGTGATGTGGGATATTGCCGCCTTGAACGTTCCATTGCATCATCTGATAACTTTAAAACTCGTTTAATATTGTCAGCAAAACCGTCGGGCAGATCAGATAAGGCAACAAAAAAAGAATCGAATCCGAATAAAAATTCAGATTTTAAGTGATAGTATCGAAGATAAGCTTCTTGTGTCGATTTGTCGGAATTGTTCATGTTCAAATAATCGACATCGAGCTCAGCTGGTATTTCGGGTTTGAGCAAGCAATCTGCAATACTATGATATTTTCTGTTAGTTGGAGATGTATGGCCAAGCTTGACTGCCGCATTTGCAGCATCAAGCAAATCGTGCAAATCGCAGTCCTTTTTAAGCTGAATTTGTGAATAGTTAGCATTAACATCAAAAGGGGTCTCCGTAATGTCAGACCAGCGTGCATGAAGCACGGCTAAGTAATCGCCCCTTTCTGCCAGCAGTTTGATTTTCAAGTCGCGAAACTGCTTTTTAACTTGTGGAAGAGGTCCGGTAACAAACATAGAAACAAAGCTATTGTTCAATACAGCAGTAGAATCCTGATAATCGGTCACTACACAATCTAAGCGATATTTAAAATCATCTTCAAGCATACGGTCGCACCAATGCAGTAATTGCTGTGCGGGGATCTGCTTTCGCAAAGTCACTTCGTGTCTGTACCATGCTTGAGAAAGTGAGCGAAGTTCTTTTGCATGTCGCTTAATTAGTTCACCAACAAGTTCTGATAAATTTGAGATATCGCTTGTAATTGCCCTATACAAATGACTATTTATATCATTAATCTGGAAGCGATGTCGTAGCGAATCAAAATTATCATCGCCGAAAAAATCGTGTACTTGCCTAAATCCCGTTTGGATCGCAGAAAAATTGTTTTCGTTAGACTTAAGCACATAAATAAGTTTGCACAAAGACCGCAATGCTGAAATGCGATGATAAGTATACTCAAGAAATGCTAAAGCATCGTTGGACTGACCGAATGTGTACACGTAATAAGTGCGAGTAAGCCGAAAGTGAACGAAATATGACATTAATAAATGGAATATACTCAATTTCAATTTATCAAATTTGGAAGATAATGCTTCATTTACTTGCGCTCTAGATGTGTATTGATTGTTGATATTATAAATTCGATTTCTGATAGGTCTGCTGATCGAGAGGCTTCCACCTACGAGCAGTGTCATGCCACTATCTTGCTTTACAAGCGATAAGATGAATTTATCTGTCTCATTAGAATCTTTAAATATAGGGCGCAATAGATGGCGGATTTGCGCTAGCGGCCTCGTCCTTCTGCATGCCGCAAGCAGATATAAGGCAAGCATATCCATGCTAGCTTTCCGGTCGCCGAATGTGCAGAGATTGTATTCATTATCGAAGTTTAATACTGTCGAATATTCAATCAATTCAGATCCTAATTGGATCACAGTATTCTTGAAACAATCGACTTCTAGCATTTTCTCTATCTTCATTGTTGTTGCTTTGGAGTCACTTCTTGTTGTTCTCGCATCAATCGCGATAATTACTTTTGATTCGCCAATATCGTATGGCAAACTTTTCTTAATGCTTTTATAAAATTCATTGATGAATTTGCATAATAACTCAAACCGTTTCAAACAACCATCTTTGTCTAAAGTGCTCTCGCCATGATGTGAAGTTACGTTCCATAAGTAATTATCCAAGCCATCCAGTATCACAAGATACCGGCTTCGTTGCAATGTGTATGAAAGAAGGTGCATTGCTTTGTTAATGATTGTATCATCATCGATATCCTTGTTGGATTCGACTGGCAATGCACCAGGTACTAACTGCGTATCATACTGCTTGCACTGCGCCATAATTGCATCAACAAGACCAGCTAAGGTGTGAGTGCATTCAAGATTAATAATTATCGGTGTATATCCTATATATAATCCTTTGTTTGCAACATCAAGCATTGCTTCTGATGCGGTAATACGCGGGAAGCTTTTGGTTTGGATATCATCAATATCTTTTAATTCTTCAAGCGACGATACGCAAATAATTTTCTGATCATTATAGAATATTGCACGCAATAATTCTTCGGTTGCAAAATTGTATGGTGGCTCGTCATTTTTGTCATTATTATCATATTTTTTTCTGTATCCGAACGAACTTATTCCGCTTGAGGCGTAGGGTATTTGGCTTGCAGGAAATCTGTTAGTCAGGGCGGAATAGATATGCACAAGTGAGTGTGCTGGATTTGTTGTTTCGGCTACTATTACGCCATTTCTACTTGTGTATGCCCTGTCCGGTCCAACCGCAGAGTTTTCAACGCCTTCCTCGATAAACGGCAGTTTGTAGTCTTCGAACTTCAGCCATATGATGCTGATGTCATTTTTATTTTTACTTTCATTATCTTGTATGATCTTTTCAACTAAACTTGTCAGCCTGACATCGCCTCCACTGCATCCCATGACTACCAGAAGCGGATTTTCGCCAACCAAACCATAGAACCTTTTTACATAGTCATCGTTTACTGGGCGGTCTAGCCGTTCATCAATTAACAGTGAGTGAGTGCTACCGTGCATTTTAATCACTGACATGATCGCGTTTGCTGTCAACGCACTGTGTGGCAAGCTTTTGCCTTCTTCCATTGAAAAAACACGGGTTTTTATTCCTTCTGCTTCAAAACTTCGTTCGATTAAATCATCAAAATTGAATGTAAATACTGTTCGTATACTCAACAATCGGCACAAAAATACAAGATATCTTTGACCCAGGTTTGGCTCTTTTGCAAGGCCCATCGCTGCAAAGAGTGAGTCAGCATAGTCTGCATTAAATCGAGTAATGTGCTGGATTAGTTTTCGCCAGTCACCATATATACCAAAGTGCTTGCTATCACTATACACTTTGTCGAATTCTTCCCGTCCTACATTGTATTTTTTTGTAATAGTCTTTACTAATTCTTCATAGTTGTACCAACTATTTGGATTTATTATTTTAGCAATTTCTGTTAGTTTTTCAGGAATTACATCTGATATTTTCTTTGAATCTTGTTTCAGGATCCGTGATAGTTCTTGATACAAGAAAAACCGATCTGGCCAGCCATAATCCTCTATTAGATTCCACGTTTTCTTAAAATACCGTTCCTTGATCTTTTCTTTCATTTCTTTAGGAAGCATCTTCTTACCTTGGAAGGGGCAGTATTCTTCCGATATTGCGTAGATTGATGCGAGATAATGAACAATGCTTTTCAAAACTGGAAAGCCTGAAGCTGCAGATAGGCCTGCGCCAACAATCGGCACTATTGGTCGTTTGCTATACCATGCTTCTCGAATTTGGTCTACAACTTTTCGATGATCTTCGAACGACAAAGGAATTTTAGAATGGGTGGACATATTATTATCTCTGTAAATAACACGTTTAGGTTATTGTCAGACAATAATTTGTCTATTCTTTTACCAATTTTCTGCTAGGCCCGCGTATAGTTCTTCAAATTCTCGCAGCATCACTTTACGTGCGTACTGTTCTTCCACCCGTGTGCGGGCGTTGCGGCCCATCTTGCGGGTGGTTTCCGGATTATCGATCAGCGTTTCAAGGCTTTTTTGCAGTGCCCCATCTACATTGGCGGGGATCACATGACCGTCGACATTGTGGCGAATCAATTGGCTGTTGTTGCCGACATCGGTTACCACAATCCCACGTGCGGCTGCCATGTATTCCAGCACCGCATTCGACATCGATTCTGACGTGGAACAAAGCACAGCCACATCGAGCCCACCCAGATAGTGGGGGATATCTTCACATTTGCCCAACAGTTGGAACGATCCCCCAAGGTTCAGGCGGGCAATCTCTGCCTCCAGGTGCGGTCGAAGTGGACCTTCACCTGCAACCGAAAATTTTACCGATCTCCTTGTGCTGCATAGCTTTGCGGCAACTCGGATGAAACTTTCTACGTTCTTTACGTCCCGCAGGTTGGCCACCATCCCCACGTGGACGGTGGGGCCAAATTTAGGTACAGGTAATCCCGAAAAACGTTCCATATCCACGCCATTGGCAATCACACGCACCTTCCAGGCGGGCACATTCTCACGTTCAATCAACTGTTCACGTGCTTGTGGGCTGTTGGTCAGCGTCAGGCGACACAGTTTTTCCAGTCCTTTGCCCAGCCACTGTTGCCGAGGGGTCAACCAGTAGCCAGTATTATTTCGCACGCGAATAATGTGACGGATCCCTGCCAGTTTCGCCAGTGGCACCGAAAAGTAGCAACTATCCAGAAAATAGGTCTGAAGAATCTGAACTTTGTGCTGCCGCCAGAAACTTAACAATCTGCTTGCAGCAGGCAACGATCGCAAACCGATCAAGTGCTGCACCCCAAGGTGAATCGTGGGCACATCCGCAGCCAGTTCCTGCTCCAGCGGCGAAACGGTATCTCGCAGTATCGTCAGGGTGGGTAAGAACTTACGTCGATCTAACCCGTTGATTAGCGCCAATAACTGTGACTCGGTCCCCGCACGGTTCAGTTCGTCGATGACAAAGTTAATGCCCACGACGCCAGTAGTGCGATGATGAGTTTTTTTTAACAAATTGCCCAGTGAATTGCCCGTCAACATACCCACGTGCCTCCTGCACTGGGAACTGCCACCAGTTCCTCGAATAACTCAACGTATTTCGCCGCCTGCCCACGGAAGGAAAACTCGTGGACAACATGCTCCTGGGCGTTTTCTACCAACTGTTCCGCACGGTGCGGGTTTTTCATCAGCCAGATAATCTGGCGGGAAATCTCATTTTCCTGTTCGGGTGGCACCAGCAGGCCGGTTTCCAGGTGCTTCACAATTTCGGGCGTACCACCGACAGCCGTTGCAATAGTGGGAATCCGGCGTGCGGCTGCTTCCAGAGCAATATTCGGCAATCCTTCCGTAAGTGACGGCAGTATCATTACTTGCGCCATCGCCAGCAATTGATCCACGTCGGTGCGGAAGCCCAGCAACCTCACATGATCGTGCAGCATGTGGTGGCGTATGAATTCTTCAATGGCCCCACGTTCAGGTCCTTCGCCGCACAGCAATAGTAAGACGTTGGGGTGCTGTTTCACCAGTTCCACCATCGACTTCACCAGATACATGTAGCCTTTTTCGGGACTGAGGCGACCCGCACCCAGAATGACATATCGATCGTGGGGCACCACGTTCGCCAGTTTTTCACGCTGCGAATGATGAAGAGGCTCTAATAATTCGTCCCGCATTGCGTTCTTGATGACGCGAATTTTGCTGGCAGGCACACCCGTTTTCCGCACACGACGTGCCTGTTCGGTGGAGACGCACACCACGCGATTCATGCAACGCAGGTGCTTGCGATCGAGCCAGTCGTAAAACTGCACTTTCCAGGTTTCGCCGGTCCAGCCACGGGAAACTGCCACACACGGCACATTCGTGGTGCGTGCTGCAAGTCGGCCCAGCAGATTGGATTTGTAGCCGTGACAGAGCAGCACATCGGCATCGATCTGGCGAATCAGTTGCGAAATATCCCCCACAGCCTGTTGCAGGTGGGGAGTATCGGACTTGATGCGGTACGATTCGAAGCCTGCCTCGCGTGTTTTTTCCAGAAATGGCTGGCAGCGGCCATTTTCGGCAAAACTGGCAAAAAAGGTCTGATATTCAAACGGCAGTGCCTGAGCCAGACCAAGCATCTGGCGTTCTGGCCCACCCCAGAAGGTGCTGGCGGTCAAATGAAGTATTTTCATGATGCATCCGTGCGTCGATGGTGATGGCGTCGGGTCGGGCAATCCACGCCCACCCATTGTGGCATATTATCGCAAATCGTACCAGAGGAAAAATGATGAGAGGAAACTCATTTTTTGTCGGTAGGTATTAGATGTTTTCAATATCATTGTCACCGAAATACTTTACACTTGGGTAAAGCCTTCTGAAGTGCAGCTACGCCGGCATTCGTCACCTTAGTGTTAAATATGTTGAGCGATTGCAAGTTATTTAAACTGTCCAACTCCACAAGACCTGCGTCCGTCAATCCCGTGCCGTAAAGGTCCAGTTTTTGCAAGTTTTTGAGCCCCACCAACACCTTCAGCCCTGCATCAGTCACGTTTGTACCGCCCAGGTTAAGAGACTTCAAGTTTTTTAGCCCAGCCAGCTCTTTCAGCCCTGCATCAGTTACCTTTGTACCGCCCAGATTAAGAGACTGCAAGTTTTTTAGCCCGGCCAGTTCTTTCAGACCAACATCCGTCACTTTAGTGCTGTACAATTCCAGCGTATGCAAGCCTGTTAGCCCGGACAACGCTTTTAATCCAGAGTCCGTCACTGGAGTAAGGCGTAATTCGAGTGTTTGCAAATTCGGGAAGTTGGAGAGTTCTTTCAGTCCCGCGTCCGTTATTGGCGTGCCTCTGAGGTGTAAGGATCGTAAGTTTTTGAGCCCGGCCAGCTCTTTTAATCCCGGGCCTGAAACCATAGTGTTTGATAAATCGAGCAATTGCAAGTATTTGAGCCCTGCCAAATCTTTCAGTCCTTCTTCGGTCACTTTGGTGGAGCCAAGGTCAAGGCAAAAAGGCAGTTCGGGTGCGGGCAGTTTAGTGAGGATGTTATCCGGCCAAAGTTTAAATTGGAAGGCCGGGGTCGGTGCTTCGAGGCTATCCGGTTTCGAGTGAAAGGCAACCAAGTTGCCGTAGTAGTCCTTGCCAATCCAACCTACTTCGGCACCCGCTTGCCGCCAAGCCTCCGCAGTAGCTTTGTCGAAGGAGCCGATCAGCGGCGGCTCTGCGCCTGCCAGTCCTGATAGACAGACGCATGATGTTGCCAACACAATCAATGCAGCAAGTGGCCACGCGTGATCGGGACGAAACCAACAGGTCGACAGACTACGTAACAACACTCTTGGCTTCAGATCTGAAAATGCATCGGTCAAGGTCTATCTCCAATTTGGATCAAACAACTGAGTTCGTCAGCAGAATCTGTTGGAATACTGACGGGTGACGAACCAAACTAAGCCGACTATTTTAATAATTAACTTCTGCGTAGAAAGTTAACGTGCCAGTCAACATTGTGTCGTATCAAGTGACTATTTTTGCATATATCAATTACCACTATCCAATGTACGCAGCCATATATTCCAACACCGCCTGTTATATCGATTCCGATGCGGAACAATGCACTGCCTCATCCATTCCACCACGAAAGTGGGGAATAGAATTGGAAATAGTCTCACTGGTCCAGGCGAGATATATGTGCCTTCTGGTAAGTCAATGCAAACCTTCACCAGCAACGGAAAACTTTAACGATTTCTTTGTGCTGCATTGGTTTGCGGCAACTCGGATGAAACTTTTGATGGTGATGGCGTCGGGTCGGGCAATCCACGCCCACCCATTGTGGCATATTATCGCAAATCGTACCAGAGGAAAAATGATGAGAGAAAATTCATTTTCCCATTTGCAGCACTGAATTGGACATCTATTGCTGCATCATGGCCTTTCTTTTTTTACTCATCAGTTGGCAACATTATGGGTGCTTTTCATTTTACCCTGTGGTAGCATCATTTTCTCGCCGGGTATTCCATGAAATTCCGCCCCACCACATAGCTATGAAAATCCTCTCATTTTCGACTGTGCTTATCCTTGCATCGGTTGTCGGTGCCGCACCGATCCATGTTCCCAAAGATCATCAGACAATTCAGGCAGCCATCGATGCGGCTAAACCAGGTGATATCGTGCTGGTGGCACCCGGAAAATATCTGGAACGCCTGAAATTGAAGCCGGGAATCACTTTACGCAGTTCCGGAGAAGAACCTCACAAATCAGAACGCGTGTGGGAGCGTGCCAAGGTAACCATTATTGATGGCGGGGGAACGAATGGCAACGCACCCGGCGTGCAGATGGCAGAAAATTCGGTACTGGAAGGGTTTACCATCACGAATGTGGGCAAGTACGATGAGGCAATCTGGCAAAAACATGCCACCACGCAAGGTGAAGAACTGGGCGATGAGGAGGGATCGGTGCAGGCGGAAGGCACCATTCCTGCGATCAGTATCCCCAATGTCACCTGCCAGGTAATGCGGTGTGTGGTACATCATAATGGCGATGTGGGTATC
Organism: Zavarzinella sp.; assembly: GCA_041399155.1. Classification (NCBI taxonomy): domain Bacteria; kingdom Pseudomonadati; phylum Planctomycetota; class Planctomycetia; order Gemmatales; family Gemmataceae; genus Zavarzinella; species Zavarzinella sp. Next base: position 334,694 of record JAWKTI010000005.1, read on the forward strand.
GCCGTTTCTGGTAAAGGACCAGCACCTGCACACGCACTGGTAACGCTGAATCACTGTTACCGCAATATGGGTGGTGGGATTGGTGTGGCGATGAATGCAGAACCAATCATCCTGGAAAACCTTTGTGAAGAGAATCTGCGGGCAGGAATCGGTTGTCGCCAGGCCAACCCCACCATTCAGAAAAATATCTGCAAAAAAAATATTCGGGCGGGAATTGGCTGTCGCGAAGGTGCCCAGCCGATCATTCGAGAAAATAAATGCTCCCAGAATCTGCGGGCAGGAATTGGCATACGAATGGAAAACACCAAGCCGATTGTCCTGCGAAATGAGTGCTTTGAAAATGAAATGGCGGGAATTGGCTGTCGTGACGGGGCAAGTCCGGTCATTCGAGATAATCACTGTCACCACAACAAGATGGCGGGAATCGGCTGTCGAGATGGGGCAAAACCCCTGATTATCGGGAATGAATGCCGAGACAACAAAATGGCGGGGATCGGCATGCAGGGGAAAGCCAATGCCACTATCATGAACAACCAGGTTCACGATAATCTTCTGGTGGCGATTGGGGTGACCGAAGAATCCACGGCGACCATCATCAGCAATGTCCTTTCACGCAAAGGTGGGATGCCCCCACTTCTGGCGGTAAAAGACCAATCAACTGCCCACATTCAGAAAAACCAGTTCCATGGCGGTGGGGTCGCGGGCCTGCTGATTCAGGGAAAAGTGACCGTACTGCAAAATGAATTTACAGGAATTGGTGAAAAACAGGGTACGGCGATCTGGATCTGGGAAAAATCCGATGCCACCATACAAGAAAACCGGATTTCTGGATATCGCACAGCCGTTCGGGCAGGCAAATCGGCCGTTCTGATAGTGGGAAATCACGCAGAGCAATTTCAGGGTACTGCCTTCTCCATTGCAGATTGCCCCACCGCTGTTATCACAGGGAACCGTGGCTGCACCGATCACAACAAAGTCAAGCTGGTTGAGGTCACTGGCATGCCGGGGATTACCCACGATAATGAGCTGGAAACCACCCCACTCCGAAAGTGAGTAGTGGATCCGCTTAAGGCCCCACCGCTGAATAACGGGTCGCGATTCCTGATCCTATCGCTTACCTAAGCCACTTGCAGCCGACTTCACTTTTAAAAATGTTCTGAGCGGTAGTCGTCCGCTCCATGCCTTGGTTTCAAAACAGTTCACCACCAACTTTCTCTATTATTTTGCCAATTATCCAGAGATTCTCTACGTTGGCGCCAAGTGGAAGGGATACCATCCAGGCCTGTTCGCATAGCTAGAATACCTCCTACGATGGCGCAGGTTGTATCTCGATCGCCAAGACCTCTTACAGTTGACCAGATGGCCTCTTCATAATTATTGAAATGCCTTGAAGCAACCCACAAACAAAAAGGAACTGTATCTTGAGATGACATGGCTGTACCGTTACCCAGTGCTGAAACAGCCGTTTCGATTGAATAAGAAAAAGGAAGATTAATTGCTCTACCAATTTTGTTCCGTGTGTCAGATTCAGGTATGTTAGCGTAGATATAACTTAATAATGAGTAATCATCTAATTCAACCAACCTATTATTCCACATCCATGCTGATGCCAAAGCAACTGCCAAGGCCCCCATTTGTCCCTCTACATTTGAATGTGTAATCTCTGCCGACAATATTGCATTGATTCTTAGCGCATCAATGTCATCGGAAAAAAATGCGCCAAGCGGCGCTATGCGCATTGCAGCTCCGTTACCATGGGAGCCCTTGCCGTCAAACACTGCTCTTGAGATGGACTTCCAGTTTTCACCATTATTCAAGGCTTGTAGGATACGGTGGGCTGTACCACCATAACCACGACTAGGGTTTATCTGATAATATGCTGCAAACCGTTCGGCCAATCTTTCTTGATTGACCTGGCCAAACTCTTGTAATATTTCAAATAGTGCAATAGCCATAATCGAATCATCTGTTATATGCCAAGGAGTGGCGGGGATATTTCTACATTCGATATTAGAAATCACATCTTCTACATGGCCAAAAAATTGTTGCCCGAATGCATCACCCACAGATAAGCCTTCTAATGAAATCATAGCCCTTTCAATTGGATTCATAAGCGTGCAACCATATCTCACATCTAACGGGTTTTCAATTGTGCAGAGTAGCGGAGAGGATAATAAGAGACTCGTGCTTCAATCGATTACTTAGTCGACCTGTGGCCGTCACCTTTACTATATGCTCTATAGTCTACCCGGTTAAGTTAGCCTCTGGCTGGCTTAAAGTTCAAGCGAAGCAGTGTCGTGTTCGGTCCTTGCAGTCAATGCCTCATGTGCGGAGATGTCGTTGGACATGATGTACAGTTGAAGGCTGTGCCGACCACATGCCGCTAGTAGCTCCGGTGGGAATTCTAATTCCATCTGGTCTTGGTCCATACGAACTTCGACGAACAGACGTAGCGACAAGCCCGTCGCACGCATCACTGCAATGACCTCCGGTGACCGCCGGTCGAAAAATTCGCTGGTGGCCAAGAACGCTTCCATCACGCCCCGGAAGAATGCCTCAGTTTGTGCACCAGCGTCGGCAGTCTTGTCAACATGGTCATAGTCATTGTATCGCACGACTGCGAAGTACACCATGCCAGACACCCACTCTCCGCCATCCGCGAGTGTCGCATAGACCTCATCGGATCGAATGTTGAGCGGCGCAATAAACTCGGCGGCTGTTACACCCCGCCCGTCACCTCGGGATGCTTGAAGCCCGATAAGGATCGAGCCGACTGACATTGATTGTGTCTCCTGTGACCAACCTGGGTGCGATTGAGCAGTCTCGCGGTGTGCATGTTTTAAATAAAACGATCTCTGCTCCAATCGATCACTCAAGTCGCCTTTGGCCGTCACCTTTACTATATGCTCTATAGTGGACTCTAGTAAGTTCAGCAACCAGCTTAATGTAAAATTAACTCGCTCACAGTCAACACGCTCACCATGGCTTAGGACAATATTGTGTGTCGTTCCATCGTCTGATTCAGCATGCCTTGGTTTACTCAATCGCTGAACCCTGGGAATATGCTGGCGACGAGATTCCAAGCATTCTCAAACTCTAAGGATTCAAACGCGGCAGCACCGGCAATATCTTGCATGAATATTCTCGCCGGAATTCCGTTGGCCCAAAACTCGATTTGCCGATAGCTGCTATTTGGATCATCGGGCTCATGTTTTGCATCGGCAGTGGCTAGTGCCTGGGCCAGAGCACTTCCGACGGCTGCAAGTTGTTCGTCGGAAATCTTGTCGTACCAATGCCAGAACCAGCCAGTTGCCCCATCGCCGGATTCGTGGATCGACTCTTCAGCATACCCAGTTGGCTCTATTCGACGTCGAATGTGCCTGAGACGTCCACTCGCAAATCGTGGCGTCTCGCGCATGATGAGGTAATCGTCTTTCGTGAGGGATAGGTGGGCGCCTTCGTTGTGCTGTTTAAACTTCTGCATTACGCGAACCCGTACGGCTACAAACTATTATTGAGTGGGTCTGCTTGCGACCGATCCACTGTATCTGGTTGCGAATCAGGCATTTGCGACTGGGTGACGGTGCGATCAGGATCGTTGGCAGGGTCGTGGGTGGCCATGTGGGATGCCTCATTATCATTCGTAGTCCACTTTAACAACATCCCCAGGGGATCACAAGTTGGTAAATGAGAATATTTTCAGTAACTACATAAAAACTGATTTGCTTATGCACAAGTATATGACATGTAATAAAATGACATATAATCTAATCGCCGTTATGGGATTTTTCTCTTTGCCGAATTTTCACTGCCCACTGTTCGATACTGTCCAGCATTGATTCAGATTCTACCATAATTGGAGATAAGATTCTCATTTTGAAGAATTGTTCTTCGGTGGGAGTCTATTCTTGGCCTGAGCGATTGTGGTGATTGCCGGGCTGAAGTCATATCCAGGGAGAAATGTATGAAATTGTGGAAAGCCGGCGTTGCCGGGGTACTCGCTGTGGCATTGGTTGCTGTAACCACTGCAGATGAAGCTCTGAAAATCAAAGACGTGATGAAAGCTGCTTACGGGAAAGGCGGTTTGAAGACCACCGTTGGCAAAGAACTGAAAGCCAAATCTCCCGACTGGGATGCAGTGGCAACTCAAGCCAAAACCTGGGTCAGCGCTTCCGAATCACTGGGCAAAAACACCCCACCCAAGGGCACCGCAGAAAGCTGGAAAGAAAAATGCGAAGCTTACGTGAAAGCAGCCAAGGATCTGGAAGCCGCAGCAGGCAAGAAAGATCTGAAAGCAGCAAACGCCGCTTTTGCAGTGTTGACCAATGGCAAAACCTGTGGCGGCTGCCACGGCTCCCACAAGTAAGCTGAAATTGTTGGTTCTGTTGAAGGTTGATTGATGATGAAATACGCTCGATTTGCAGTTGGCTTTAGTTTCCTTGCTCTCCTTGGCATGATGATTCAGGCAGATGAGAAGTTGAAAGACATCAAAACCTGCATGAAAACACTTGCTTCTGGGCGGGATAGTTTGAAAAACTCTGTGAAGTCTTCGTTAAGCAAAAAAGACTGGTCTGCTCTGGAAAAACAATCCGAGCAGTGGGTTTCAATTGCGGAAACATTGACGAAAAGCAAGCCACCCAAGGGCACAGATGATGAATGGAAGGAAAAAACAGAAGCATTTCTGAAATCTGCGAAGAAATTGCAGGATGCCTCTGGCAAGAAAGACTCGGCCATTGCAAAAGAAGCATACGCAGAATTAACCAACCCGAAAACCTGCGGTGGCTGTCATTTAGCCCACCGTTAAGCACCCACTTTTCTGCTGCTTGCATTCAATACATTCGAACAACGCACAGCTCTGTGGAATCACAGAGCTGTTTTTGTTTACATGGAATTTCAATTCACCCATCCTGTATAAGTATCTCACTTGGTATGCTTTAATCAGGGTGAAGTGTGCAAAATCAGATGGTCAAACTCGTTCTCAAAATTGCAGCAGTCCATTTTTTGGCTGTCCTCACAGAATTTTCGTTCGCACTTAGCCTGCTTACAGTTAATGTTGAACCTACTCCATTTGTTCTTGCGGCAGCAGATATTTTTGAGGCTCTTTGTCACCCAATGCTCTTGTTTGCCAAACCTGCACCTGAGTGGGTATTGTTCTTGCTGATTATTGCAAACAGCTTATTTTGGGGAATTTCTCTCGCTTTCGCTTATCGCTGTATTGTTACAATCTACGTGCGGATGAGTCTTTCTAAACTTGGATAGTACCGAATTTATTGAAGTCATTATGTGAATTTTGGGAAGGAATTGTGAGATCATTCTCATCTTTCTCCAATTGTGGGCTGTACCGGTTCCCGATTTTTTTGTATTGACCAACTGGGTAAACTTTGGCGATAGTGTGTCATCATCTGTTTGGCACCACGTGGGATTTTTTCGCATGTTGACGGCAGCCGGCTTTCTGACACTCGCACTCGTTATCCTGATCACCCTGGTGTGGTTGCACGACAAGGGTTTTCACCGTGGATTGCGGATCAGCCTGATGTTTGCTTTTCTGCTGGTTCCCTGGTGGCTGCAGGTGCAGGTACGGTCGATTGAAATGAATGCCGCCACCACCGTTGGCCTGACTGTGTTGGCCATTGCCCTGTTTCGCCCGTTTCAGGGGCTGACTACTCGCTGGATCTTTGCCGATCTTATTGTTGGCTTGCTGGTTGCCACCACTGTAATATCCGACCTGAACAACAAAATTCTGATTCCCACCCGCTCGCTGGAAGTGGCTCTTACCTGGCTTTTACCGTATGTGATGGGGCGACTATTTATCCAGAAACCGGAGGATTTGCTCTCCGTGCTACCTTACCTGTGCATTTTTGTGCTGCTAATTGGTGGCTATGCCCTCGTGGAAGCCTTCGGCAAAAAAAATGTACTGGCAGATCTGCTGGGAATGAAGTGGGAGCGGGCCAGTGATGCAGAACTATATCGCTGGGGTCTGTTGCGGGCCCGTGGACATACCACCCACCCGATTTACTTTGGGTTACTGATGGTGCTGGTGTTACCCTGGCTGTTGCTTGCAAGTCGTCAGACAATGCGTGGTTACGGTCAGGATTGGTGGATTGCCACCATCCCACTGGCAGCATTAGCGACCTTTGTCACGGTTTCCCGTGCAGCACAACTGGCGATGGGGATTGTTTTCGGAGCCGACCTGTTCTTTCGCCACCCACGCTGGCGGGCACCTATGTTCCTGATGGCACTGGTGGCTTTCGGTGGCTTTGTTGCATTTCGGGCAGAAATTCTGGACGCACTGAGTAAGTATGCGGGCGAAACCGATACCGCCGAACATTTTGTGGTGATTGAAGGGAAAAAACACCCCTATTCCGGTACTTTGCACCGCGATCTGCTTGACCTGGTGTACGCACGGGCGATTGATGAATGTGGCTGGTTTGGCTATGGTTCCACGTTGAAGGATATCCCGGTCGATTCCCGCATGGATGAACGCTTTAAGTCCATTGATAACCACTACTTAAAGATCTTGATCATCAACGGTTACGTGGGAGTCTTCACGCTGGCAGTGCTGATCGCACTGGGGTGTTTTTACCTGGCTGCCGAAGCATTGTACGGTGGCTATCCTGTCCGCGATTGGGCAGGGGGAATGTTTGGTGCGTTCCTTGCCGTCGCCATTGCGTTACGCGGGGTGGCATTCGAGCCAGATTTTTCCTGTTTCTGGATGTTTACGATCGGAGTTGCTGGATCCCTCCGCACCGCACGGCTAAGAAAATGAGAGCATACTCATCAAATCAAATCTCATGAGTTTTCCCACGGGCGGGACGCCCGTGCAACGGTTCACCAATGAGTATTTACAGTTCAACGTAACATGGGCGTCTCGCCCATGAGTTTTTCACCACGGGCGGGACGCCCGTGCTACGATTCACCAATGAGTATTTACAGTTCAACGTAACATGGGCGTCTCGCCCATGAGTTTTCCCACGGGCGGGACGCCCGTGCTACGTTTTACCAAGTAAGTAAAGCCTTACGTACCATCTACGGTTCAACAAGTTACTACTTCCCTGCGTAACATGGGCGTCTCGCTCATGACTTTTACACCACGGGCGGGCACCCTACGGTTAACCAATGAGTTCTTATGCCCTACGTAACATGGGCGTCTCGCCCATGAGTTTTACACCACCATGACTTTTACACCACGGGCGGGACGCCCGTGCTACGATTCACTTATTAAAAATACGACTTTGAAAATTCGCTTATACAGCGGGGAAAAGAGAAGACTGTTGCTAAGCAAACAGGTTTAATAAGCACCGCGGCCAGAAAATACTGCGGGGAAGGTCAACAGAATCAATTTGAAATCGTACCAAATCGATCGTTCGCGGATGTATTCAATGTCCAAATCGACCTGCTGGTGGAAATCGAGGTCCGCCCGGCCGCTGACCTGCCAGATGCAGGTGAGACCTGGGGTGACATTCAGTCGCCGGCGTTGCCGCAGGCTGTATCGCTCGACTTCTGGTATCACCGCTGGACGTGGCCCAACGAGAGTCATTTCCCCTACCAGTACATTCCAGAGTTGTGGTAATTCGTCGATACTGGTTTTTCGCAGGATCTGACCAATCCATGTAACTCGTGGGTCGCGTGTCATCTTGAAAGTGATCGAATTATTGTGCTTGTTCATTTTCATCAGTGCTTGCTTGCGGGCTTCCGCATCAACCACCATGGAGCGAAACTTCACAAACTCAAACACTCGACCGCCCAGCCCAACACGCTTCTGGCGGAAGAAAATTGGCCCACCGTCGGTAAATTTGATCAGTAAGGCAACAACAAGAAAGACCGGTGATAAGACCACAATCGCTGCCGCAGAAACAACAATGTCTACAGTGCGCTTCAGCACCTGGTATTCTGCAGATTCCCCCACCCATGTGTGAATCCGTAATGGAACAACGTTGTCTGTGGCAATTCGCACAGAACTCATCGCTGGCTCTGCATAGGTTCGAGAATGGGAATATTCTTTTGCGAGCATCGTTAACAGTACGTTACAAAACGCACGCCTTGATTGTCTAATAGATCCATACCAGCAGTTTTGCATCCGCACAACTAGAAATATTTGGTATAAACAGAAATTTCGTCATTTTTCAACAATTCGTTCAGTCCTCGTCCAACTTTTTTGGCGATGAAACAGGAATTTGGCGTAAATCGGCAATTTCCACAGAATGTACAAAGGTATTTGCATCATCACGGAGAGTGGCAGCATCGTGCGGCCATAGCGAATCCAAGCCAGCATTCCCGCAAACAACGTCAGCAGGAGACCACTACATAATAGCACCGTGGGCAACCAGGAGCCGCCAGTTAATAATTTCGTCGTCAGAATAACGACCATTGCCCCCACCCAGCAGACCGCCAACAACGACAGTGGGGGAATCAGAAGCTCTGATGCCAGTAATAATGACGACCAGCGCAGGTGGGTGATTGCATTCAGCCACAAGCGTGGCACCTGGGTCAGCATGGTTTGCAGATGACCGTGTTCCCAACGGGTGCGTTGTTGTGTTGCTGCCTGCTGGGTGGGGGCTGCCGCACCCTGCAAGCGAGCCGCAGGGCATAATTGCGGTGGGATTCCAATGATCGTCAGATCAACGCCCAACTTCATATCTTCAACCAGATTGCAAGTACCCAATTCAACCTTGGACAGTTCTTTCCATGGGAACGCCATGCCGGTGCCTGTCAGTAAACAGGGGCCACCTAACTTGTAGAGGCCCAGTGGGCGAATCAGATTTTTCAACAGCACCGCAAAAGCAGAAATCCGTTGTTTTGGCTCCGTTTCCTGACCAGTTCCTATCAGATACACCCCCTGGGCAGGGCGATTGGTGCGATCAACCTGATTGATTAAGACATCCAGACAACTGTCAGATAGTTCGCAATCTGCATCTACAATCACCACCACTTCAGGCGGATTGTGCTGCAGATACGCCATGCCATGCGCCAACGCAAATCCTTTCCCGCGATCTGTGGCGTGAGTGCGTTCAATCACCTCGACACCCACAGTGCGGGCGATTTGGGCAGTTTCATCCATACAATTGTCGGCGATTACCACAATTCGGTCAGTGGACTGCACCTGGGTTTGCAGACGCTCTAACGTCTGCTTTATCATCACTTCTTCATTGTGTGCGGGGATCAGTATGGCACACTTCGAACGTGGTTTGATTGTCGCACTACGTTGCAGTGAAACCACTGCCAACAGGCACTCGGTGGCCAGAATTAAGAACGGAATACTGACCAGAATGGCCAGAACGAGTGCAGTAATGTCGAAAATGTTCAAGGAAATCTGCTATTCTGATTTCAGCGAAACAGAAACAGTGGTGTTTTTGGTAGAATTGCCGACCAAGACGACCACTTCTTCTTTTGCGGGGATCGTAATCGATTGTGTGTCCTGCTTTACTTTATGTTTGATCAGCAGGAAGTTATCCTTGTCGGAAACATCAGACAATTCGACACTTTCCTTGAAATTTTTGGAGAGCACAACCCCGTAGCTAAGTTCTGCATCGGTAGAGTTGATGGTAACCACCACTTTCTGGTCTGATTTCGGTGGATCAATGAAAAAAGTTTTCACTTCACCAGTGGTGAGTTCAACAGTTTGGTTGAAGTTCAGTTTGCTGCAACCCACCAAAAACATTACTGGGCAGCACAAAAGAGCGGTAATGACACGATTCATGAGAAAAAATTCCGAAATGTGTGACTGTACCAATTAAGGTAGAAAAACATAGCCGGAATGGCAGTGGGGAAAGCCTTTATAAATAATCAGTTATATATCGAATGCTATATACATCGTGTTGCCGTTATTACAATCCCCCACCGATGGTGGCAGCGAGGACTGGAAAACGGATCATTCGTGGGGTTGGATCGTTCGTTTTCAGCGTGATGTGGCTGTCGCGCAATGTGCCAGACAGGGCACCTGCAGGTAGTGTGACGCTCAGTCGCCATTGTTTGCGATTACCCACGTCTGCCATGGGTTCCAGCTTCACTTTCAGGTAAGATGGTACCACCTCTTTGTCAACCACGGAGATATCGAGCCCTGGCCGATCAGCGATCAGGCTGACAACCTGGGTGCGGTCGGTTTTTCCAGTGGTGGATCCGAGATCGATTCGGCCATCTTTGGAGCCATTCGTAATCCGGATATCCCCACGGATCTGCCCTTGTACACTTACTTGCAGCGAGGAACCCGCAGTGGAAGTGCCCAGCGAGCGGACTTCCATTTTTCGTACCAGTGGGCCAATATCCAGTTGAAAAGTCAGTTTGTCGTCGCCTTCACCCACAACAACAGATTCCGCCACTTGCACATCAAACTTGTACAACGACTGTGGGTCGGTGGCAGTCAGTTTCTTCTCACGCAGAAATTCTACCAGCGAGCGGTATTCCGCTTCACTCGCAGGTTCGGGCTGCGTCATTGTGACACACGGATTACCCACATGGGCGGGATTGGTGAAGTTCACATCCAGAACCAGATTTCTGCGGGTCAGCGACCAGCAATAAAAGGTGTCTTTGGTTTTCTGAAAACTTCCTAATTCATTAAAATCCCAAGTGTTGGTATTTTTCCACTCATCGCCTTCTTTGCGATAAATTACGAAACCCGGTACCACCAACCCCTGTGCCTTCACATCATCCTGAAAACCATTCCCATTTGGTAGATTGGAAACCACACTGGCAGAGATAAATTGTTGTCCTTCTTTTTTACCCTGCCACTTCAATCGCAGAAAACCAAATTGTGGGTTCCCATTGGACGCAGGCGGTACATCCTGGACGACACCCGCACCATTTTTGAATACTTCCTGCCATTTCAGTTGATCATAAAAGGCCAAATGATTCATCAATGCCTCAATTGGCTGTGCCAAACCGCCCAGGGGACTGTTGATTAATGCGCACTTTTGTTGATATTCGTTCCAGAGGGGCGTTGATATCAGTGCCATGTCAGCACCTGCACATTGACAGTTGACACCAGCCACCTGCACCTGTACTGGCTGGTCGTGCTCGTTCTTGAACAGGAATGGGAACGATGCATCCTGCCCCACTTCGATTGATTCATCCCACATTCGGATGTGGACGGGATCACCACTGTTGGTTTTGATCGCTTCGCGGGTAAAAAACCGCAATGGGATGATTTTTTTCCCTAACCCTTTCCCCTGGCTCTGGTCGTTATTGGCATCTTCATCCGGACCAGCAGAGCGATTCATGTAGGTGATGACGAAAACAATCCCAACCACTGTCGCAATGGTGATAAACGGCTTCAAAAACGACTTCATCGATCTACCACATTCAGGGTGAAATAACTCAGTTATTATACGTTCTTTGGTGGGGAGATGTTCTGAAAAACGAATCTCGTTTCCTGAAAGGCTGTGGTAGTTTGAAAATGCTGGTTAATTCAACCTGGATTCAAGGTGTTGCTGAATTCGTTCCATAAACATATAGCTGCAGTGTTGGTGGATTGAGCGACCAGAACAAGCAGGATGGTCGATGGCCCACCAGATTCAGTCAACGAAATCAGCCCGGAACCTGAACGTTGAGAGATTGCGTGGGCTGTGAGACCAGCAATTCCATTGCAATCACTAGCTTAATTCTAACAGCTCATTTTCTGTTCAAGGCAGATCTTTCAGCCATTCCTGGCGGATTTTTTCCAACCGTGCTGCAACTTCGGGTTCCTTTTCCAGCAAATTAATCTTTTCTCCCGGGTCATCATTCAAATTCACCAACATTCGTCCCCCCAGTGGGATGTTCGTCCCTTTGCCACTGGTATCACGTGGGTTGCCCAGCAATTTCCAGTCGCCCTGCCGCACAACCCACTGTGGGGCTTTGCCTTGCCCAAGCTGCCAATAAAAATTGGCGTGTGGCGTAGGTGCTTTCCCATCCGAAATCACTGTTTTCAAGCTGCGACCGTCCAGTTTCACCTTGGGAATTGCTACGTTGCAATATTCTGCAATCGTGGGTAGCCAGTCGCACCCGACGGCAAGTTGGGTTCGGGTTTCACCTGCTGGAATCTGTCCCGGCAACGAGGCAATCGAAGGGACACGCAACCCACCTTCAAACAAACAGCCTTTTGCACCTCGGTGGGGCCCGGCATTGCCTCCACCAAAGAAGGCTCGTTCCTCAGTGGAGTGTCCATGATCCGATTGAAATATAATCAACGTGTTATCTTTCAGGCCCAGGCGATCCAGTTCGTCTAAAACTTCCCCCACCAGTTCATCCATGGTGGACACAAACTCTGCATACTGGCGACGTGGGCTGGGTAGTTTTGCATAGTGTTTTCGCCATTTTTCCGTTCCCTGCATCGGGTAGTGGGGCATATTGATCGCCCAATAAATGAAAAAAGGCTTTTTTTGTGGTTCCTTCAGGAAAGATTTCACCTGTTCCACCATCAACGTGGGGAAATACTGACCGTCACGCCAGATTTCCTTCCCATTCTGCCACAGATCGTGCCGGTTTGGTCCCTGCCAGTAGAAGAAATGAGAATAATTGTCGATGCACCCACCCATGTGGCCGAAACTGGAATCAAAACCCTGTCCCAGTGGCATCGTTTCGGGCGTGAATCCCAGGTGCCATTTCCCCACGTGGGCAGTTCGATACCCACCTGTACGCAGCATTTCAGCAATGGTTACTTCCGTAGTAGGCATTCCTGGCTTGCCCAGTTCCGAAGAAACATTGTTGGGCACACCTGCCCGCACGGGAAGACGACCAGTCATCAGGCCCGCACGCGAGGCAGAACAGATCGCCGAAGGTGCGTACATCTGGGTGAATCTCACTCCACTTTTTGCCAGTTTATCCAAATTTGGTGTGGCAAGGTCTATCGCACCATAGCAATTCAGATCAATAGTCCCTTGATCGTCAGAATAAATCACCAGCACATTCGGTGGTTCTTTCCCTACTAAGCCAGTAGTGATTAACAACATCAACAACATTACGGTGCGGTGCATCGGCTTTCCCACGTGAAAAAGATTTCATTTCCGTGCCACAGTAACCTGTCGCTGCACCTTTTGCAATCATCAAGGTGGGTTTGCGGGAAACTCCCACTTACCAGAGTTGACCTTGCGTATCCTGGCAGGTGGGGGTATTTCAAAAAGCGTATTTAGGCACGTTTGGACAGAAAGATGAAGAACCTTCGATGCACCGTTCCGTATGTTGCAGGGATGCTTTTACTGGGTGTTGGCTACTTTTGGGGGCAATCGGATACCGATTTGCTGCGGGCCCAACCGGGTACCGTTACTCCCGCGTCTGCGGAAAAAGTGGTCGCAGACGACCGCGTGGTAGCCTACCTTTATGGCGATAAACCGTTATCCCGTCAGGAGTTCGGTGAATATCTCATCGCACGTTACGGCAAAGAACGCATCCGTCCCTTTGTGAATATGAAAGTCATTGATGGGATTGCCAAAAAGCACAACATTGTGGTGACGGAAGCAGAAATCGAAGCTGATATTGAGCAAACGTGCAGCAAAATCGGCGTTCCCAAGAAAGATTTTGTGGAAAAAGTGCTGAAAGACCGTTACGGCAAGAGTATTGATGAATGGCGGTATGACGTGGTAAAACCACGCTTGATTCTGACCCACCTGTGTCGGGAAGAACTGAAACTGGACGATGAAGAGCTGAAGAAAATCTACGAAAACTTCTACGGCGAGCGGATTCAGTGTCAGGTAATCATGTTTACCAAAGAACAACGGCAATATGTCACCCGCATTTACGATGAACTGCGGAAGAATCCGGTGAAGTTTGATGAAGAGGCACGTGGGCAGTTTAACAGCCAACTGGCCGCCACGAAGGGAATTGTCGACCCGATTGGCCGTAACAGTGGGCCCGCCACCGCAAAAATTGAAGAAATCGCATTCTCATTAAAAGAAGGCGAAATCAGCGAGATTATCGAAATCCCTACTGCTTTGATGATTATTAAGAATGTGAAGCACCACAAGCCGAATGGTCAGGTTACTTTTGAGCAGGCCAAGCCCCACCTGGCACGTGAAGCGACCGAACGACAACTGGAACAGTTGATTCCGAAAAAGTTTGCGGAAATCAGCCAGGAAGCCCACCCACTGTTCGTATTTTCCCCACCCGACATCACTCGGGCTGAAATGGAAGATCAGACGAAACGATTGCTGAAAACCGAGCAGAAATAAGCACTGTCTCGCATCTCGACAGAATTTTACCTTTGATGTGTTGGGCGTAATCACAGCACGGACGACCCGCCTGTGAAAGTACACCAAGTACGAGTCCCCCCATTTTACGAGCAATAAAGCTTGAGTGTAATCGTAGCACGGGCGATCCGAGAGACCCAATTTACGAGCAATAAGGCTTGAACGGGTTTCAATATTTTGGATTCAATTCGACTGATTTTCTATTGGAGACAAATACTAAATGCTGTTGATCGCGATATGAATTCCATCAATTGAACCGGCTTGATATCAAGTTGTCATTGGCCCTGAAGGGGCCATTCTGTCAGCGCAGGGTGAGCGAAGCGAGCCCTGGGTAACTGATACAAAAAATCTTCGGCCCTGAAGGGGCCGTTGACTAATTAAGTGATGAAGGTAAGCAATTTTAGTCAGAACAGATCCATTTCGAACTGCGCTTTCAGAGCCATCAGAACCAAATTGTAGCTATTTCGGCGTGCTGATGCAGTACAATGCTTCCCTTGTGCGAAGGAATAATCGGCCGTTGGCGATTGCGGGCGTGGCGAGTGAAACCTCATTCAGCACATTCTTACCAACTAATTCGAACTCCTTGCCCGCCTTTACCACGTAAGTGGTTCCATCTTCTCCCAAACAGAAAACTTTCCCCTGATAGCTCCATGGCGATGCAGTGAAACTGCCACCTAATCGTTCTCGCTCATAAACTGTTTTGCCAGTTTGTGCCTCGAAGCACGAAATGAATCCAGTTGAGTACAAAACGTAGAGATAATCGCCCAGAACAAGCGGTGTGGGGTGATATGCTCCGGCTGGTTCTTTGTACCAGACGATGAACTCGTTGTTAGTCTCACCTTTCTTCAAGGTGATGTCGCCAGTGGCCCCTGGTTTCACTGCAAAAACGGGCCGTGGCCTGCCAAATTCATAACCGGAACTGATGATCAACAAGTCGCCCGCCACAACGGGAGATGGGACACAAATTGACGACATCCCACCGAATTCCCAAAGTAATTTGCCGTCCAGGTCGTATGACCGCACCTTTCCTTTGCCGCACGTTACGATTTCGGTCCGCTTTGCGTGCTTCCAGATAAAGGGCGTTGCCCAGTTGCTTTTTTCGTTGCGGTCCGTCTTCCACAGCACCTTGCCGGTGCGCTTATCGAGGGAGACGATAAATGATGCTTTTTCGTTGTCGTTCACAATGATGATCTGGTCTTCATGCAGCACCGGCGATGCACCCGTACCCCAGTTCAATTGCGTGGGCACGACATCCCATGTCCGCGTCCAGAGCATTTGGCCTTTCAGGTCGTAGCAAAAAATGCCCACGTTGCCGAAGTAGGCATAGACCCTCTCACCGTCAGAAACCGGGGTTTCGGAGGCGTAGCTGGCTTTCACATGGATGGGGTGTTTTGGCTTACCCTTGTGGGCAACCTGTTCCCACAACACCTTGCCTGTGGTGGCATCCAGGCAGAACAGAGTCCAGCGGTGTTCACCGTCGTGGGTCTTCGTATCCAGCGGTGCATAGTAGCCCGTTTTCGGGGCAGCCACTTTGGCATCAGTCACACAACTGGTGACAAACACGTTGTTCCCTACCACGATCGGGCACGACCAGCCGTGGCCAGGAACCTCAAATCTCCAGGCAATGTTCTCTTTCTCAGTCCAGGTAGATGGTGGCACAACGGAATCGGTAATCACCCCCGTCCCTCCCGGCCCACGAAACTGTGGCCAGTCGGTGGCTTGTACTGTTGTGGGTAGTGCTGCAGCGATGAGCGTCAGCCACAGACAACGGCCGGTGGTAGATATCGCCTGCGATAAATTGTGGATCATTCGTAAACTCTTTGAAAAGCGTGGGTTCGTAATGTTTATCTTACCAAGCGAACGCCACGGATAAAACCTTGCCGCAAGTTTCGCGATGGGGGTATGCACCACCACAATGAAAGGTCTCGATCATTTGGCTTCTGATTGCGTTGTGCGAAAATATGGCACACGCAGCACAATTTCCAATGTAGCAAGCGGTAGCAGCCAACTGCACCATGCGGCGATGATATAGGCGGTTTCTGGATATTCCACGCCAATCACGCTTGCTGCACCGGAAATCAACCGAAGTACTACTGCAGAACAGATCAGGACAAATGTACGCAGCATCCAGCAACGGTGTAAATCGTATCGGTGCCACCTCGCCTGCAAAACACCAATGGCTGCGCAGATTCCAGTGTTCAGCGACAGTATCAGAAAACTCAGGCCGGCTCCCCACCCGCCAAAGGCATGCTGAGACATAACCATTGCCGAAGGCAGCATCAATACCAGCAAAATAATCACCTGAATTCTGCCCAATATCCGATGCAGGCCTGGCTTTCGGCGTCGAAAGGCAGCACTCAACAGGATCAAGCCGTTAAGCAGCACCACCGGACCAGAAAAAATATGAATGTAAAATGCGCTGCGATAGGCGCCTGCGAATGTGGCTTCTCGACCTTGCAAAAAAAGCGATTCAAAGTTCGGTGGGAAATAATCGACGTAATTCGCTACGATTGTGATGAGAACTCGAACAATCAGCACCACTGTCAGCCAGCGCAGAATTGTTTCAAGAATTGGGTGCCTCATTGTGGTACTCAATCCAGATTTTCCGATTCATTCCCAGCGATGGTGATGGCAGCAGCCAGAACTTTTGGATCAATTGATGTCTTGATGGCTCGAGTCGAAGCGTCTACCATTGCCACTTGAATCACACCCGTATGGATACCGAATGATTGATGCTCGGCAGCCATTATAACAGTGGCTGGGTCAAATCCACGAACAGTGGAATTGCCGCCACGTGCCCAAGGCCCAGGATTGAAGTTTGTTTCCATTAACGCAATCGTATTGGATGAGCCATCTTTCATCAGCGTATAATTGGTGAGTCGGTCGTAGCCCATAAAGCCATTACCAGGGGTGCCTGCGGGTTGAAGTGCAGCGTCGTTCCCAATCCCGGCCATGGCGACATAGTGTGTCACCCTATCATTGGGTGCCTTCGCCTTTGCCGTGGGGCAAAGAAGCGTCGTTAGGACCGTGGAACCGGGACGCAAATTTCCATGCCACCCTTTATTAAAGTCGAATTGCTTATGCAGGTGATCCTGTTCCAGATAGGGTAACAACGCAACCAGCCAACTGAGTCGATCTTCTGGAACAACTCCTGGCCGCATACACCCAGTGGGAAAGGATGAAGGAATCGCACCAGCCTCACCATTGTTCATTCCGTCTGGTCTGTCGCTGTAAAAATGTTGTGCAAACATCAGCTGTTTCAAATTATTCATGCACTTTGAGCGTTCAGCAGGTTCTCGCACTCTTCGCACTGAGGGTAATAGTAGCCCAATCAGCATGACGAAAATGGCAATGATCAACAGGACTTTGACGAAGGTATATCCGCCGCGGGAAGAGTGCGATGAATTGACAGTGCGTAACATACAAAGTTCCCCAGAAGATAGGTGAAGCAATTCCGATGGGTACACTTTGTATCGTAGCAGGACATCACCATACCGCAAGGAAAATGTTGGAGGCCCTGGGTGTAATGTTGTGTGAAAAGACTCCGGCGAATCCACATTCGGTGGGGCAGACTTTCGGATGGGTAATTTTTACTTCTTCACTTTTTCCAGCGCAATCTCGTACTGTTTTTTCTCAGGCGTAATCGTCAATCTCAGTCTGGTTTTTTCCGGATCAAGGTAGTGTGCTGGAATCGTTTCTTTTGCCTGCGATTCAATTGGTGGGACATTTGGGTCTGGCAGGCTGCCATCCGGATTTAATAATCGGCTTACCGTCACTTTGTACTCGCCAGGTGGGATATCATCCTTTCCCTGTTTGGTTGTCAGGTAGAAAACGCCATTTTCATCGCTGTTACCAAATGCACCCACACCTTCTGTGGTGCCCAAAGGAATTAGTTCAATGGTGGCATTCGCCAGCGGGCTGCCATCCATTGTTATTTTGCCTGTTAACTTGTTGCTGTTGCTCGATCCACTGCAACCAAGCAGGAAACAGAATGCCAGCAGACAACAGGTGTTTAATAAAGTCCTGTTCATAAGAATTTTCATCGTATGGGAATTTGAATGGACGTGATTAATCCAGGGTGTAGGTGTTGCCATCTGCCATATACATCATGTTCAACAAGGTGGCGGTGGGAGTGCTTTCACGGACAAAGCGGACAGAACCATCGCCAAAAACAAAGTTAGCACCGCCCGTGTGCAGACTACCTGCCCGCCCCCAACTGCCAAGCCGCCCACGAATGACAGGAATGGTGGCGTTGTAGTACCAGACGTTGATCCCTGCATTGAGATCGATTCCAGTCATTACCCACCCGCGATATCCCCAACTGGCGGTGCGGCCGTTGTACACGTTGTAGGTGGTTTCGCCCATCGCAACAGTATTGCTGAGTCCATCAGTAACCGAGGCCATTGTGGTATTGCTGTTTTCTCCAAACATCGGCCGCGTGTTCGACGCAACCCCACGCCAGTGGTTGCAGGTCAGGGTGGCACGGGTAATGAAATCGTAATTAGTTTTTCGGCCCGCAAAAGACCCACCTGCACCATAGGCGGCACTGGCACCATTCAGCGGATCGCCACTATCAGATGGGCATGAGAGTGTCTTAATAGCCTGATTCATCCGTGCTGCATTGCCATTGGTGGTGGGGTCTCCCAGTAATGTTCCTGTGGTATTTCCCACATAACTGCAGCAATAGCCTGTCTTCTGTGGGCTCATTGCCTGGTTGATGTTCAGACTGTTAAACAGGTTTTCCTGTTCGATATAAGGCAACAAACGAACTAAACCGTTTTCGTTGTAAACTTCGGTGTCCCCGTTATACGGTGCCGCTCCATCGACGCACCAGCCATAGCCACGCCCCGCGTAAGGGAACCGACCGTTGGCGCTTTCATAATTGTGCAGTGCCAGCCCCAATTGTTTCAAATTGTTCATGCAGGACGATCGATTGGCAGCTTCCCGCACTTTTTGTACCGCCGGAAGCAGCAAACCAATCAGAATTGCAATAATTGCGATGACAACAAGTAATTCGATCAGGGTAAACCCGTACCGATGCCGATAATGAACTGGACGCATGATTTTCTCATTAAAAAGTGAAAAAGGTAAAGTGGAGAGATGGTTAAAGCTTATCAGTAGTCGAAAACTGTTGTCAAGCAAAAAATTGTAACAAGCTTTGCCACATTGCATCATCGCTGTATGTGCGAAGAGAAATGAAAAATTCTTCGCAGTTGGTAAAAAGATGTCAATCGATGATGAAAGCGACTTACCGCTTAAAATGAGAATTTATTCATAGTTTTTTAGGAGTTTCTGGTGGCGAATCCCTTCAATGAACAAGGTTGGACGGAACCAAATGGCACCGGCAGGCAGGGGTTCGATTTACTCCGCAGTAAATGGCATGAAGTGCCGTTTCACTCAATGGACCGAATGTATTCCAGACAATTGCTGGAAATTCCCGCAGAACAGTTGAATCAACTTTGGCAAAAAGCACTTGATGAACAACGACTTGGGATGAATTACGATGTGCGCGGCTGGTATTACGAACTCTACCACCAATTCATGTCTGGAAAGAAAATAATCGATTATGGATCGGGTTTAGGGTTCGATGCGATCACTTTTGCAAGCCATGGTGCCCACGTGACTTGCATTGATGTGGTTGAAAATAACCTGAAGGTTATTAAACGATTAGCAGAACATCGCGGGCTGCAAAATCAGATCACCACAATTTATCTTGAAGAGCTTTCTTCGCTAAAACAGTTGAACGATCGTTATGATGTTGTCTGGTGCTGTGGCTCTATGATTCATTCGCCATTTCAATTCACCCGCAACGAATGTCAGATTCTGGCTGACCACTTGAAAATTGGTGGTCGTTGGATTGAATTGGGTTACCCGGAACAACGGTGGCTAAATGAAGGAAAAATGAGTTTTGAAGACTGGGGCGACCGCACCGATGGAACCGCACCCTGGGTAGAATGGAAAGATCTGTCCAAGATTAATCGACTGCTGGAGCCATTTCAGTTTGATATCGTGCTCTACTTCGAGTTCCACCGAAGTGAATTCAACTGGTTTGACCTGATTAAGCGGGACACAACAGGAAACCTTGAAAACTACGCCCAAAAGAAAGCTGTTTTTCAGTATTCCTTACCAGCAGAAACAGAAAATGGCGATGTTCCCGGCGTTGAAAACTATCAAAAGCGAATTCGGGATCTCGAATCGGATCTGGCTGGGATGAAGAACTCCACCAGTTGGAAACTGACAGCGCCACTTAGGGCGATCAGTCGAATGATCAAAGGCGGGAAATAATCTTACGCATCATTATCTTACGTGTAAAATAACTGTTCTGCGTGCCGATGTAATGTCTTCCAATCAAATCGATTTTCAACCCAGGTGCGTCCCAACTGGCCCATTTTAATGAGTTTTTCCGGCTGTTCGAGCAGTTCGGTGAGTTTCTCAGCCAGTAACTCAGGTTGTTCACAATCAACCAGGTCGCCAGATTCTCCCACTTGCATCGTTTCGCGAGTGCCCCCGCTGGCACCGGCCAGGACTGGCTTGCCGCACGCCTGTGCTTCCAGGAGCACCATGCCGAATCCTTCGAAGTCCTTACCAATAGAGCGGTTAGGTAAAACAAACAGATCACATTGCTGGTAGCACTTCAGGAGGTCGGTATCCGGAACCTCGCCCAGAAACCGCACGTGATTTGCCAATTCCAGTTCACGCACCAACACTTGTAAGGTGGGTAATTCTTCGCCTGACCCAGCGATCACTGCCAGAATCTGTGGGAAACGGGGCTTCAACAGTGCGATCGCCCGCAATAAATGGTCGTGGCCTTTCCGTTTTTGCAATCGCCCCACCGTCAGCAGGACGGTGCGGCCAGCCCAATGGTGCTGTTGCCGCCACGCCAGATCAGGTGGAGCAGGCACAAACTTGCAGGCATCCACACCGGGATAGAGCAAATGAACCTTTTCCGATGGCACTGCCCAATCGTTCTGTAACAGTTTCTGGCTATTCTGACTGTTGGCAATTATTTTCCTGGCACTACCAAAAACGCGATTTGTCATCCAGGTCAGTTCGCGGCTGGTCGAAGAGATGCCGATATCTTCGCCATGAACGTAACAAAAATACGGCATGCCACTAAATTTTTTGGCACCCCAGGCAATAAATCCTTCGGGCAGGTTGCGGGCGCAATGCACCACATCGATTTGGTTGTCTTTGGCGATGTGTTTCAGTTGACCCATTAAACGCCAGTAAACGCGAAAATTTGCCCGATTTCTAATCCCACGGGAGGGCATCTCCATCGGCAGGCGAATAATTTTCATTTTCTGATGCGGATCAAATGTTTCAGCACTGGCATCGGTGCTGGTGAGCACCACAATTTGATCGGGAGAAAATCGGGAATAGATTTCCCAGAACCAGCGCCCACTGCCACCGGTTTTGGGTGGGAAAATCTCGCTGAACAGTAAAATCCGTTTCGTACCCACGCACCGCTCCGGGGGAAAGATGCAGTATAGAATACGCCCACCACAAATAGTGGGGAGAATCTTTGATAAAGTGGTTAGAGGAGAATAAAAATGAGAGTTAATTCATTTTTAGGCGAATTGAAGCTAACTGTCCCGTAATCTGCTATGGCAAGAAAAAGGGGATTATTAGCGGATTTGACAGAGTGAAAATTTATACGATCGAATAGAACCGTTCGCTTACTTTCACACGCCATTCAGTAATAATCGAGGTTATTGCCTCTTTTTCATGTTCAAGGTCTTCTGCCTTAGGAAGAGTGTGAGTAAACCAGCGTGATACACCGTTGTCAAAGATACCTCCAGTAATGGAATGTTCTTTTAATATCAAAAGTGGCACACCGAGTGTATAAAGAATGCCTGCTTCTAGTTGATTCCAAGGGGTTGGGAAAAACACAGGGGTTTTAACTTCAGTTTCTTGTGAGGTTCCTGGTTTGTTCCAGCCGCCAGTAACACACAATTGTTCAAAACCAAGTATGACACCTCCACATACATGATGTGCCATCACCATAACTTCATGCAAAGGGCTTTGGGTTGGCCGATGATTTTGACCTAGAGTATAAGGTTCCAAACTAAGTTTTCCTAGTTGTTCAAGGATGAACTTGTAAACATTTTGCTGCTTCTCTGATAGACAATTCGGAGTTGAAACAAATACTGGAAAACGCATATTGATCGCTCTTACCAATTGACAAAAGAAAGGAAAACGGTAACCGTTCACTTATGTTGTTGCAAGTTTCGGTGCAGGTTTGCCTTTCCGGTGTGCGTTGATCGCTTCTTCCAGATAATCTAATACGTTTCTCCCCTGTAGTTTCAATGTTTCACATACCGTCAGGATTCGCTCTGCGAACCGACAGCCACGAGCACTTTGAGAACCAAAGCTGCGTCGCCGCCACAACACAGCGCGACGTTGTACACGCTCCGCATCATTATTCGTTGGCGGAACATGCTCATGGTCGACAAACAGCCATAAACGCCTTTCTACTTTGGCCACCCTCTCGCAAAACCCTGCAACTGTTTGGTCCTTACTACCTTGCCCCTGTTTCAGCAGCGTGCGTACGCGTTCCTTCAACGGTTTCATCCGCTGTTGCAATGTTTGGCGACTTATCTGATGATCTCTCGTAAAAATATGCCATAGCTCAAATATTTCCTTGTGTAATTCAAGCCAGTGATCCACGAGTTTTGTCGCTCGCTTACTTCGTTTGGACAATGCCTCCCAGTTGCGTTTCAAATGTGCCCAACATAATTGATGGCTATCTTCAGGAAGGTTCTTCACATATACCTTCCAGCGATCCGTACTGACAAATCCAGGGAGTGCTTCACCCATAAACGTTTTCAATGCATCAATATTGCGACGTGCATGAATGAGAAATACTACGATATGAATCTTTGCCGCAATCGCTGTCCATA
The DNA here is from genome assembly GCA_041399155.1 of Zavarzinella sp. Lineage (NCBI taxonomy): Bacteria > Pseudomonadati > Planctomycetota > Planctomycetia > Gemmatales > Gemmataceae > Zavarzinella > Zavarzinella sp. The sequence continues at coordinate 357,750 of JAWKTI010000005.1, forward strand.
ACCAGCGTTTGTGGCCCGCCTCTTTCCAGCCCGTTTCATCAAACCCCTTTACATCAGCGTTTTTAACTTTCTCACGAGCTTCCTCATAAGGTGCGTCCAATGCCGGAATTGCCTCGGCTTCCAGATTGCTGATGGTTCCCAAGGATATGTCTATGCCAAAAATCGTTTTGCAAGTTCGTTCGATTGACCGTTTACTCAATCCATCCTGACCCACCATACATAGCAGAGCAGCTGTCAATCGAGGACCGGTGCAATGGTTGCGGTACTCGGCAGGAATGGTCATCGCCGTTGTGTGTCCACAATCAGCACATTTCCGGGAATGACCTTCATATTGTGTTACGATTAAAGGCTGCTGTGGCAGTTCAACTTGCTGATGAATCCTGGGTTCAGGTAGATTCGGACAGCCAACAAGTGATTTGTGGCAGCGAGAACAGGTTTCTGGCACGAACTTGATAAAGGAGTCCACACTTTCAGGAGGCAAGGGTTTTCGCAGATTTGCCTTGTGACCATGTTGTGCCCCGCGTTTGCGACCAGTCGGCTTTTGGGAAGCTAATTTTTCTTTTTCTGCAGGTTCTTGCTTGTTAGGCGGTTTCAGCTTGTCTTCCAGATCACGAATGCGAGCTTCCAGCGCCAGTATTGTCTTTTGTTGTTGCTGAATAATTTGTTGCTGATCCATCAGCTGTTGTTGCAGCAAATGAACCTGCTTGAGCAATTGCTGGCACCCAGGACATTCGGAATTGAACGACTCGATTTCCATCACCGGATTATAGAAAATGGCTGAAATTTGCGAAAGGCCAATTCCCGAACCGGTGAACGGTTACAAAAGTTCTTGGTGGGGGCAAATCGTTTCATGGTTACTGGCCGGGTACCCTTTGTGGCATTGGTAACAAGCCGTGGGCGATCACCCGACTTCATCACCACAATTGAATCATCGCCTTCCCAGTCCACTGGTAAGTTACCTTCTTTCACGGTACTGAAGTCTTCAAAGTAGACATTGTTTTTGGGAGGGGCTTTCGTGATGGTTTGGCTGGTTGTGGTATTTACGTTGCTACCAGAGTTTCCAGTGACCAGGCCGGTTGTGGTTTTCGACACAACAATCTGCTGTGTTTTCGATTCCGCAACTTGTTGCGTGGTTGAGCCACTGGAAGTAACCGTTGGATTAGCAGGGGACTTCTCTTTCAGAAAGAGGAAATAAATCCCAAATACGGCACCGATGATCGTAGCTATCGATGCAAGGATCGTTAAAATACGATCCGTTTTCTCAAGTCCCATGGCGAAAGCCTCAGATGGTCTGAATTACATACTCTTATGTTTTCCATTAAAGTAAATCTTTCACCACGTGGCCATGAACATCGGTCAGGCGACGATCAATTCCATTTTGCCGCACGGTGAAGCGGGTATGGTCGATGCCAAGCAAATGCAGAATCGTGGCGTGCACATCATAAACTTGGGTGGCCTTTTTCGGCTCCGCTGGCTTGAAGCCCCAGACATCGCTTTCGCCAAATGTGGTGCCGCCTTTGATTCCCCCACCGCACAGCCAGTTGGTGAAACAGAACGGGTTGTGATCTCGCCCTTTGCCACCCTGAGCACAGGGCATGCGGCCAAATTCGGTGGTCCATAGCACGATGGTTTCTTCCAGCAGTCCGGTGCGTTTCAGATCCTGTATGAACGACCGCACCGCGCGTGCCATCCCCAGCCCCAGTGGGCCGTGGTCGCGTGCGATATCTTCATGCGAATCCCAGTTCCGACGTGGGAAACCGTTGTCGCACCCAGACCAGATCTGCACAAACCGCACCCCACGTTCCAGTAGCCGTCGTGCAGTAATGCATTTGCGGGCCAAATGGTCGGTTTCTTCAGCTGTGTTAATCTCTGCGGGCCACGCAGGTGGGGTTTCTTCGATGCCGTAGTGCTTCCAGGTTGATTTCGGCTCTCGCGTTAAATCCAGTGCTTCGGGTGCCGCCAACTGCATCTGTGCAGCCAGTTCATAAGAAGCAATTCGCGATTCCAGCCGACTGTCTTCTGTGCGGGTTTTGGCATGTTCCGCATTCAATTTACTCAACAGATCAATCCCCGCCGTGTTGGCAGCGGGGGTAACAAACTTACCCGTATCGGCTGGTTGAATGTTATCAATTGGCACGCGGTTGCCCGGTCGGATAATGGTGCCTTGATGTTCTGCAGGTAAGAAGGCAGCATCCCAGTTCTTGCTGCCGTTCGATGCAAAGCCACGGTGGTCGGGCAACACCACGAATGTGGGCAATTGCTGATTCAGCGAACCCAGCCCATAGCTGATCCAGCAACCCATGCCCGGAAAGCCAGGAGATTGAAAACCGGTAGCCTGCAGGAATGTGCCCTGACTGTGCACACCCGTTTTGCCCACCAGATTGTGGATGAAGGCCATCTCATCCACCACATCGCCTAACGGTGCTGCAATTTCCGACAGCCACTTGCCTGATTTGCCATACTGGCGGAACTTCCAGGGTGAAGCGAACGTAGACCCGGGGGTGCTTTGAAACAGCTCCACTTTTTCACCCGGATTCCATGGTTTACCGTGGTGTTTTTCCAGCTCTGGCTTGTAGTCGAACAGGTCGACATGGCTGGCAGCACCTGCCATAAATAGTTGAACCACACGCTTGGCTTTGGCGGGATGATGGTTGACTACTTTTCGATCTTCCGCCTGCAGCAGAAATGGCAACACCAGCGAGCCAAAGCCCGCACCGGAAGACTGTAGAAAGTGCCGCCGCGAGAACATGATGATTACCCCTATTCGAATTGTTGGTCATTTTAACACAGAGGAAACAAAAATGCACAAGGAAAAGCGGGGCCTAATCCAATTACACAACGATTTGATTGTTGCAATTTTCTTCAATCTGTGCCTACAATTTCCAATTCATCCATTTTGCGGTAAAGCGAGCTGAGGCTGATATTCATTCGTTTGGCAGCTTCTTTTTTCTCTCCCGCCTGACGCAAAATCCGTTCGATGTGGCGGCGTTCAAATCGCTTCACTGCCATGCTTAAATCATCTACGGAGTTGGGATCGTCGGTCATCGGTGCCAGATCTGGTGGGAGGTCTTCTGGAATGATGAACGGACCATCGCCCAGGATGATCGCACGCTGGATGGCATTATCCAGTTCCCGCACGTTTCCTTTCCACGCACAGGAAATCAACAACCGCATCGCTTCGTGGCTGACACCATTAAAGCGTTTACCCAAAGCGCGATTGTGCTTGGCAATCAAAAACTCCACCAGTTCCGGAATATCTTCCTGACGATCCCGCAGAGGGGGCAGGCTGAGAGTTACCACGTTCAGGCGATAGTACAGATCTTCGCGAAACTTCTTTTCCTCGACTGCTTTGGCCAAATTCTTATTGGTGGCAGCAATGATCCGTGCTTCAACTCGAACTGGTTCATTTGCACCTACCGGGAGGATTTCCTTCAGTTCAATTGCCCGCAACAATTTCCCCTGGGTGGCTAATGGCAAGTCGCCAATTTCATCCAGAAAAACTGTGCCTTCACCCGCATGCACAAACACGCCCAGTTGATCACGATCGGCACCAGTGAAGGAGCCTTTGCGGTGCCCAAAAAGCTGATTTTCCAGCAGGTCATTGGGAATTGCAGCACAGTTCACTGCCAGAAAGCGGTCCAGACCTGATTCGCGGTGAATGTAACGTGCCAGGACTTCCTTGCCAGACCCACTTTCCCCCTGAATGAGCACCGTTGAAGGTGTGCGGGCGACTTTTGCTGCCAGTTCGAACACTTTTCGCATATCCGGGCTTTTGCCAATCACAGCATCTGCCTGATCGGTTTCCACTCGGTGCAGTTCTCTGCGTAAAAACTGATTTTCACGGTGCAGGTCCTGCAAATGCAACAATCGCTTGATTTTATTCAGCACCTCATCCAGCAGGATCGGTTTCATCAGATAATCCTGGGCCCCACGGTGGAATGCTTCTACCGCACTTTCCACAGTGGCATAGGCTGTAATCAGGATTACAAATGTTTCCGGGCTGATCTTGGTGATCCGTTCCAGCGTTTGCACGCCATCAATTCCTGGCAGGTTGACATCGCACAGTACCAGATCGAACAATCGCTTCTGGGCATGCTCCACTGCTTCTTCGCCAGAACCAGCAGTCTGGACGGAAAAACCTTCCTGACTGAGAAATTCTGCCAGATTCTCGCGAATCAGTTGTTCATCATCAACAATAAGGATAGCTGCTCGCTTTGGATTCCTGCTCATTTTCGTTCCTCGGTTTCCGGCACAACAATAGCAACCGCAGGAATGGTTAATTCAAAACGGGTGCCTTCACCTGGTGTCGATGTTACCTGAATGGTACCACCGTGCTCCTGCATAATTTTGCGACAAATAAACAGTCCCAACCCTGTCCCCTGTTTTTTGGTGGTAAAGTACGGCTGAAACAAACGGTGCTGTTCTTCCAGCGGAATACCACACCCATTATCACTTACAGTTAATTGTATGTTTTCGCCTGCCAGGTTCGCTGTCAGGCCAATGTTTCCACCATTCGGAGTAGCATCAATGGCATTCAGCACCAGGTTGAAAATGACCTGTACAAATTGGTCCCGCTGTCCGGAAATTACGGGCAGGTTGGGTGCAATCGTCGCTTCCACATTGCGATTGTTGATGCCACGATAATACTTGGCAATCCCCAGGGCTTCATCCACCACATCCCGTATGGTAAACTGCGTACGTTCCACGGTGGCTGGTCTGCTGAAGTTCATCAACTCCCGCAAAATCCCCTGAATACGAGATAATTGCGTGCCCACCAACTGTAATTTGTCTTTGGTGTAAGGCTCCGGATCTCGTCGTTGCAACATTTGCATAATCGTGGAAATCGCCATGAGCGGATTGCCCACTTCATGGGCGATGCCTGCTGCCAGCAATCCAAAGCCAGCCATTTTTTCCTGGTGCAGTAACTGTGCCTGGGTTTCCTGCAGTTGCCGCGTTCGGTCTTCAATTCGTTGTTCCAGCTCTTCCTGTTGTTCCTGCAGTTCGTTATTCAGATTCCGCAGGTGGGATTCGATCTGCTTTGTCAGATTGACGAACCCGGAAGCAGCCCACGTCAGCCAGACCAGCACAATTGTCATCAATAGCACCAGAAATGCATTCGAAGAGCCCTCTGGCAGGGCCAGATTCAGCACCGCATAACTGAAGCAGTGGAACAGACAGGTCACATATGTAGTGGGCAATGGATGGCGGATTGCGCAGCAGATCAGCGACAACAGATAGTAAAAACGGAACGGGCTGTCTGCGTCCTGTTCAAAGAAACAGAGAATGCCGATGAAAAGTGCCTCCATGGCAGATACCACCAGGGGGTATTCACCAAAGAATACCTTCCCGCGTAGGTGCCAGATGCTGTCCATGATGGTGTAGATGAGCCCCAGTGCCAGAATGGCATCCAGCACGAGGCGATCTTCCACCTTGATGCCAAAATTGACATAGAGAAAGCCCAAAAACAACCCGAACCAGCGGATGCGAAGGGCAATCGCTTCCGCAGCAAGATCCCATCTGGGCATGCTGGTAACAGGCACCGCAGTAAACATAAACTCTCCTTCCGAAACAAGTGCAGCTACCTTAGAATCCATATGGCACCACGAACTCCCAACCGCACTACATAGTTAATATTTCCTTCTGGCGAGGCGAAATGAACACTATTTTGCACAAAATTGCAAAATGGCGGAAAAAAGCTGGAAATGGCGGATCGAAGTGGCTGAAACAGGCACCAAAATGGTGAGCGATCGACGTTCTCTCATCTGATTTTCATAATTTCTTCTGCGTTGAATTTATCCTGGATCACATTTCATTCATTCAGAATAACAACTGTCAATTCACTTATCTGTACACTATATCAATCGATGAAGTGATCGCTATTTTGGAAAAAATGTTCAGAATTTTATGAATTTTTTAAGTGATTAATTTGTAATAACTTACATCGGATATTGATCGCTAATTCGCCTTGAAATTGGCCAGTTTCGGGCATCGCTATCCATCCAAGTGGATATATTATATGCATGGAAATTATTTCATGCTTTGTGCTGATCTTTGATAACTCGAGTTTTTTCTATGTGGTGAGAATGCCAAATCTGCTCCAACTGGCCTTCCAGATTCGATATTTTTTATTCTTTCAGCACATCGAATGGGATTTTTCCCCCACTTGGTAGGAAATCTCGAATCTGGTTTTGTCATCCATTACCGAACTACCTAAAAAAAGTTCAACGGAGTGTGAGAATATTTATGGATCAATTAGTGGTTCCCAGCGTGGAACAGTTGGAGACGTTTCCGAATCCGGTGCCAGGGCGGGAATATCTGATTGAACATGTGTGCCCGGAATTTACCAGTGTCTGCCCCAAGACGGGCCAGCCAGATTTCGGCACAATTGTGTTTACCTATGTGCCGGATAAAACCTGCGTGGAACTGAAATCGCTGAAACTTTACCTGCAGCGATTCCGCAACATCGGGATTTTTTACGAAGCGGTAACGAATCAAATCCTGGATGATTTCGTCCAGGCTTGTAGCCCTTTGCGTGCCACAGTGGTGAGCAAATGGACCCCACGTGGGGGGATGAATTCCACGATTACCTGTGATTACGCCCGCCCAACGGGAGTTTGAACTTGGCCATTCGAATGATTGCACTTGGAATTGTGTTGCTGTGGGTTTCCGGCAGTCGTGCTGGAATTTACCAACCCAGCCAAGGCTTTGATTTCGAATTAAACGACCAGGGATATGCCACACCGATTCAGTTCAACAACGGTTTCGATGGTATCTACAAAGAGCTTCGGGATATCATGCGCCCAGGAAGCCCACTGAATCAGAAATATACACAGCGTGTGCAGGAATTATCTCGGGAACCAATCAGTAAACTGACCTCGGATGAACTGGCAGAACTGACTGCCAGCCTGTTGCGCCTGAACCGCCCAAATGAAGTGCTCAGCAAATTGCAGGTGATCAGTAGAGACCCACGCAAAGGTGATTACCTGGTTTATAACCATATGGCCCACGCGTTTTATATGCGGGGTGCCGATGAACTGATCCACGCCTATCGACACCAGATGATCACCAAAACCCTTCCATTTCCTAAAAAGTTCGGGCGCCTGTCTGAAAAGGAACTGGCCTGGTTGAAGCGGGTGGAACTGGATTACTATCTGCCCTGGATGGGGTATCGTGCTGATGAAGTGCGTCGTTCACCGGGCCTGCGGGACATCTCTAAGGATCAGATTGACCCAATCTTTCCTACTGCTCCCCCACTGAAGAATACCGAACCAGTACAGTTTATCGATGAGAATGGCGGCTATAGTGCTGGTAAGATCGCTCCACAGGAAATGGCAAAATTGCCACCTGATGCCATCGCCATTGTGCAGCAAATGTTGATGTGGCATCCCAGCGATCCCCGGCTGTGCTGGTTGCTGGCAGAACTGTATAACGCCCACGGTCAGGTAGAGACTGCCCTCAAAATGATGGATGATTGTTCCTTCTCTCTTGGTTATCTGAACGATACGATGAAGCAGCACCGCAGGGTATTGCGGGATCATGTGGAGTCACTTTACGCCGAACGTGAAACCCAGCGGAAAGAAGAAGAAGCAAAAAAACAAGCGGAAATCGATGCAGAAAACGCCCGTCTGCTTGCAGAGCGTAGAGAACGGATCTGGATTATTTCCATCGTGATTGGTTTCGGTCTGGTGGTTGCTATTTTTCAAATCCGCGTGATCTACCAGCGTGTACAACGCTGGCGCAGGGCGAATTGATGGGTGCGATTGATCCAAAAATTGCCTCCCAGGCCAAACGCCATCTAGGCAAAGCAGAAGCACGTTGGAAGCCACTGTTCCGTGCTGTCGGTTCATGCACGCTGGAAGCCGACCCAGACTGTTATTCTGTGCTGGTAAAGTCGATCATTTCTCAACAGATTTCGGGTGGTGCAGCACGCACCATTATTGGCCGAGTTCAGACCCTGTGCGGCAAAACTGGCTTCAAGCCCACGAACCTGACGAAGTTAACCGATCAGCAGCTTCGTGATTCGGGTGTGTCTGCCAACAAAACAGTATCGATTCGCCAGTTGACGGAACGGTTTCAATCCAGGCGAAATTACACCCGCTTTCTCAATCAGCTTACAGACGAAGAGGTAATTCAGGAGCTGTTACCTGTGCGAGGGATTGGACGCTGGACTGCTCAGATGTTTCTGATTTTTTCGCTGGGCCGACTGGATGTCTGGCCCACCAACGATCTGGGAGTGCGGGACGGTGTGAAACAACTACTGGAGCAGGAAGAACTGCCCACGTTGCCCCACATGGAAGAATTGTCTCAGCCCTGGCAGCCTTATCGCACCATAGCTGCCTGGTATCTCTGGCGGCTGCGTGACCTGCCGAAACCTCAATCCGAGTAAGTTGGTCCTTTACTCATCGTCATCATCTTCCTGATAACGTGGGTCACGCAGCAAGCCTGCTTTCCTGAAGCCTTTTCCGTGGGCACCCGCAAAATCAGCAGGGTAGGGTGTTTCAATTCCTTTCATCGCGTGCCACAGAATCCGATTCATCTGATCATCATTGACACGGTCCGGTAAAGTAAAATCCTGCTTCAGACTGAGGTCAATCAATTCCTGGAGCCGCGTTGGCATGTTCTTCTTTCGAGGAGGATTCAAATCATCCAGTTTGATGGAAACTGGTAAGCAGGTATAAGGTGTAAAATCTGGTTTTGTCGTAAAGCAATCGGTCATCACCGGTGACAAACTGTCAAACTGGTTCATTGGTGGGCAGCCCAGCATTCGCTCCATCGTATGAATAACGGAGGTCTGGTTGTAAAACTTGCTGACGACAGCATTACGTTTGGTGTAAGGGCTGATGACCATACACACAGAACGATGACCATCCACATGATCCCAGCCATCCTGCGGATCATCTTCAATCACAAAGATACAGGTTTTCGGCCAGAATGGGCTCTTGGTAATTGCCTCAACCACCTGGCCCAGGGCAAGATCGTTATCGGCCATATGTGCCTGCGGTTTTGGCATGCCCGGGGATAAACCAGACGCATGATCCTGCGGCAGATAGATCATGACCAGGTTGTACCATTCTTTCTTCTTTTTCGATTCTTCGAATTCTTTCATGAATTCTGCAGCCCGCACCACATCTGGGATTTTCATATTCCACCCAGGATAATCGGGTGCGGTGTATTTCTTTAAGTGCTCGATCCCCAGCTTGTGGTTGTAACGAATCGCACCTTTCTTTGCCTGAAAGTCATCGTAGATTTCTTTGAATCCTGGTGCTTGCTTGGCGTCTTTGTCTTTCAAAATCACGCTGTCTACCAATTCCCCATAATTCCGGACAGTTTTGCCACGCAGCAGTGCGTTATCCCAGATAAAGCCGCTGGAAGAATAGGTCAGTGGGTCGTCGCCGTAAGTGTAACTGCGGGTAAAGCCACCAAATGCCTTCTCCAGGTGATCGGTGACATTTCCTTCCGTTAACCACGAGTGGCCATCTGCAGAAAGCACACCGTTGCAGTAATAGTTATCCAACAAGACAAACTGTTCTGCCAGTGCGTGATGGTTCGGAGTAATGTTGCGTCCATAAATGCAAAACTTTGGTTCACCATTGCCTTGTTTCAATTCGCCATACACCTGGTCGTAAGTGCGATTTTCCTTGATGATATAAACGATATGTTCGAAAACTGATGGTTCGCCAATTCGTGCTGGCACTGGTACGGGTGGCATATCTGCCCTGGCTTTTTCCATTGCAGCGAGCGCCTGAGGGATTCGGGCATCTTCCAGTACTTGTTTGGTATATTTTGCCAAAGTAGCCGCATCGGGAATCCGCACACGAGAGAGCGTCCCACGGTGCCCATGGCTGTTAAAGCCTTCTTTTTTCTTGACCGGTGTGCGGGAACCTTCGCCTTTGATATTCGCAATCATCAGATTGTTGCCGGATACTGTCACTGCACCTGGAAACCAGCCTGCAGGAATATAGCCCATGACCTTTAAAGGTTCCGGCAGAGCAAAATTAACTTCAATCATTGCCACAGCGTTATTCCCACCATTGGCAGCAAACAAAAGCTTGCCATCGGGCGAAAAACAAAGTGCATTTGTCCCACTGCCGAAAGGCAGGCGGGAATCTGGCCGCACCGTCAGGGTATGGCTTACTTTGGAGTTGTTCAGATCGATGACACTGATCGTATCGGAATTGGCATTTGCCACGCACAGACGGTGTCGATCTGGCGATAACACTAACCCTGCTGGGTGCAGACCCACTGCAATTTCCGTAGTCATTTTCGCCTGTCCAATATCGCAGATGCCAATGGTACCACTGACCGCGATGCCGCGTTCATCAATCAGCGTGGGGGTTCCCGCAGAAGGAGCAGAACGCTCCCCTTTTCGTGGATGCCTGCCACCCCAATTGGATACATACAGTGTCTTTTCATCGGCAGATAACAGAATCGAGTGCGGCGCCACACCCACCGGGATGGCACCAACTACTTCTTTGATTCTCAAATCGACGATTGCAATCGCATTTTCACGAGACAGGCACACATAAGCTTTCGTTTCGTCCTGGTTTAACACAACCCCAGTGGGATAAGTGTTTTTAGGTATGGGCTGTTGTGTTTTCTCATCGCATTTCTTTGGTTCTGGCCTGGGAACATAAACTTCGAAGCTATCCAGCATTACCCAGGTGCCATCATTTTTTCGCAGTGCTGTTTGTAACAAATTGCTCGATGTGGTGGCGTATACTGTTGTCCCGGATTTGCTGATGGTGATGCCATGCATTGAAGCCCCGCCTTTCCCTTTCGGAAATGGGATTTCCTGCTTCAATTTCCATGTGTTGGCATCAACAACAACCAAGCCTCGGTTATCTTTGGCAATTACTTCCGAAAAGGGGGCATTATAAACCAGATCGACAGGTCTCCCAGGAAATGCGACCACATCACCCGCAGGTCGGATTAATTGACCTGTTGTGATCACGATGCCGGGGCCATCAGGCCCGACTTTCGGTTCCTCACAGAGACCCCATCCAGACAACAGTGCCAGGGTGGCACAGATTAAAGCAATTTTCATTTTTTTCCTCGTCACACCTATCTGAGAGATTAAGCGAGGCAGGGCAGGAATGCAATCATTCAAGAATGAAGATTGGATGAGGATAGGGTGGGGAAACTTATTCCTTAGGCATCGACTCGTTTTTGGGCTCAGGAGTCATCGAACCACTGCCAGTGGGTGTCCCCACAGTGGGATTTTGTGGCACAATCGGTGTCTGCGGGAGGGGTGTCTTTATCTCTTCTTCTGTCTTTACTGGTTTTGGCGAACGTTTCAGTGCCTGCGACAGGCCATAGCCTGCTGCCAAAGCAACAGAAATCATTAACGCACCCACTGCCATCATAGTGTAGTCACGGCGGTCAAATTCAAAGAATGTACGCGGTTCTGTCTCTTCACTGGTTGCAGCCGGTGGGGGTGCAATCACCCCACCTGGTGGCAGGGCGACCAGTTCCACATCAAAATCGATGGGAACTGGTTTCTCAACGCGATTGCTATCCAGTTTCCCCATGGCTGGTTTACGCGACGTTCCATCATCTTGCCCTTCCAGCCACCTGGAGTATGCCGGGTTAGCTGCTGGTGTGGGTTTCACTTCAGGAACATTCCGCAAGAAGATCGCCAACCCTTGCAGTGCTTTTTCTGGAGTCGCATACCGCTGATTTGGATCTTTCGCCATCAGAAAATTCATCACCTGCTGCAATCCATCTGGAACAGAAGAGATGAATTCTGATAGTGGCTTGGGAGTCTCCGTGGCATGCCGTAATACCTGATTCAGGACACTTTTATCAGGAAATGGAGTCTGACCCGTGAGGCACTCGTAAAGCACGCACCCCAGGCTGTAAATATCAGCACGAATATCCGCCTTGCTGGCATCGCGTGCCTGTTCGGGCGCCATGTAGTCGGGTGTGCCCAATAACGTGCCATCTTCTGTCAGTGATGGATCATCGACTGCCGATTTAGCATTCTCATCGAAAACGTTTTTGCCAAGGCCAATATCCAGGATTTTGACGGTATCGCGCAGGGTATCTTTACCTGCCGATTCACCAGCGGGTGGTACCAGCATGATGTTGCTGGGCTTAATATCGCGATGGATCACCTTTTTTTCATAAAGGTGCTGCAGCCCACGCATCGCCTGTTCGATAATACGAACAGCTTCTACTGGTGGGAGCTTTTTGCGTTCGTTCAGCACTTCTTCCAGTGTGCGGCCTTCAAGGTGTTCGAGTGCTAGAAAATGCACCCCATCCCCCGTGGAAACCTGAAAGGCTTTCACCACATTCGGATGGTTAAGCTGGGTAACCAGCTTGGCTTCCCGCTGAAACCGTGCCAGCACTTCAGCATCTTTTGCTTTCGATTGTGGCAGTACCTTCAGGGCGACAACCTGGCCAGAGGAATGTGCTGCACGGTAGATCCCCGCGAAGCGACCTTTGCCAATTTTTTCCAGCACCTTGTAATCACCAATGGTAAAGCCATCGCTGATTCCCTTCGATAAGAGTGCCAGTTGATAATCGGTCAAGATTTTTTTGCTGAGAAGAAAACGGCGGAACGCATCAAAGTCTTCTACTTTGCCAACTGATTGGAACTGCTTCACCACCGATTTCAGGTCGTCGGCAGAAAAAAGTTTGCTTTTCAGCAATAACGTACAAAAATCCTTGGTATTCGATGGTGCAGACATTCGATTCCCAATGGTAACAAAAAAGTTTAGGGTGTAGGCAAGTTCTGGTTGGCATTAGGCACAAAAGCAAGTCTTTTCTGGATTTCCGGCCAATCTGGGTCATCCTGATAGAGTGCCACCAAAGCAGATTGTATTTCGTCGGCGGCTTTCTGTTCACCTTTTCCGCGCAAGAAATGCATTCGCTCCAGAACTGGCGTTAATTGTTGCAGTCGAACGCCTTCCCCGGCTGGCACCGTGGGGGTTTCCGTTCGATCTAACGCCAGTCGGCAAAGTTCGATTTCTGCAGAATATTCCGGCATGCTACCAAAAAGCAATAGGATACGCTGCCAGGTTGCCCGTGCAGCAGTAACATTTCCACCTTCGTACAACTTTAAGGCGGTGCGGTACAATCGCTGTGGCTCATTACTGCTTTTTTTCTTCAGTTGGGCAGCACCCAAAGCACGTCGAAGTTCAAGCAGAGGCTGCACTTTTTGCTTCGCCGCGGCCACTTCGTTGGGATAGCGGCCCGGATAATCGGCTTCCAGTTTACTGAAATAGAGCGTCCAGGCGGATTCCCAGTCTTCCGGCTGATTGGATTGCAGCAGGGGCAATCCTGCCTGATAAAGTTCTTCTGCACCTACTCGTTTGCGGTAAAAACCTGCAATCAATAGTCCCACTACTAGTAGAAAAGCGGGAATCACCACCCACGGGCGGGAGAATAGTGGGCGATATGTCTTTGGGGGCCGTGCACTTTCTGGTAAAAAACTGACCTGACTGCCCAAAGCGGGCTGCTCGGCACTGTCCGTGACAATTTCTGGTTCATTGGTGGGGGCTGGTTTTTTCGGCAGCAGTTTTCTGGCTTCCAGGCTGGCCCATAACTGGTCGAATTCCTGCAAGAGTTTACTGGCACTGATGGGACGGTGCTGTGGATCTTTCGCCAGCAGTCGCATCAACCAGTAATCCACTTCATCGGGCAGATCGGGCACATAGTGATTCGGCCGATCTGGCAAAACAAACCCGTGCTGGCGGATAAATTCCACAAGATTTGTGGCTCGGAAGGGGGGGCGACCAGTGGTGAGTGTATAGAGTAGCACACCCAGAGAGTAGAAATCGCACCTTTTGGTGGGTGATTTTCCTGCCGCCTGTTGTGGGGAGATCATTGCCGCCTGGCAGAGCGCCCGTGCATCGTAAACCGGGGTTGTGCCCAGTAGTTTTTGCAGGCCATATTCTGCCAGAACTAGTTCGCCCGTGGCAGATATGTAAATGTTATCCCCACGCCAGCCTGCATGAAGTTGCGAATTGTGGTGCAGGTAGCGTACTGTGCGAACCAATCCGTAGGCTATCGGCAACACTTCCTGCCATGTGGGCCGCCAGCCAGCCCGCAAACGGGAATCGAGCGATTCCCCAGGTGGGTCCTGATACACCACGAACGCACGATCCTGCCAAGTGCCAATGTCCACCACAGGCAACAGACCTGGGTGCTGCAAACGCAGCCAGGTTTCCGATTCCTGTTGAAACCAATCCAGAAAGTCTTCACGATCGGTTACTGGCTTCAAATAAAGTAACAAACCCGTTTGTGTGGGCTGGTTTTGGTTCTGAACACGATAGACATGGCCGTATGTGCTGCGGTATCCTGCCACAGTCACCTGCCAGTTGCCAATCGGTTCCCCAATTTCCATTCCCACAACTCCAGGATGATGCGAAACTGAATCGCAGCGCGATCTGTTATATAACGTAATGGTGATGTAATGTGGAGGTCATTTTCCAACCCAACAATCACCACAACAAGCAGCTTCTTCGCGCTTCAAAATCTCTGAATATTGTACGGAGTTCTGATTCTGCAAACGAAAATCTCAATTCAGTTCAGTACGGTGGGAACATTCTTCGAAATCCATGAAACAGCACCACACACATGAAGAGCAGGTTGCGGGCCAGAATGCCAGACGGATTGGCTTTTAACATGCTGGTGGGGGAGTTTTTATCGGTAAGCATTACCCCCAGACGGTGAGCTAACTTCTTCAGCCACAAAATGTTACGTGGCCATTCTGCCATTTTTGCCTGCCACTGCTCTGGGATGCCATTTGGGCCAACTGCACAACCCACGATGGATCCTGCAATTGCACACGTGGTATCCACATCGCCCCCACATCGGATCAGTGTGGTGATGGTGCTGAGAAAATCTTTGGGAAAGCGAAGCCAGGCATGCAGCACCACCGGTACCGTGTGGAAAACGTATCCCGAAACACCTTTTCCCCGCATCAGTCGGTGTGCAAACTCTTCTGTTGTCTCATTTTTTTCTAATGAATCAAAAACCTGTTCCAGAAGCAGTCGAAACTCCGCACCTTCGTGCGGGACAGCGTCGCAGAAAGATTGTCGTAAGTGATTATGATCTAGCTGGTTATGGCGATGAAGGTAACTTTGCCATGCAGCTTGTGCGATCGTACGACTTGCCCACAGTGCTTTTGGGTCTGTGTGTGTAATTTCTGTGGTGATCTTAAGAAATTGTTCCAGTAGTTCCGGTTGATTCCCATACATAACGCCCAGCAGTGGTGCCCGCATGCAGGGACCGTTGCCAGCAGAAAACACCCCACTTGATCTGGGGCTGAAGCCAATCCACAAACGGATACACGATTTCAGCGTTGCCAGACCTATCCCAGCCGGCATTCCAAAGAACCAGCGTTTGAGTCTGGTTGCCAACGCTAACGGATAGCGTTTGATTTCCCCATGGCACGCAAGTAACGCCTGCCCCACCAGAATGGCATGTTCGGTATCGTCCGAAAACATCCCCCGGCCAAGAAAAAAGTGGTGCCGATCCAAATTTGGGAACAACCGAACTGCACGACGTGGGGAAAGCCCCTCATAAGGAAGGCCAATCGCATCAGCCACCGCAGCGCCTATCAGGCAGCCAGCAATGGCATCTGTTGTTGGATCAGTTTGTGTTTGTTCACTACTCATCATGCTTGGTATAGGAACGCGCCAAGCTGCCAGCATCGTAGTAACAATGAAACACTTTCATGTTGATGAGCGAATTGCCATCAAAAAATGGATACTTCTCACCATTCTATCATATTCGACGCGAATTATTCGAATAAACGCAAGCAAAATGAAGGAATGCTAATATCAAGAGCGGCTATTGGTGATGTTTATTAATGTATATTAATGAACAATTTGAAGATTTCAAGTGCTTTTCAGTTGATCGAATTGGTATACTAGTGTAGAATAATGTTGAGTGATCACGCTTCATCGTCATCTCTTATTCTTGTTGACGGCTTAGATCACGGTCAATTTCTGTTGAGGAGTTTTACCGATGCGACCTCTCTCTCGCACGCGGGGTGGTTTTACCCTGATTGAATTGTTGGTGGTTATTGCGATTATCGCAATTTTGATTGGCTTGTTGCTTCCCGCAGTACAGAAAGTACGCGAAGCTGCCAATCGCTCAAAATGTTCGAACAATTTGAAACAGATCGGCTTGGCACTGCACAACTATCAAGATGTTAACGGACGTTTCCCACTGGGTGCTCCCGATGATGACGGCCGTAGTTGGTCGTGGCGAGTGCGTATTCTTGCACAAATGGAGCAAGATAACATTCTCAATTTGATGAATGCCGATACTGTTAATTTCTACAATCCTCCCAATGATGGGATTCCTAACAACTTTTTCAATAATCTTGCCGGTCAAAACATCGATGGAATCGCAGCAAGTGAAATTAACGGGAAAGTTAACAACTTTGCTGGTGCTCCTTCTCGTGTAGTCTCTTCGTTTGTTTGTCCGAGCAGTTCATTGCCCGAACGGGATAATGGAGGTTACGCAAAGTCGGATTACGCAGGTAACTCAGGAAACCGAGTTGGCTGGACAGGTTCTTGGAACGGTTGTGCATCTGCAAAGGGATCTCTGCAAAACGGGATTCTGCTGTATTCGAATGATAACGTAAACAACTGGGTTGTTCGCTTCGCAGACGTTACCGACGGTCTCAGCAATACGGTGGTGGTTGGCGAAATTGGCCGTAGCCAAAACTTACACACGAGTAACGTCGGTGATGGTGTTTACCCTGCATGGGTTGGCGGGAATGATAACGGCGGCTGTAACGGCTTTAGAACTGGTGGTAACCAACTCCGCATTATGGATGCCACGTTCCGCTTGAACCTGCAAACAGGTGAAGAATCGAATGCCAGCTTCGGCAGTTACCACACCAATGGTGCTAACTTTGCACTGGGTGATGGTTCTGTGAAGTTTGTCAGCAACAGCATCAACCCTGTTGTCTACTCCGCAGTTGCCAGCCGTAACGGTGGCGAAGTTCAATCGTTCGAATAATTCGGCGTAAAGTTACGATCTCTTTTCAACATCAGCCTGTAAATCCATGTGGTTTGCAGGCTTTTTTCATTCCCGTTCGGAAGCTGCTTGTTATAACATCCCTTTCTGATGGAACTTAGGCAAATGCAGCAGCCGTGTTTGTATTGCGGGTCAGTGGAAACAGAGCCCTATCTTAATGACTTACAGGATCGTCTGAACCATGTGCAAGGCAGTTGGAACTGGCGACGATGCTCCCAATGTGGCAGTGGGGTGCTGGATCCGTTCCCAAAGTTAGAAGATATCGCTAGTTTTTACCCGCCTGTGTATACTTTTGGCAGCGGTAAGTCAGAACAGGGCTCCCTGCGACAACTCCTTTCCAAACTGGAATACACCTGCTTTTTTCTTCCGCAATATGAAGGACAGGCCCGAG
Source organism: Zavarzinella sp. (assembly GCA_041399155.1). Classification (NCBI taxonomy): domain Bacteria; kingdom Pseudomonadati; phylum Planctomycetota; class Planctomycetia; order Gemmatales; family Gemmataceae; genus Zavarzinella; species Zavarzinella sp. Next base: position 375,139 of record JAWKTI010000005.1, read on the forward strand.
CAATTTTACGCCAGACCGGATTGCTCTACCGACCGGATGCCACAATGCTTGATGTGGGGTGTGGCAGTGGGCTGCGGCTGAAATCGTACCAGAATCTTGGTTTAAAGGTGACAGGGATGGATTTTGAGCAGTCCGCTGTCGACTACGTGGCATCCACCTTGAAAATACCTGCCGTCTGTACTGATATCCCAGGGCTTCGTAACTCCTTTCGCCCAAATAGTTTTGATCTGATTACCGCTTTCCAGGTGATTGAGCATGTGCCTGATATTCACGAATTCTTAGAAACCATTCATTTATTGCTTCGCCCCGGTGGTTGGGCAGTGATTACCACGCCTTTAATCGATGGTGCAAACGCACATATGTTTGGAAACCGCTGGGTGGCAGCAACGGAAATCCCCAGGCACCTGTCGCTGGCTTCGCAAAAGGGGCTCACAGGGGCTCTTCATCGTAACTCCTTTCTAGATATTAACTTACAGGCAGATACGCTCTGGATGAATGCGGGCTGCTTTGGTCTGTCTGCTGTGCCAGGTGCGGCAACCACCCATTTTCACAGCGGTGGGAAACTTTCTGCCATTGCAAAACGTGCTGCCGGTGCGATGGCAGCGTTTGCGGGCATTCCTTACTGCTGGGTAGAATCACGCATTTGGCAAAAACCGTCTATTGGGATGGTTTACGGCAGGAAACCACTGGAATGAGTCAACTACCCTGCCTGACAATTGCTATTCCTTACTACAAAGGTAGGGATTATTTGCTGCAAGCGGTGCTCAGTGTGTTACAGCAGCAAGATTCTGATTGGCATTTGATTATTGTTGATGATGCAGGCCCGGAATCTGCTCAAACAGAAATCGAGGCGCTCAATCATCCCCAGGTGCGGTATTACCGCAACGAACAGAACGTGGGAATGGCTCGCAACTGGAGCAGGTGCCTCGACCTGGCGGAAACGGAATTGGTCACCTTGTTGCATGGTGATGACCGCCTGCTGCCCAATTATGTGGGCATGATGCGTCGATATGCCCACCGGAATCCCGATGCGGCAGCGTTATACTGTAATGCGGAAATCATCAATGATCAAAATCAGAAGTGCTTTTCCGCACCGGACCTGTTCAAATATGTGCTGCGGCCTTATCGCAACCGCGTGGGGAAACTTACCGGTCAGGCTGGCTTAAAAGCACTGTTTCGTGGCAATTTTATCATGTGCCCCACAATCTGTTACCGTAAGTCAATGCTGACTGGTAATCGCTTCGATCCCATATGGAAAATGGTGCTGGATCACGAGTTTACCACGCGATTGCTGTTGCAGGGCAAGCACCTGGTTAGCATTCCAGACGCGGGTTACCAGTATCGTCGACATCAGGTGAATGCCACCAACATTTACACTGCCAGCTTATTACGATTTGAAGAAGAGGTGCGATTTTATAAGCTTCGCATCCCACAATTACGAGCGGTGGGGATGGAAAATGCTGCCACCGTGGCAGAGCATATGAGAATAATTCTCATGAATTTGGCGTTTTGCGTGGTTCAGGATGCTGCACGTGGCAAGCTGGGGGCCGCCTGGCAGAAAATCAAGTATGCTCTGGATTCTGGCTTGTTGGGATAGGAAGATGGTCAGTGGGCTGATTCTCAGCGTTATTGATTGCAATGTGCCGGATCAGATCTGTAATCTGGCGTTCCAGTTTTACGATTCGCCCGTAAAAGTGAAAAGCAGTTCCGATCGAAGCAAACACGAACAGATACAGGACTAAGTCGGTTCCTCGAGAGATACCGACGCTGTTCGCCAGTCGCACAGTAATATCAGGTGAACGCACCGCAACTGCTGCCAGGAACCAAATAAGGCAACGAATCACTCGGTCCAACCGCAGGCGTGGGGCACTGCGTATCAGCGCCACACAATCCCAGATGAACAGCAGACTTAAAGTGGGTAAAGCAATCCATTGAAATAGGTTCACCCAACAAGCCTCCCCATCACCAACTGGGCGACAATCCGAAACGCATTCCAGGAACTCTGGCCTTTCGCCAATGTGTCCGCATTGTAACGAATCGTCACTGGCACTTCTTCAAACCGTAAGTCGTGTGTGCGGATTTCGTCCAGGATTTCCGAAGCGTGGGCCATGCGATTCTGTCGAATTCGGATCTTTTCTGCCGCATTTCGGGAAAGCACCCGAAAACCATTGTGGGCATCGGTAACCTTCACACGAGAAAATACACGGGTGAAAATCACCCCACCTTTCAGAACCAGTTTTCTGCTCAGTGGGATGTTTTCTGTGGCACCCAAAAACCGCGAGCCAAGTGTGACATCGACGCGTTTTTGCAGCACCGGCTCAAGCACCTGGGGGATTTCATTGGCTGCGTGCTGGCCATCAGCATCGAACGTGCAGATATAATGGGCACCTTGCCGCAATGCGTACTGAATCCCAGTTTGCAGTGCGGCACCCTGACCACAATTGAGCACATGCCGTAAGGTATGAATTCCAAAGGACTTAGCACTCAAGTAGGTGTCATCAGCCGAGCCGTCGTCGACCACAACAATGTTGCGGTAGCCGTGCTGTTGCAGACCAGCAATAGTATTGCCGATTCGCTTCGATTCGTTGTAGGCAGCAATGACAATCCACAAATCTTTGTTCGGCATCGGTTTCGCGTGCTCAGACATCCTGACAACCTTTTGAATATATAAGCCCCACCCATCATCAGTTGGCTCAAACATGATCCAGATCTGGTGGGGATTATTCCCAAAAACAGGAAAATTTGTCCACCAGAGAAAATTAAGGCTCAAATAAAAGCATGCATGACGAATTATGACAATAATTTCATGAATGCTACTGTGAACGCGGGGAGATCGTCTGGCTTCCTGGCAGTCACCAGATTGCCATCAACAACGGTTTCCTGATCCACATAGGTGGCACCTGCATTGACAACATCGTCTTTGATCGCAAAGAAGCAGGTGGCAGTTTTTCCACGCAGGGCAGTGGTGCTGCAAAGCACCCATGGACCGTGGCAAATTGCAGCAATCGGTTTCCCTGCATCGTGCATTCCCTGCACAAATTGAATTAACGCTGGGACGCGGCGGATGTAATCGGGTGCGAAGCCGCCAGGAATGACAAGGCCGTCGTAATCACTTACAGATAAAGCACTTGCAGCAATTTCGCTCTTGGCAGGATAGCCCAGCTTACTTGGGTAATTCGTGCCGGATTCCGGCCCCACCAGGTGCACGGTTGCCCCCGCTTCTTTCAGGCGATAGTAGGGGTACCATACTTCCAGTTCCTGGTATTGCTGCTCCACAAAAACTGCAATTCTTTTTCCTTGCAAGTTCATTGATTAACTCCTTGATAAGGCCTTATTGTATACCCTGCGGTGCCTGAAACCTGCCAAAAACGGGAAACTAACCCGATAAAACGGTTTCAATTGGGCGATCAGTTGAATGCAATCGTTTATCCAGGTGTGAGTGTCAAACGAACGCGGATCTAACACCAAAGGCGTGAGAAAGTTTCATTAAAAATTCAACGATTCTTCTCATTTTTGAAACTTCTGGAAAAACTCTCTTGTAGTTGGTTACGAGAACGGTGTATAAGAGAAAATACACATCTTTGTGTGATGTACTTATTTAACTTTGGGAGTTCTTTCCTATGTTTTCCACTCTCCGGAAAAGAGCAGCCTTCACTTTGATTGAGCTGCTAGTTGTCATTGCGATTATCGCAATTCTGATTGGTTTGCTGTTGCCCGCCGTACAGAAAGTTCGGGAAGCAGCAAACCGTGCCAAGTGCACCAACAATTTAAAACAGTTGGGTATCGCTCTTCATGCATTCCACGATGCAAATGGTGCATTGCCCCCAGGTGCTGAAGAACAGGTGTGTCCGCGCAGCAATTCCAACTGTACAACAGGTTTTTTTGCAGGTACCAGTTGGATAGTTCACACTTTGCCTTACATAGAGCAAGATAATATCTATCGGCTTTACAATTTTGATCTTGCACATAACAACGCTGCAAACGGAACTGCAGTTGGGATGCAAGTTGTAAAGTCGATCTACTGTCCTTCTGGTCCAGATCCTTCAAAGTACAGAGATCCTAATGCTGGCACAACAAATAACCCATCTACCCACTACTATGGGATAATGGGGCCTGGAGATCTGATTGATAACGCACCGAATGTCGTGAACGGAGTAACTTACACCTACCGAGTCGGAAATGGTGCAACCAATGGTGCGTTTTCCGGTCATGGGATGCTGACACAATATCGGGATACCACAGGTAGTATTACAACAAAATACCGCATTCGATTAACTGATGTGACCGATGGCTTGACAAATACCATTATGGTAGGAGAGCGTTCGATTAATCTTCCTACAGGGCAAACGAACGATTACCGAAGCTGGATTCGTGGGAACAATGGTGGCAGTGGTGCAACCAAGTGCGTGACTTATCCGATTAATTCAACTAATTACAACGGTTCAAACAATTTTAACCACATCAGTATGGCGAGCCACCACACTGGTGGGTGTAACTTTGCTTTGGGTGATGGTTCGGTACGATTCATTCGTTCTTCAATTGCGCTGAACATCTACAAAGCATCTGCCAGCATTAACTCGGGCGAAGTGTTCGCTTTTGATAACTAGGCCTCGACTAACCAAAACTTTTCCTCTCTACTGGAGACATCAAGAGTAACTCGATGTACCAATATTTAAAAAGCTATTGTCCGCGTATCTTCGCTGTTGTGCTGTTACTTGCCGCTACGAACGGCTGTAACAACAATGGCACGTACCGCATATCCGGGACTGTTGTCTTTGATGGAAAGCCTGTACCAAAAGGGAAGATTTATTTCATCCCCGATTCCTCGAAAGGAAATGAGGGTGTTACTGGCTACGCCAACATCATTAATGGGAAGTTTGATACCAGCTCCGAAGGGGGAGCAGGCTTTATCGGTGGGCCAACGATCATCGCCATTGAAGGTTTTGATCCCGATGCCCCACCTGATGCTCCCAAGCCAGGCGAAGAATCTACCGAAGCGACCATCAAAGTGCTCTTTGCTCGTTATGAAATTGCTGAAGATTTGCCAAAAGAAAGCATTTCGGACAAAAAGTTTGATGTGCCTGCTTCTGCCAGCAAAGGCCCAACCAAAAAAGTGGATCCCAATTTTGTGAATCCTTAAGTCTTTCAGTTTGCTCAATTTTGGTTCTGAAGAATCCGTTCCCAGCCATAGTTCGTATACCAAATAGGTAATTATTTCACGTGGCCTACCGAACGATTCATCCTTGACAAACTATGACTTCTGATTCCCAGCCACCGGATAACGACCGGAAAAAAGCCCGTTCTGCGATGTTCATTGTCTTTTTCGTGGTCTTGATTGACCTTCTAGGCTTTGGCATTGTACTCCCGTTACTGCCTCGCATTTCGGAACAGTTATTGACCACCGCAGCCGTTGCTACACAGTGGCACGGCCTGATCATCGGCGGGGTGCTTTCAGTCTTTTCATTGATGCAGTTTCTCGTCGCCCCGTTGTGGGGACAGGTTTCGGATCGAATCGGCCGCCGGCCAGTGTTGCTGATCGGTCTGGTAGGTTCTGTCGTCTTCTACATCCTTTTTGGTGTGGCATGCACGTTGATTGCCACAAAGCCACAACTCGCCCTGATATTAATGTTTGTTTCCCGCTTTGGTGCAGGTATTGCCGGAGCCACAATTTCAACCGCCCAAGCGGTGATTGCAGATTGCACACCAAAAGAAAAACGTTCTCACGGTATGGCAATGATTGGTATCGCCTTTGGTGTGGGCTTCACCATCGGACCGATCATTGCTGGTGTCGCGCTGGCAATCATGCCCAACAATCTGGAGTTAACAGGTTATTTTGCTGCGGGCCTGTCGTTCATTGCGTTATTGATGGGATTGCGGATGTTGCCGGAAACAAGAAAATTCGGCAATCATTCTGCAAGACGTGGCTGGATCGATACCAAAGGTATGTTCAACACACTGAAAACCCCCACCGTGGGGCTTTTGGTGCTTATTTTCTTCCTTGCCACATTTGGCTTTGCCAAGTTCGAAAGTACATTGGCGCTGCTTACTGGCGATTTTGGCTACGACATCCGCGATAACTTCTGGATTTTTGCCTATGTGGGCTTTGTGCTGATGTTGACCCAGGGGTTGTTGTACCGCCGGATGGTGAAAAAACTGTTCGAAGTGCGGATGATGCAACTAGGGCTGGTCTTCATGTTTGTGGGATTACTGTTTCTTGCAACGGTTGCTGTGTGGCAGGCCGCACCCGCCCGCCAATTGCTGTTTTTTGTGGCACTTGCAGTGGGCGTGGTTGGTTTTGCATTTCTAACGCCATCTGTACAAGCATTGATTTCCATTCGCTCTGACCCGAACCGTCAAGGCGAGGTGTTGGGTGTGAATCAGGCATTTTCGGCTCTGGCCCGTATTCTCGGACCTGTAGTGGGAATTGTCCTTTTCAAGGCACACTCTTCCCACATTCTACCCTATGTCGCTGCGGGCCTGCTGATGTTGCCCGTATTTGCGATGCTGCCAAAAATCAAACGCACTCCGGCAGAAAAAGCTGCCAGTTGATTTTCTGAGTGGCTGACTATTAATAAATGAGGAGATTTTCATATGCCGTTGATTTCAATTGTAATTGGTAGTTTGTTGGTTGCTGTGGGCTGCCTTGGTTACTACCAACCTGATTTACTGGGTGAAAACGACCCAACTAAATTGTCGAAAACTGCTCTGATTCCTGCAGGTATCGGTGGGGTGCTGATTCTCTGTGGATTGATTGTGCTTGCCGCACCGAAGTTGCGAAAGCATGTAATGCACCTTGCCGCACTGGTGGGCTTGATTGGTGCAGCTGGTGGCTTTATGCCGTTGCAACGATCCGGCTTTGACTTCAAAAAAGCGTCAGCCATTTCAGGTGCGGCGATGATCGGCCTTTGCCTGCTATTTTTACTGCTGTGTATCCGCTCGTTTATTGCAGCGAGACGTGCACGCACGAATGGCTGAAGCATGTCAAAATGAGTTTTTATTAATCAATTTCCGGACGTGGTCGATTTGACCAGGTATTTGGTGTGGCACAGCCTCGAACCCAAATTCCCTTTTCGTACCAGTTCAGCCCCGCAACAACATCTGCAGAACAGTATCGTAACGTTAACCCGCACCGTCGACGTGGGGACTGATTTCCCTCGGATGCATGCAGCAACAAATCGGAATGCAGCGAACATTCCCCAGCACGCAAAGCAACATCAATCGGTGTGCCGTATTGTTCAACATTTTGTACTGTCTGGTTCAGCACCTGGAGTTCAGTATGTTCACTAAGTTGATAAGTTAAGTGACCAAAATGGTGGCTACCCGGGATATACTGCATACAGGCATTTTCACGGTCAGCATCGTCAATAGCCAACCACACAGTCACAGCTTTGCTCGGTGTCAAAGGCCAATAACTGGCATCCTGGTGCCAGGCAACAATTTTCCCATCGTGGGGCATTTTGCAGAAAAAGTGCGATCCCCATGCAATCACATTTTCACCCAGCAAGTCGGCAACCAGTGCCACGATTTTTGGATTTGTCAGGATGTCGTAGACTTTGCCAAAACGCGCGTGGGCCGTGCTGATCGAATAACTATTCCCACCCCGTGCGATTTCCTGCTGCAGTAATTCATCGAAGTAAGTTCTTATTTCGCCAATAGTTACGTCGTCGAATATTCGAAACGGCTTTAAATAGCCCAATTGGTTAAACTGCTCTACCTGATCCACGGTCAGGGTTTGAGGCGTGGGGTTGATCACCGGATGAAAGTGCAGATCACGTTCCATCGTGGCAAGTTCATCCTGATCGGGGATTGTTTTTAGTTGATTAATCATTGATTGTTATGTCATTAGTTGACACGATGGTTAATTGGGCGTGCCGGTATCTAAACGAAGTTCCTGATGTCGCAATCGCTGCAAGTTTTTCAGTCCACCACACTTACGAAGATATTCTTCAAAATCGGTGCTGCCAAGAATGTAATCTTCCAGAAATTTTTGAAACTCAGCAGGATCTTTTTCCGCCTTCAACCACAGGTGAAGGTGGTCTTCATCGGAGAAATATTCGCCTGGCATGTTCCCAGGGTAGCTACCATACGGCACTTCGCACACCGCATCAACACAGAAAAAAGGAATTACCGTGCGGTTGGGGTTCTGGCGAAACGTATCGGTGGGCACCAGGCGTTCGCAGGTAATAATGACCGTTTTTGCTGCACGTGCGAGATCGATGTCGGCCACGCTGGGTCCGAAAATGGCACAATTTCCGTAAATATCGGCTTCGTGAACGTGGATGATTGCCACATCGGGAAACAGTGCGGGGACCACCACAAGTGGAATACCCGTAAACGGGCAGGAAATCACTTTTGCAGCACTGTATTTCAGGGTGTCCGTGCCTAGCATGGTGCGGCACGGCAGGAATGGCACGCCCATGGCGGCTGCTTTATAACGAAGTGCTAATGAATAGTTGGTCCATTCGCACAAGGTCACCTCGCCTGATTCAATAACCCGGCGTGCGTGCGGAGACAGCCCACGTGCTTCAAGGCCCACAATGTAGGCGATATCGACTTTGGAAAGTAACTGCCCACGGTTGGTGAGGTTCCCCGCACAAAGAATCTGAAAATCGTGGGTGGAGGTGTGGCCCGAAAATGCAAGCCCCTGCGGATTCATCCGCAGGATTTCGTGTAGTGCGGCGACGGGAATCCGGTTGCTGCTGAAGCCGCCCACCGCCAGGTAGCAGGCATCGGTAAGATGTTGCCGCAGAATCTGGGGTAAATCTACCACTTTGTTGGTCAGAGAACGATCCCGTTGTACCACCTGTTCGCGAGCCCCACCCAGGTCGGGGGGTAAAAATAATGGCCCGAGATTGATTTGATCGGCATCCATATGCTGGTATTGCCCACTCAACTTTTTACTCGTGCCTCAAATTCACGCAACAAATCGGAGAATCGTGGGTCTTTCCGCAGTTGATCCAGATCCCCATCCCGCTGAATGAACTTAAAGTCGCGATAGCCCAGTTCCATCGCCTGACGCAACGCATCCAGCGCAAAATCCATCTGGCTGGTCAAGGCATAACTGCACGCCAGATTGTAATGCACAATGGCATCACGCGGCAGCAGCATCGCAATCCGCTGATCAATATGCACCCCTTCATGATGACGTTTTGCCAGCGCCAGATTTTTGGCATACGCGCGAAGAACATCCAGATTGTCCGGCTGTTTTTCGAGGATCCCTGAGTAGAAATCAATCTCGAAATCCAACTGTGTAAGATTCGCCATCCGCGTAAGTTCAGGCGTTAACGATGTCGTCCTGCGACGTTTGGAGTCTGACATGTGACCTTCTCAGTTGAACCAGAATCACGGTTATTGTTGTCCGGTTCAAGTTGTTATTATACCTGTTGGGAAGTTGAATTGCAAAGGCAAAAGCATGCCACATCCTCCGGCAGAGCAGGATTGTTCCGCGAGACTCCATCATCTTGAAATTGGCACTTAGCTACTGAACTCTTGTGCTGTCAAATCGATAAAATGGGTGATTTTGGTGAATGAATTGGCCAAATTTCGACCCACTATGCTTCATTGAACTGAATCGTGTAAATGGTCGATATTATGACAGAATACCCGTCGGAAAGAACACTGGCAGCCCCCTGAAGGGACAGAGAATTAATGACCGAAAAGTCACCTGCAGCAGCGACCACTTTCCTGCCAAGATTAGAATCCCTACGGGGCGTAGCAGCATTGCTGGTGGCCCTGCTTCACATTGGGTTAATGCGGATTCTTGAAAATAACTATACCTATGGCCTGGCAGATATCAATCGACATCGCGATTCTAAGTTTGAATGGGTACTAACCCACCTTTGGAGAGCATTGGCAAACGGTCATGGTGCGGTCATTCTCTTTTTTGTGTTGAGCGGATTTGTGCTACGCCTCTCTCTCAATCGTTCTGAGCCGGTCAATTCGAAAAAAATTGGGTATTTCTTTCTCAGGAGGCTAATTCGGCTATATCCGGCAGTGATCGGCATGACGTTGATCTTTGTTGTTCTCTATTTTGGCTGGGGCCTGCGATTACCGTGGGCACCGGATGAAATGTATACCTGGGTGAATATCGTCAAAACGATGACTCTGCTGGAAACACGCATGAATGGGGTGATGTGGAGTCTGCAACTCGAATTGATCGCGACACCTGTCATTGTTCTGACATTTTTTCTGGCAAGACAATTTGGGGAGTGGATCTTATTGTTGCTGTTGTTTGTACTCGCAGGACTTTCGTTTACCACCACCTGGGATGGTCTGCTACTGGATACTGGTTTTGTTACCATTGGAACGATTTATGCCTTCCTCGCGGGCATGGCGGTGCCCTACTTTGGCAAAAGAGCAGTCGAGAAACTTTCCAGCAGAGTTGCAGTGCTGGCAATTTGCTGGTGGACAATAATTTTCTTTACCGCACGCACCAGCTTGGGAATGGGTTCGAAGTGGAGCGTGCTTGTCGAAGTGATTGCCACGTTCAGCATTGTCAGTTTGCTGGCTTACGGCAAGGTAGACCGGGTAGCATTCTGGTTGGATTGGAAGCTGTTTCGTTTCTACGGCAAAATTTCCTACAGCTTTTATTTGCTGCACCCGGTGACGTTTATTTTTCTACATATGCAGGCAGATTACTGGAACCGACAGGTAAGTCAGGGGATGCCTGCTCTGGTGGTAGCTGTGATCCTTGCAGTGGTTTCGATCGTGGCCATTACCCCCATCTCTGCATTGATGTACTATGCAGTGGAAAAGCCGTTCATTCGCCTCGGATCGCGTTTGCGGGTTGCAAATAAATAACCAGAAATTTATTTCCGTAGCAATGCGACAACTTGTGCGGTAGGCTGGTCATGAAACACATCAAGGAGGTTCACCAATGGCACAACGAGCCTACAAAGTACTTTTTCTTCTGTCTTCTTGCATTTGTTCACCTCAATTCACATTGGCAGAAGAGCAGTCGCCTTTGGGAAAGAAATTACCGCAGGAATTAGAACTGATCCAGGTTTCGCAAAATCAGCAACACTTTGTTGGCAAAGTGTCTGAAAAGAAGTTTGTTGTGTGGGGCGTCAACTACGACCACGATGAACAAGGCAGGTTGTTAGAAGACTATTGGCATCAGGAATGGACCACGGTGGTAGATGATTTTGCTGAAATGAAAGAGCTTGGTATCAACCTGGTACGCATCCACCTGCAGCTTGGAAAGTTCATGTCTTCAGCCACGGAAGCAAACCAGAAGGAACTGGGGCAGTTGAAAAAACTGGTGAAACTGGCTGAAAAAACCAGGCTTTACCTCGATATCACTGGACTGGCGTGCTATCACAAGGCGGAAACACCGAAGTGGTATGATGCACTCAACGAGAAAGATCGGTGGGAGGTTCAGGTGCGGTTCTGGCAGACAATCGCCCAGATCTGCAATAAATGCAACGCAATTTTTTGTTATAACCTGATGAACGAACCAATCCTGCCGGGTGCCAAGCAGGAACGCGAGTGGGTGACAGGGGAATTGGCGGGTAAATCGTTTGTGCAGCGCATCTCGCTGGACCTGAAAGGTCGCACCCGCGAAGAAGTTGCTGAAGCCTGGGTGGGGAAACTCTGCCAGTCGATCCGCAAAATCGACCCCCACCATATGATCACAGTGGGGGTCATTCCGTGGGCAACAGTTTTCCCTCAGGCCAAGCCAATTTTTTACGCACCACCCGTGGCGAAACATCTCGATTTCGTCAGCATCCACTTTTATCCCGATCAGAAGAAAAGTCTGGAAGAATCGATTGCGGCACTGAAGGTGTATGCCATTAATAAACCATTGGTTATTGAGGAGATTTTCCCCCTGAAAAGTTCGCTGGAACATACAGATGCATTTATCGTTGCTTCTGAAAAATACTGCGCTGGTTGGGTGAGCTTCTACTGGGGCAAAACACCACAGGAATACAGCAAGGAAAAGAACTTAAAAAGCCAGATCATGGTAAAGTGGCTGGAATACTTTGAAGAAAAAGGCAAAAAATTAAAAGCAAAAGAGTAAAGGTTTGCCTAATTCAATGTTTCGTTCGGCAATAATTGAAACGGGCAATACTGAAATGAGGTGCGGAGAGGTCGATCACCTATCGGTGATTTTCATGGCAAGCTTCGCAGGTGTCCTGCAGGGTGGCTAACGCCTTTTTCACTGCTTCCAGGTCTTTCTTGGTAGAAGCCTGATCCAGTGCTTTGGCGGCATCCAGGTGTTCCTTGGTCAATTTGTCCCAGGAAGCCTGAGTGCCTAATTCCGGCTTGCACTTGCAAAGTGCATCGGCCAACTTCACGTAGTCTTTCGATTGTTTGCCATAAACTGCCCAATCGCTGCCACCTTCACCCACGCTGGCTTTCATGGTTTTGAAGATGCCTTTCTTGCTGTAAAGTTTCTTCATGACCGATTCAATCGATTCACTTTCAGCTGCCGTGGTGCGATCACTTAAAAACGTCAGTGCTGTAAAAGCAACACCAGCAACGAGCAAACCAAACAAATACCGCATGCAATTCTCTCCAAAAAACGTTAAAAACACTAGCGTATTATAGCACCCCGGGACTAGGGGGCAAATTTATAGCCCGTGCGTGTGAAAAAACCAGAAAATTACTGGTGCGGCTCCTGATAGAATGAGAGTTTCTTCAGAATGCTACCCACCTGACTTCGAGGACTTTATCTTGCAAACGTTCTTTTCCTTTTTTGCCCTGGTGACACTTCCTTTGCTGTGGGCGTCGGCTGTAATGGCTGCTGATCTGCCGGAGAAACACCGCACCGTAACCATCGAAGGGTGGAATATTCGCATTGATGAGCGATTGTATGCCAAAGAACAACAGGCTCTCCGTGAGCGATGTGAGCATTTTTTAACAACCAAACTCCGAGACATTATCCTGGTGGTGCCTGAAGCGGCACGGCTCAAAATGCAGAAGGTGACCATTGTGCTCGATCTGTCGCACGGCAATCTGCGGCCAATGCAATACCACCCCAGCCGTCAGTGGCTGAAAGCGAATGGATACTCCCCTGATCTGGAAAAGTGCGTTCACCTGCCACGGGCAACCGACTTGCACACCGTGCGGAATACCCGGGAACAACCGTGGGTGATCCTGCACGAATTAACCCACGCCTACCACGATCAGGTGCTGAGTTTTGAGGAACCTCGAATTATTGCTGCATACGAACAATACCGCAAAAGTGGACGTGGGGAAACAGCTTTACTGTTCAATGGTAAGAAAGTGAAGCACTACGCACTGACCAACCATAAAGAGTTTTTTGCGGAAATGACCGAAGCCTATTTTGGTTCGAACGATTTTTTCCCATTCAATCGTGCTGAATTAATGACCGCAGAACCAGAGATTTATGAACTGATGAAATATATCTGGAATCCTCCTGCCAAAAAATAGCAGCTTAAAATCGAATCAGCGCATCGCACGTCCGCTGAGATATTTCGATAGCTGCTTGCCCAGATCATCATCGGTGCGTAGCAGCACATAGTCGATCCCCAGGTCGCGACAGCCCGATTGCAGTGTGCGGGTAAACCGTTGAAACTCCTGCAAGTAGCTTTCTCGAATGCTCAACGGATCGGTCAATAGTTCTGCCGCTTGCTCCATCCCCTGAAACAACGTGGTCTGGCGGTAAGGGAATTCGATTTCCGCTGCATCCAGCACATGAAAAATAATCACTTCATGGCGTTGGTGCTGCAAATGCTTCAAACCCAGAAAGATATCGTCTGGTTCATCAAAAAAATCACTGAAGATAGCAACAATACCGCGTCGCGAGAGGCGGTTGGCAAATTCGTGCAGCACCTGGCCTATCTGGGAATGATATTCCGATGGGTGCTCGACCAGCACTCGCAGGCAATCTTTCCAGTGGGGCACATGCGAACCTGATTTGATGAACGATCGCAACTGGTGGTCGAACGTTCCCAGGCCCATCGCATCGGTCTGGCGAATAGTCAGCAGCCCGAGTGCTGCCGCCGCAGTGCTTGCCAACTGATACTTCGACAAACTGGTGCTGCCAAACTTCATCGATTCGCTGGAATCCACCAGCAACCAGCACACCAGATCGGTTTCCAGTTCGTATTGCTTCAGGTAGAACCGTTCCTTACGGCCATACACTTTCCAATCGATATGGCGAATGTCATCCCCTGGGACATATTCGCGGTGCTCCGCAAACTCCACTGCAAAGCCATGTTGCCTGCTGCGGTGGGAACCAATCATCATCCCTTCCACCGTATTTCGGGCGGCAAGTTCCAGATTCTGGATGCGTTGCAATACTTCTTTGTTCATCATGCGGGTTGCACGCTTTGCAATAAGGGAAGCTGAAGATGTGGTTCCAATAAGAGTGTAGGCGAAATCGTCGAATTATGCCATGAGTTTGTTGATCAGGTGGCCATGGACATCGGTAAGACGGAAATCCCTGCCCTGAAAACGGTACGTCAGTTTTTTGTGATCCAGCCCCAACAGGTGCAGCACCGTGGCTTGAATATCGTGCACGTGCACACGATCTTCCGTGGGGCTGAAACCAAACTCATCAGTTTCGCCAATGCTGATACCACGTTTGATGCCACCACCAGTAAACCACATCGTAAATGAATCAATGTGGTGGTTTCTGCCCACGGTGTTGCGAACTTCACCCATTGGCGTGCGGCCAAATTCACCACCCCAGATGACGAGAGTGGAATCAAGCAGGCCAGTGCGTTTCAAATCTTCTACCAGTGCGGTCATTGGCTGGTCGACATCGCGACACACTTTGTCCAACCCTTTGTCCAGATTATTCACCGCATCACCGTGGTGATCCCAGTCGGTGTGGTACAACTGCACGAAACGCACCCCGCGTTCTACCAGGCGACGTGCCAACAGACAATTATTCGCGAACGAAGAATCACCTGGTTTTGCCCCATAGGCTTCCAGTGTTTTCTTGTTTTCCTTACTCAGGTCAATCAATTCCGGTGCACTGGTCTGCATGCGATATGCCATTTCATACGAAGCAATCCGTGTTTGAATCTCGGGATCTTTCGTTGCATCGAAACGTTCTTTGTTCAAATCCTTTACCGCATCAATCACCGATTGCTGCCGATTCGCACTGATGCCGCTGGGGGTCGACAAATTGATGATCGGGTCGCCGGTACCACGGAAGGGCACTCCCTGATGACTGGTTGGCAGAAAACCACTTCCCCAGTTCAGCACACCTCCACGTGGGCCACGTGGGCCGGATTGCAACACCACGAAGCCTGGCAGATCCTGTGATTCGCTGCCGATGCCATAAGTGACCCACGAACCCATCGACGGTCGGCCGAACTGTGGGGAGCCAGTATTGAAGAACAGTTTTGCAGGACCGTGGTTGAAGACATCGGTAGCAATGCTTCGCACAAATGTGACATCGTCCACAATCCGTGTGAAGTTGGGAAAACAATCCGACACCCAAGAGCCGGTCTGGCCATATTTCTGAAACTTTCGTTTGGTGCCCAGCAGTTTCGGCCGGTCTTTTGCAAACGAGCTCATAAACGCAAAGCGTTTCCCCTTCACAAACGATTCCGGGATTGGCTTGCCATGAAACTTCTGCAGTTCTGGCTTAGGATCAAATAGTTCAAACTGGCTTGGCCCACCTGCCATGAACAGGAAGATAACCGCCTTCGCCTTCGGTGTATGGTGGGGTGGTTTCACTGCCTGTGGATTCGCAGGTCCGGCAACGGCAGATTGTTCCAGCAACGATGCCAGTGCTGCACTGCCCAAGCCAATCCCACAGTCGCGAAAAAAGTGGCGTCGTGTATTATTTAATAAATCAAGCATGATCAATTCCTAAGTGGGCAATTATTCTCGGGTAATGGTTTCATCCAGATTCAGCAGCACGCGGCTTAACATAATCCACGGTGCCAGCGTGGGATCGCCTGGCGATAGTTTTTGTGCTTCCGCTGCCTGGGTTTCGTAATAGGCTTGTTGCTCTTCCACAAATTGAATCAGGCGGGCACGTTCCCGCGTATTCGGCGTGCGTGCCAGGCACAGTTGAAACCCATAATCAATTTTCTCTTCCAAACGATCAGACGGGTGATTTTTGATCCGCCCGGCAAGTGCCTGGGCGTATTCCAGAAATGCAGAATCATTCAGCAGGGTCAGTGCCTGCAACGGAGTGTTCGAACGATTTCGTCGGGTGCAGGTGGTGTTACCTTCGGGTGCATCAAACACCACTAACTGTGGGTGTGGTGCTGATCGCCAGAAAAACGTATACATGCCACGTCGATGCCGCTTTGCACCGATGTCTGCTTTCCAGTTTTTGTTCACCTGCGTAAAACGATACACCCCTTCTGGTTGTGGGGGAAAGACACTGGGTCCACCGATTTCCCGGCTGAGCAACCCTGCACTCGCCAGGGCAATATCACGCACTGTTTCTGCTGGTACACGCAAGCGGTTTTGGCGTGCGAGGAACAGATTGCGGGCATCTTTAGTGGCCAGTTCTTCCCGCACTGCAGAGGATTGCTGATAGGTGGCTGAAGTAACAATCAAGCGATGAATCTGCTTCACCGACCAGTTATTCTGCTTAAAGCTGGTAGCCAGCCAATCCAGAAGTTCCGGGTGGGATGGCAATGTTCCCTGGGTGCCAAAATCGTTTTCCGTTTCGACCAGCCCCAGGCCAAAGAATTGCTGCCAGTACCGGTTCACCACCACGCGGGCCGTCAGTGGGTTTGCCGGATCGACAATCCATTTTGCCAGATCGAGGCGATTGTTGTTCTCTTTCCCAGCGGGCAACACTTTCGGAAAACCAGTTCCCACTTCAACGCCAGGGCGGGTGAAATCCCCACCAATCAGCACGGTGGTCTTTCTTGGTGTGGTACGTTCCTTCATGATCAAGGCGTTGATCGTCTGTGGTTTCAACTTCTCCAGCCTTGCCAGTTCCGCATACATGCTGGTGCGTATTTGCAGCAGAGAAATATTGGTTAAAGCCGACCAGCCATTGGTATTGCCCAGGATGTAACGGAGTTGTTCGTTCTGGCGGTAACTGGCCAGTAAGGTGGCTTCCTGTTTAGGTGTGCGGCCATTTGGCGGCAGTAATAACAGTTGCATTAAGTTTTTGGGCAGCCGATCACGATCTTCGTCGGCGATTTCCCCACGCCACTGTTCCACGCGATCCAATGTGGTGCTGTCCAGATATTTCAATTCGTGTTCCAGTGCCTGGATAGCAGTTTGGATTTTCTTCTTGGCTGCACGCGTTTCCGCGGTTTCTACTGCCAGGTTTGGTTCATCGCACTGGTTGAAGAATGCATAGAACTGGTAATATTCCCGTTGGGAAATCGGATCGAACTTATGATCGTGGCACTGACAGCAGCCAATCGTCAGCCCCAGCCAGACAGTACCGGTGGTGTTCACCCGATCCACAATTGCTTCCACGCGAAACTGTTCCTGGTCGACACCACCTTCTTCGTTGCGAAGAGTATTGCGATGAAAACCGGTGGCAATCAACTGACTTTGCGTTGCATTCGGTAATAAGTCCCCAGCCAGTTGTTCGATGGTAAACTGGCTGAATGGCATATCGCGGTTGAATGCATCAATCACCCAATCGCGATACTTCCACATCGTGCGGGCACTATCAATCGAAAAGCCATTGGAATCGGCATAGCGTGCCGCATCCAGCCAATAGCGTGCCTGCATCTCGCCATAGTGGGGCGACTTCAACAAGCGATCCACCACACGCTGGTACGCATCGGGTCTGTTGTCCTGCACAAACGCAGCCACTTCTTCTGGTGTCGGTGGCAGGCCAGTCAGGTCCAGCGTTACGCGACGGAGCAAAGTTACTTTGTCTGCTGCGGGCGACGGTGCAATCTTTTCCTGTTCCAGCCTGTGCAGAACAAATTGATCAATCGGATTCTTTACCCACTGAGCATTGGCAACCACCGGCGGCTGGGGATTGCGAATCGGCTGGAATGACCAGTGATTACTGCGATTCGCAATTGCGGTATCCACTTCGGCCTGTGCGGGGCCTTTGGCACCTTCGGCAATCCAGGTTTCCACTGTG